>DATFGV010000221.1:0-20048 GCA_035249115.1 Vineibacter sp.
AAAATCCGTAGACCAGCGGCCCAATGACGACGCCGGGCATGCGGAACCCGTTGCCCATCGGCAAGCCCTTGATTGGCAGCACGATGAACCAGTTCACCAGCGTGGGCACGATGGCGGCGAACAGGATCCAGCCGAGTATCGTCGGCACCGGCAGGCGCGGAACCAGGAACGCGCCGACGACGCCCCACAGCCCTGTCCAGAAGATATACGACAGCACCACCGGCACGCCGAGCGGCTTGGTCGGGACCATGGAATAGACCGTGGCTTTCAGGACGCCGGCTTGGGTCAAGGCCCAAAATCCGCCCTGGTGGAAGATCAGGAACGCGACCGCGCCGGCGATGAAGCCGAAGACGGCGGTCCGCACGGTGATGTTGTCCATGGTTGCTTCCTCTTTCCCCGTCGCCCCGACGACCAACGCGTAGTTGAACACCGTCTGTGCACGCCGCCAAGCCTCATCGCACGACGCGCCTGGCATATTTGTAGCCGCTCACGCCGTTCCATCCGGCGATGCTCCGGCCATCCGGATACTTCGGGTGCTTGAGCACAGCCTTCAGATGGTCCTGGTAGTCGGCGTTGGTCAACTTCTGGGACGCGAGGACCTTGCCGGCGAGCCGCCAGCCGACCTCAAACACGCCGTCGTGCTCCGCATCATCGCCGGACAGGCGAAAGTCGGGATCCTTTGGATCCTCCAGATGGGCACGCGCGAACACGCACTGGGCGAGGTAGCCGGCGGCCTCCGAGGCGGCGATCTCCATACCCTGGAGCCAGTTCAGGTCAAACCCGGCGTGGACGCACTCGTGAACAATCAGGGCGCGCTTGGTGACTTCGTTGGTCGCCATGAACGCCAGCTCGATCTGGTCGGTGTCCGACGAATAGTAGGCGGACTTGTCGAGGGCGCTGTTGCAGATCACCTGGATGTTGCCGGCCGCCACAGCCGCGGCCACGTCCGCGAAAAGAGCCGGCGTCACCGTCCACGGGCCGAGCGTGAAGCGGATCTTGGCGATGACCGGATCCTGCAGCGTACCCAGCACGGTGTACTTGGCCGCGGTGTTGAAGATGTCGGTGGCAGACATGCAAGCCTCACCAAGACGACCGGCGCGACCCGTATCGCGCCGGTAACCTGGAATAGACACATCAATATGCAAAATATTCCCCGGCAATCTCAAGAAAATTACCGGATGGACCGCACAGTAACCTGGCGGCACCGCGTCATGAGGTGGTCGATTCTGGTCGTGCGTCGGCCGGTTCCAGCAGGAAGTCCGTGACTTCATCGGAGAACCGCTTGCGGCGCCCGTCGATGACGACCCAGGTCGAGTCCGCCGGATCGGGCAGGGCGCGTGGCATGCCATGAGCCACGAGGGCTTCGGCACAGCCGACCCAGTCGCCGCCGTCCACCGGCTCGTTCCACGACGCCCACGACAAGGTTCCGCAGACGTCGTCGCCATGGCCGTGCCGCTCGCGCCAGCTGGCGCCGTGTTCGAGCAGGAACCGCGTCAGTCCGGCGTCGCCGCGAAACACCGCATGATTGAGGGCCGATGCCTTCCAGTCGCCGCCGGCAACAGCGATGGGCCAGCCGAGCGCGACCATCAACTCGACGGCTGTGCGATGCCCATCGGCGGCAAGCTCCGGCAGCAGACGCAGTTGGGTCTCGGACAGGCCGCGCGGCAGGTCCGGCCGCAATGACTGGATGTGGCGCGCGGTTGCTTCGTCGCCCCGCGCGCAGGCAGCGATGAACTGCTCTTCAGCCGGCTGCGCCGCGCCGGCGGTCGAGGCCAGCAAGTCCGCGACCTCAGGCAGCCCGAAGCGCAGCGCCCAGGCGTGAGCACCAACGCCGTCCGGCGTTGTCGCCATCGGATCGGCGCCCGCCCGCAGCAGGGCGGCGATGTGCCCGGGCGAACGACGCCGCCTGATGGCCCACAACAGCGGCGAGCCCCAGTCGGACGTCGGCGGACTGGTCGCGGGCTCGTTCGGGTCGGCGCCGTGTTTCAACAGCTGCTCAAGTGCACTCAGGTTGTCGAAGTCCAGCACGCGATACATCGCGTTGGTTCCGACAATGCGAGCACCGGCGTCCAACAGCAGACGCGTGCAGGAGTTGTTCTCCAGCGCGTGGTAGAGCGACTCGCCGTCGTTCGGATTCGCGCCGGCCTGCAGCAGCAACTGTGTCAGGTCGGGATCGTGGTTGCGACCGGCGGCGCCGTAGAGCGCGGACAGCGTGTCGACCGCCGACGGCTGGTTCAGCGACGCCGGCGGCCAGCGGCTGCCGACCGGTTGGTTAACGTCCGCGCCGGCCTGCAGCAGGAAGCGCGCGCAAGCGTGCAGGCGGTCGCGCCAGGCGGGCAACCGCAGCAGGCCGGAGTGCGCGACCGCCACCAGCGGCGGCAGGTTGAGCGGCCCGCCGACGCGACCAACCCATCCCGGATCGGTGGTCATGGCTCGACGCAGTCTGTCTTCGTTGCCGATCGCGCAGGCGACGTAGGGATCGTCGCCCACGAGGCCCGGGTCGTCCTCAAGCAGGCGCGCGGCCAGCGCCGGTCGGGCAAGGTTGTTGCCGCCGGCTATGTCGGCGGCGTAGACGAGACGCAGCCAGGCCAGGAGGCGCGCCGCCGGATCGGCGCCGGACGCCGCGCGCAGCTCGACGAAACGTCTCAGGTCGGCCCAGGAGGGGAAGCCATATTCGCGGGCGATGCACGATTGCGCGTCGTGAAGCCGCAACCCAAGCCGCGCGATCGTCGCGTCATCCTTGCCGGCAACGGCCGGCAGGCCGAGACGGAAGCGGTTGATCGCGACCCGATCACCCGCTCGCCAGAGCGCCAGCAGGTCCTTTGCCTGCTTCTTCAAATGATCGAGGTTCGGCCGATCGGGCAGCCGTGGCATGCGAGCCTCCGTGCATGGAACCGCCGACGACCCGCAATTTCGGCTGCACAAAGGTCACGTTGCGAACGTGCAAGGCGGCAAGTGGGTTAAACCCTTCCCGCGGGCCCGGGCGCGGCTTGCACCGCGTCCGGAGGCTAGGGCAGGACGCCGGCGCCGGTCAACCATCAGGCGACGGCAGCGCGAAGGCGGTATGCAATTCCGTCTCCAGCGCTACGGCCGCATCCAGAATCGGGCCTCGCCAGCGCGCACGGGTGCGGCGAGGTTGGCAAACTCGCACAGCAGCGGGCGGGTGTCGCGCGGGTCGATGATCTCCTCGATCCAGAACGTCTCGGCGCTGCGGAAGGGCGAGCGCAGCTTGTTCAAGCGATCCTCAATCTCTTCCAGCTTGGCCTTCGGATCGGGCGCCGCGTCGATGTCGGCGCGGTAGGCGGCCTCGATGCCGCCTTCCAGCGGCAGCGAGCCCCAGCGGCCAGACGGCCAGGCGTAGCGAAAGCTCATGCGGCCGGTGTTCCGATGGGCGGCGCCGGCGACGCCGAAATTGTTGCGCACGATCACCGTGCACCACGGGATCGTGGTCTGGTGCATCGCCGCCATGGCGCGCACGCCCTGGCGGATGACGCCGCTCTTCTCGGCCTCCAGACCGATCAGGAAGCCCGGGCAGTCCTCGAGGTAGACCATCGGCAATCGGAAGGTTTCTGCCAGGTCCATGAACCGCGTCACCTTCTGGCAGGTGTCGGCGGTCCAGGCGCCGCCATAGTGCATCGGGTCGCTGGCCATGAAGGCGACCGGCCAGCCGTCGAGCCGCGCCAGCCCGGTGATCACCGCGCGGCCGTACAGCTTACCCATCTCGAAGAAACTGCCCTGGTCGACCAGCGCGTTGATGATCGGGCGCATGGCGTAGATTTTGCGCGTATCGCGCGGAATCACCGACAGGAGCTTCGCCTCGCGGCGTTGCGGATTGTCTTGCTGCGGGCCGCGCGGTGGCAGCTCATGCGATGACTGCGGCATATAGGACAGGAACTTGCGGGCCATGGCGAAGGCGTCGTCCTCGCTGTCGACCGCCTCGTCGACCGCGCCGGCGCGCAGCTGGATCTCCCAGCCGCCGAGCTCCTCCTTGGTCAGCGGCTGGCCGAGCCGCGCCACCACCGGCGGGCCGGCGACGAACATCGCCGAAAGGCCCTTGACCATCACCGAGTAGTGCGATGCCGCCAGTCTTGCGGCGCCCAATCCGGCCACCGAGCCCAGGCCCAGCGCCACGACAGGCACCGTGCCCATGTTGTCGGTGACGACATCGAAGCCGATCACGCCCGGCACGTTGGCGCGGCCGGTGGTCTCGATGGTCTTCACCGAGCCGCCGCCGCCAGATCCCTCGATCAGCCTGATGATCGGTATGCGGTACTCGCGCGCCATGCGCTCGACCAGCAGGTTCTTCTCCTTGATGGTGGCGTCGGCCGAGCCGCCGCGCACCGTGAAGTCGTCGCCCGACACCGCCACTGGCCGGCCGTCGATCGTGCCGCGGCCGGTCACCGAGTTCGAGGCGACGAGGTCGACCAGGTCGTTCTTGCCGTCGTACTCAGCCATGCCGGCGATCGAGCCGAATTCGCGAAACGAACCGGGGTCGAGCAGTCGGTCGATGCGCTCGCGCACCGTCAGCCGCCCGCCGTCGTGCTGGCGCTTGACCTTGCTGGTGCCGCCCATGCGCGCCACCAGCGCCTGGCGGCGCTTCAGTTCGTCGAGTTCGGGTTGCCAGGTCATGAGAATTCCTCCCGGTCATCCGCCGGCTGCTAACAGCAGGTCGGCGGTCCGCCAGCGGGCGCGACCAAACTGTACGATAGCCCTACCTATACAGCCTCAACGGGAGAGGCGAAGCGGCGAGGTGCTCAAATAGCCGCATGGCAGTATTCCGCTGTCGTCGTCGGACAATCGCCAATAATCACCGTGACATGTCACGATGGGTACCTTAATGCCTGCCGGCTTAACCCGAACCCGCAAGCGCTAGCAGCGCGCCCGGCAGGCCAGCGGAAGACAGCACAATGTCCGGTAACTGGTTGAGTGTCATCGCTGCCGCTGTCGCAGGGTTTGTTGCTTGTCTGGCCTTGGTGAAGTTCAACCTTTTGCCGGGCATGCGGGCGGCTGCGCCTGACGTTGGCGCTTCACCAGGGCCGACGCCTTCCGACAAGATCGCCGATATCTTGCCGCCGCTGAGCAGGACATTGTCGCCCCTGGCGGAGGAGGTCAGCCACCCCCGCGAATTGCTCGACATGTCCGAGTTCCGCGCCGTTGTGACGGCTCTTCGCCGGCCGGATGCGACGCTGCTCTTGCTCAAGCAGTATGCCTTGGGCGGCAATTGGCCTATGGCGTGCGCCGCTTTCACTGTGTTGGCCGAGCATCCGGAGCGGCAGTCATTGCGCGACGCCGTGCTCAAGCACCTCGATGACATTCGTCCGTATGTGCTGACGTACGCGTTGCAGTTCCTGAACGCGCTTGAAGACCGTCCGCCGGCGGGTGCTCCCTTGCTCGCCGTATCGGAGTGGTGGGTCGAGAACCCTGTCATCGTCAATGCCTACGACGAGTATCTCGCACGCCGCGCTGAACTGGGCGACAAGGAGGAATTCGGCGAGTACTTGGCGAAGAAGGAGAACCTTGCCGCCCCTTCCGTCATTGGTCTGCTCAAGAAGATCCAACTGCCATTGGCCGAGCAACTGGCCACCGTGCTGGGCAAGCAGGAGGAATCGCGGGTCGACCGAAGCTACCTCGCTTCGGTCGGCGTGGTTCGCAAGCCTTCCGACCGGGATCCGCTGCTTGTCGTGCCGCCGGCCTGGCAAGATCTCCTCGCGACGGCCGAGGCGGCAATCCGCCAGGCACGTCCCCGCTCATTGCTGATCACCGGCGAGCCGAGGATCGGCAAGACAACCTTCCTCGATCTGCTGGGCGGGCAGCTTCAAACCGACGGGTGGACCGTTTTCTCCGCCAGCGGCGACGAACTGATGGCGGATCAGCAGTATTTTGGCCAGCTGGAAGGACGTGTCCGCAAACTGATCGATGCGCTGCATAGCCGTCGCAAGCTCGTGTGGTTCGTTCGTGACTTCGCGCATATCGCCAGCAGCGGCATGTCTCAGGGCCAGCCCGCCAGCATTCTCGATCAGATTCTGCCGGCGTTGACGGATGGCAATCTGGTGATCGTTGGCGAAGCAAGCCAAGCCGCCGCGACCCGGTTGTTCCAGTCGCGGCCGTCGCTGCGGTCGATGATGGAAGTCCTGATTTTGGACCCGATGAATGACGTCGAAACCCTGGCGCTGGCCAAACAGGTCGGGGAGCGCATCACTAGCCACATCGGTGTCGCGGTCTCGGAAGAGGCCGTCGAGGTGGCCATGGAGTTGGCCCAACATTATCTGGGCAGTGGGCAGATGCCTGGCGTGGTGCTCGACCTTCTCAAGCGTGCCGCCAATCGAGCGGTCAGAACCGATGAAACCGCGCTGACCGCTAACAGTGTCATCGCCACCTTGTCGCAAATGTCCGGGCTGCCAACAGTGATTCTGGATACGGGCCAGAGGATCGATCTAGCGGAGGTGCAGAAGTTTTTTGCCAGTCGGGTCATTGGCCAGGACGAGGCAACGAAGGCTGTGGTCGACCGGATCGCGATGCTCAAGGCGGGTCTCACGGACCCGGACCGACCCATCGGCGTTTTCCTGTTCGCGGGCCCGACTGGGACCGGCAAGACGGAGCTGGCCAAGACACTTGCCGAGTATCTTTTCGGGTCAGCCGACCGGATGACCCGCCTCGACATGAGCGAGTTCCAGACGTCGGAATCGACCAACAAGATACTCGGCCACGTCGATGACAGCGGCATGGAGTCGCTGATTGATCGCATCCGCAAGCAACCGTTCTCTGTCGTTCTGCTCGACGAATTCGAGAAGGCCCACGCCAACTGCTGGGATCTGTTTCTGCAGATCTTCGATGACGGCCGGTTGAGCGACGCGCGTGGCCGGGAAGCCGATTTCCGGCATTGCTTCATCATTCTGACCTCCAACTTGGGTGCGACCGTCCATCAAGGGGCCGGGATGGGTTTCCGTCCCGATCACGGCCGCTACAACGACGAGCAGGTGCAGCGAACAATCGCGCAGACGTTCCGGCCCGAATTCGTCAACCGGCTGGACCGGATCATCGTGTTCCAGCCACTGTCGCGCGAACTCATGCGCGACATCCTGCACAAGGAGCTGGCGGGCGTGCAGGAGCGGCGCGGGCTTCGCGATCGGGCCTGGGCCGTCGAGTGGGAAGCCTCCGCCATCGAGTTCCTGCTCGATCGCGGTTTCTCACCGGAGATGGGTGCCCGGCCGCTGAAGCGCGCGATTGATCAGCTGCTGCTGGCGCCGTTGGCGGCGACGCTAGTCGAGCACCGCTTTCCCGAGGGTGACCAGTTCTTGTTTGTGCGCTCGAATGGTCGCGAGCTCGAGGTCGAGTTCGTCGATCCGGATGCCGAGCCCGTCGCTGCGGCTGCACTTGAGGCTGAAGTTGATGGGGGGGTGTCGCTGGCGTCGATCGTGTTGCGTCAGTCGGGTTCGGCGGTCGAGAGGGCATCGTTGGCCGCGTACTGGCGGGAACTCGACGGCGAGTTGCGGCGCGACAGCTGGCTCGCCGCCGGCGACCGGATACGACTGGCGCTAGCCGACCCCGCCATCTGGACACGCGATGATCGTTTCCGCGTCTTTTCCAGCCTCGAGTTGATGGAACGCGTAACCGAGGCCTCGCGCACGGCCAGCCGCCTGTTCGAGCGATACGAAGCGGCCAGCGGCCGCCAACCCCGTGCGTCTCGCGAGCTGGCAGGCCGCCTTGCCCTGCAGCTCTACAACCTGCGGCAGGGCTTGGATGACGTCGCTGCCGGTGCGCCGATTGACGCACTGCTGCGTGTTTCGGTTGCGCTCGACGCCGGCGGCGAAGGCGTCAACGCGATTGGCTGGTGCCGGACCTTGACCGGCATGTACCGGCAATGGGCCGCCAAACGGCATATGCGGATGGCCGAGATCGCCCCGGGGGATCCCAACGGCGTGCCACTCCTACAGGTCACCGGTTTTGGCGCTTACCGCACGCTGGCAGCGGAAGCCGGATTGCATGTCCTGGAAGAGCATGCCCCTGAGAACTCGCGCCGGACCGTGGCGCGTGTGACGGTCGTCGCAGGACCGGACCGGGAGGCATCCAAGGCAGTACGGCATGATGCCTTCACGCGCTTGCTGGCTGCAGCGCCGTCGACCACGGCGATTGTGCGGCGATATCGCGAAGAACCTGCGCCGCTGGTCCGTGATATCGCAAAGGGCTGGCGGACCGGACGGCTCGACGCGGTGCTCGCTGGTGACTTTGACCTCATTGCCGCCGTCGCTAAGCGGGCCGCTCCGACCTGACGCCGAAGAATACAGCGATGCGATGCGCGAGACGCTGGCTCACCCCGCGTGCGAAACCATGGCCGACGAGCACGCATCTCGCCATGCGCTAACGGCATGCGATGTCAGGATCACAGCGGTACTTCGGAGCAGGTTCCTACGCCGGGTGCCGCCGGCCGAAGATATAGGTGAGATTAGGGCCGTAGTTTTCGGCATGCACGCAGCCGGCCGCCATGTTGAAGCTGTCGCCGGCGCGGTAGACGCGCGCCGCGCCTTCCGACGTGAGGGTGATCTCGCCGTCCAGCACCAGCGCCCGCACGTCGTAGGGATGCGCATGGGGTTGCGACGGCGGTTTCGCCTCGACGGTCTTGGTCTCGATCTCGGTGAAGCCGTCCCGGCGCAGGGCGGCTTCAAAGGCGGCGGCGTCCATGGCTGACCTCCGTTGTGACCGCCGTGACGATAGACTGCCGGCGGCGCCCTCGAAAACCCCGACCTATTGCAGGCTGCGCAACTCCGGCAGCGGCACGATGCGGATCTGCGACGCCGCCAGCCCGTCGCGCACGGTGAGCGCCGTTTGAACGGCCGTCGGTCCGTCGCCGTGCACGCAGACCGAGTCGACGCGGCAGGGGATCTTGCGGCCGCTGGTCGAGTAGATCGCCTGCTCTTCGACCATGCGCTTGACGGCGCGCAGCGCCTCCTGCGGGTCGTGGATCATGGCGTTGGGCTCCTTGCGCGGCGTCAGAATGCCCTTGTCGGTGTAGGTGCGGTCGGCGAACACCTCCTCGGCGGTACGCAGGCCGAGCTTGCGCGACGCCGTCACCTGCGGCGTCACCGCCTGGGCCAGGAAGATCAGGTCGCGGTCGACCGCCTTGATGGCGCGCGCCATGGCCATCGACAGGTCCTCGTCCTCGGCCGACATGTTGGCCATCATGCCGTGCGGCTTGACGTGCGTGACCTTGCCGCCATGGGCGGCGGCGATCGCCATCAGGGCGCCGATCTGGTAGGCGATGATCATCTCGATTTCGGCGTTGCTGAAACGCATGACCCTGCGGCCGAAGCCCTGCAGGTCGGGGAAGCCGGGATGGGCGCCGATGCTGACGCCATTGGCGATCGACAGCTTGACGGTCTCGGCCATCACCATCGGATCACCGGCGTGGTAGCCGCAGGCGACGTTGGCCGAGCGCACGATCTTCAGCACCTCGGCGTCATTGCCCATCTTCCACGGCCCGAAGCTCTCGCCGAGATCGGAGTTGATGTTGACGTCGGTGGCCATGGCGGTCGCTCCTTTGCACCTGTCATTCCGAGCGCAGCGAGGAATCTTTCGCGGCTGGGCGGCAACGCGCCAATCCCAAAGATCCCTCGCTGCGCTCGGGATGACAGGTCGCGTGCTGACTCAGGTCGCGTCTCACTTCGCTGATCCTGTTCAATGTTGCGCCGCGCCGGCCGGCGGCGCGCCCTCGAAATAGGTGGTCGCCTCGGCGATGGCCCGGTTGCGCGGCATGAAGGTGAACATGCGGACCGGCGTCGGGCCGACCGCGGTGAAGGCGTGCGGCACGCCGGCCGGAATGGCGATCGTGTGATCGGCCGCCACGAGGTGCCGCTCATCGCCAATGCGGATGTCGAGCGTGCCCTCGAGCACGATGAAGATCTCGTCGACGTCCTTGTGCGCGTGCAATGGCGCACCGGCGCCGGGCTCGATCACGCTGTAGCCGGCGATGCAGTCCAGGCCCTGGTCGCGCCCGGCCAGCACGAAATTGCGGTAGCCCGCCCGCCAGGGGATTTCGGTCGCCTGGGTGTTTGGCGTGATTGGCATGGTTGCCTCCTCGAGCGCGCCATCGATCGCGGCGCAAATCAGCCACTGCGACACAAGGCGCATCTCGCTCGAACGCTCGTCGACCATATAGGCACTGGTGCGCCGCGTGACGACCGCTATCTTACGCGCTTCGGCGCCCCCGCGGTCAACCGCTGCGGCCGCCGGATGGAGCAGAGGTGTGAGCGTCCGGTATCTCGATTGCGGTGACACGGCGTTCAGCGTCGAATTCGGCAGCACGATCGCGCCCGAGATCAACGCCCGGGTGATGGGGCTGCACGCCCGCGTCGCCGCCGAACGCGACGCCGGCCGGCTGGCCGGCGTGGTCGAGACGATTCCGAGCATGCGGGCGCTGATGGTCTGCTACGACCCGCTCACGACCAGCCGCGCCGCGCTGCAGCCGGCGTTCGAGGCGCTGGTGGCAGGCGGATTGGAGGCGGCGGCGGCGAGTCGGACCTTGGCGATTCCGTGCTGCTATGACGATCCGGACTTCGCGCCCGACCTCCCTGACATCGCTCATCGCACGGGCCTCACGACCGAAGCGGTGATCGAGCTTCACCTGACGTCGGATTTCCACGTCTACGTTCTCGGCTTCATGCCTGGACTGGCCTACATCGTCGGCCTGGCGAAGGCGCTGGAACTGCCACGGCGTACCCAGCCGCGGGTACGGGTGCCGCGCTCGTCCGTCGGCATCGCCATGAACATGACCACGATCTATCCCTTCGACAGTCCCGGCGGCTGGCACCTGGTGGGCCGCACGCCACTCATGATGTTCGACCAGCGCCGCGAACAGCCGGTGCTGTTGGCGCCGGGTGACGTGCTGCGTTTTCGCCGCGTCAGCCGCGCCGAATACGACGCGATCGCCGCCCGGGCCGAGGCCGGCACCTTTGACTGGGCGACGCTGGAGGTGCGGGCGTGAGGGTGGTGACTTTCTTCGCCCTCTTTTCTTTCCCCCTCCCCCCTTGTGGGGGAGGGTCGGGGTGGGGGGTGGTCCGGCCGCAGGACCTCCTGTGTGGCACCCCCCTCCCTAACCCTCCCCCACAAGGGGGGAGGGGATATGAACGGACGCCATGACCGCGCAGCTGTTGATCGAGCGCGCCGGGCTGTTCGACACGCTGCAGGATCGTGGCCGGATCGGCTTTCAGGCGCTCGGCATGCCGGTCGCTGGCGCCATGGACCGCGTCGCGCTGCGCCTGGCCAACGCGCTGGTCGGCAACACCACCGACCTGGCGGCGATCGAGATCAGCGTCATGGGCCCGACCCTGCGAGTCGAGGCCGACAGCGTGCGGCTGGCGGTGGTCGGGCCGGTGACGCTCGATCTCATCGCCGCACCCGGCGCGTCGCCGAAGCCGCTCGAAGTCGACCGCTCGCACACCCTGACGCGCGGCCAAGGCCTGCGGATCGGCATGGTCGACGGTACCAGCACGGCCTATCTCGCGATCGAAGGCGGCGTGGCGCTGCGAGCGTTCATGGCCAGCCTCGCGACCTACACCCGCGCCGGAATCGGCGGGCTGGAGGGTCGCAAGCTGCGGGACGGCGACACCCTGCCGCTGACACGCGATGCGGCGACGTCGCGCGCTGAATTGAAGTTCGGTGCGGCGTTCGACTACGGCGACGGTCCGATACGGGTCGTCCTCGGTCCGCAAGCGGATCATTTCAGCACGGCCGGCCACGCCACCTTCCTGGGCAGCGACTACACCGTATCGAAGGAGGCGGACCGCATGGGCATCCGCTTCGAGGGTCCGGCGATTGCGCATTCCGAGAAGGGACCGGACATCGTGTCGGACGGCATCGCGCCTGGCTCAATCCAGGTGCCCGGCGCCGGCCTGCCGATCGTGCTGCTGGCTGACCGCCAGACCGTCGGCGGCTACGCCAAGATCGCGACCGTGATTTCGGCCGACCTGCCGCGGCTGGGGCGAATGCTGCCGGGCGACAAGGTGCGGTTCGCGGCCGTCACGGTCGAGGACGCCGAGGCGTTGCGCCGCGATCAGGAGCGGCGCCTGGCGCAGGTCGTCGCCGGATTGTTGCCGGCGTTGCCCGCCGGCGGCATCGATCTCGGCGCCCTGTACGAGCGGAACCTGATCGACGGCGTGATCCTGGGGTAGAGTCCGCGTACGCCACACTCCGGCCGGTTAGGCGTTTGCCTTGTCAGCGACTCCGAGCCTGGCGCCCAGCAGATCGGGATCACCCAGCAGCGTTGCACTCGGGCTTTCAAGCGCAATCGTGCCGCGATCGAGGACGATCGCGCGGTCGGTCACGGCGAGCACCTGGCGCGCCTTCTGCTCGACAATGATCGTCGCCAGCCCTTCCTCGCGCAGCACCCGGCGCAGGATCGCCAGCACCTCCTCGACGATCAGCGGCGCCAGACCCTCCAGCGGTTCGTCGAGCAGCAGCAGACGGGGATTGAGTACCAGGGCGCGGGCGATCGCCAGCATCTGCTGCTCGCCGCCCGAGAGTTGGTCGCCGAGATGGCGTCGCCGCTCGGCAAGGCGTGGGAACAGACCGAACACCCGCGCCACGCTCCACGGCCCTGCCTGTTGGACCGCGGTCAGGTTCTCCTCGACCGACAGCGAGCGGAAAATGCCGCGCTCCTGCGGCACCCAACCGATCCCGGCGCGGGCCCGCCGCTCAGGCGCCAGCTGCGTGATGTCGCGGCCGGCCAGGTGGATCGTGCCGCCATGCCAGGTCGTCAGGCCCAGCAGGCTGGCGATCAGGGTCGTTTTGCCGGCGCCGTTGCGGCCCAGCAGGGCCATCGCCTCGCCTTCACCCAGGCTCAGCGACACGCCGTCCAGCATCACGGCCTCGCCGTAGCCCGCCCGCAGGCGCTCGACCGCCAGCAGCTCAGCCATGGGCCGCCTCGCCGAGATAGGCGGCGCGCACGCGTGGATCGCGGGCCACCTCGTCGGGCGGGCCCTCGGCGAACAGGGCGCCGTCGACCAGCACGGAGATTCGCCGCGCGAAGCTGAACACTAGGTCCATGTCGTGCTCGATCAGCAGCACGGCGACCGAAGGCGGCAGCGTCGCGACGATCGACAGGATCTCGTGTCGCTCCGCCTCGGGCACACCGGCGGCGGGTTCGTCCAGCAACAGCACCCGTGGCTCGCCGGCGATGGCGATGGCGATCTCGAGCAGGCGTTGCTTGCCATAGGGCAAGCTGCCGACATGCGCGTCGAGCGCATCGCCCAACCCGAATCGCCGCAGCAGCGTGGCGGCTTCGTCGCGCACCTCGGCGTGCGCCGCCAGCGCGCGCCACCATTGTCGGCCGAGGCCCCGCCGTTCACTCACCGCCAGGGCCACCGTCTCAAGCGGCGAGAGGTCGGCGAACAGTTGGCTGATCTGGAATGTCCGCGCCATGCCGCGGCGTGCGCGCCGATGCGGCGCGGCGCGCGAGATGTCGTGGCCAGCCAGGAGGATCTGGCCCGAATCGGCGTGCAAGACACCGGTCAGTAGGTTGATCAAGGTCGTCTTGCCGGCGCCGTTGGGACCAATCAGCGCCTGTCGCGCGCCGGCCTCCAGCCGCAGCGACACGTCGCGCGTCGCCGTCAGGGCGCCGAAGCGCTTGTTCAGACCGACCGTTTCCAGCACGACCGTCATGGCGCTGTATCGCGCGCTGGGCGGCGACGCAGCCGCGCGGCGACGCGCGCGACCAGCGCCGGCAGGCGCTCGCGTCCTATCAGCACAACTAGGACCAAGATGAGGCCGATCCAGAACTGCCAGTATTGCGGCGTCAGGGCCGCGAGCCAGTCCTGCATCAGCTTGAAGACCAGTGCGCCGATCAGGCCGCCATACAGGTAACCGGATCCGCCCAGCACCAGCACCAGCAGCACGTCGGCTGAGCGATGGAAGTCGAGCACGTCCAGCGACACGAACTGCGTCGTCTGCGCCAGCAACGCGCCGGCGGCACCGGCGTAGCCGGCCGCCACGGTGTAGATCGCGACCAGCCGCGCGTCAGCCGGCACGCCGACCGACACGGCGCGCAGGCGATTGGCCTTGATCGCGCGCAGCGACAGTCCGAAAGGCGAGCGCACCAGGCGCCGCGCCAGCAGAAACAGCAGCAGCAGGGTGACGAGGCTGTAGGCGCACGCCGTCCGGCCGGCAAGGTCGAAGCGGAACAGGCCGAGGATCGGACCCATGGTGACGCCCTGCAGGCCGTCGGCGCCGCCGGTGATGGTGTCGAAGCGGTTGGCGATCTCCAGCAGCATCAGCGCTACGCCCATCGTGACCATCAGCCGGGTCAGGTCCGAGCCGCGCAGCACCAGGAAGCTGGTAACGAAGCCGACCAGCGCGGCCGTCAGGGTCGAGATCAACAGCCCGGTGATCGGTTCGGTCACGCCATGCTTTGCGAGCAAGCCGGCGGCGTAGGCGCCGACGCCGAAGAACGCCGCGTGGCCCAGCGACACGATGCCGGCGTAACCCAGCAGCAGGTCGAGCGACAACGCGAACAACGCCATGATCGCGATCTCGTTGATCAACGGCAGCCTGCGCGGGAACAGCAGCGGCAGGATCGCCACGGCGATCCAGAACGCCCACTCCCAGCGGTTCACCGCCAGGCGGTGCAGCCAGGTCGCGGTCGGCGCCTCGGTCGGACCCGTCACCGCGCCTCCCGTCAGCGCGCCGCGCCGCGGCTGAACAGCCCGTGCGGTCGCCACAGCAGCACGCCCACCATCAAGGCGTAGATCACGAAGGCGCCGAGCTTGGGCACGTAATACTTGCCCGCCACGTCGGCGATTCCGAGCAAGAGCGAGGCAAGGAACGGGCCGGTGATGCTGGTGGTGCCGCCGACCGTGACGACGATCAGGAAGTAGATCATGAACTTCAGCGGGAAGGTCGGATCGAGGCCGAGTATCTCAGCGCCCAGTGCGCCGCCCAGGCCGGCCAATCCCGAACCGACAGCAAAGGTCAGGGCAAACACCGCGTTGACGTCGACGCCCAGGCCCCGCGCGACGCGCTGGTCGTCAACCGCGGCGCGCAGCCGGCTGCCAAAGCGGGTGAAGGCGAGGATCGATTGCAGGACGACGACCAAAGCGCCGCAGACACCGATCACGAACAGGCGGTAGACGCCGATGCTGGCGCCCAGGACCTCGATCCGGCCCTGCAGTGCCATGGGCAAGCGGATGATCTGCTGCTGCGCGCCGACGAAGTAGTCGACGGCAGCCACCGCCATGAACACCAGGCCGATGGTGAACAGCACGTGGTCAAGGTGCGGGCGGCGATAGAGGCGGACATAGAGCGTGCGTTCGAGCAGCACACCGACCAGTGCCGTCGCCACAAAGGCGATCGGCAGGCACCACAGGAACGGCACGCCGGCGCGGCCCATCAGCAACACGGTGATGTAGCCGCCCGCCATGGCGAAGGCGCCATGCGCCAGGTTGACGAAGTTCATCAGACCCAGGGTGACGGCCAATCCGCAGGCCAGCACGAACAGGATCATGCCGTAGGCGATGCCGTCGAACAGGATCGTGAGCATGGGTAACAGCCTTCCCCACGAAGTGGAGAAGGTGGCCGAAGGCCGGATGGGGACCCGACGTGGTGCGCCCTATGACGTGCACCATGTCGGCTCCCCTCCGCCCCTTCGGGCACCTCCCCACTACGTGGAGAGGATAAACTACTTCGGTGCCTTGCCGGGATCCTTGACGGCCTCGAAGGTGGCGAACTCGATGTTGTAGAGCTGGCCGTCGACGCGTTCGACCTTGCGCACATAGACGTTCTGCACGACGTCGCGCGTTTCGGGGTCGATCGACATCGGCCCGCGCGGGCTGACCCATTTCATGCCCTTCATCGCGTCGACCAGCGCCTGGCCGTCGGTCTTGCCGCCGGTCTTGGCCAGCGCCTGGTAGATCACGTGCATGCCGTCCCAGCCGCCGACCGCCATGAAATTCGGCCGCAGGCCGTTGGTCGCCTTGCGGAAGGCCTCGACGAAGGCCTTATTCTCCGGCGAGTTGTGCGCCGCCGAGTAGTGCATGCTGGTGATGGTGCCGAGCGCCACGTCGCCCATGTCGTTGAGGATGTCGTCGTCGGTGACGTCGCCGGGGCCGATCAGCTTGATGCCGGCTTTGTCCAAGCCGCGCTCGGCGAACTGCTTCATCACCGCCGAGCCGGCACCCGAGGGCACGAAGACGAACAGCGCATCGGGCTTGGCGTCGGCGGCGCGCTGCAGGAAGGGCGCGAAGTCGGGGTTGCGCAGCGGCACGCGCAGCTTCTCCGCCACCGTCCCGCCCGCCTTGGTGAAGACCTCCTCGAAGGTCTTCTCGGCGTCGTGGCCCGGCCCGAAGTCGGTGACCAGGCTGACCACCTTCTTGATGCCGTTCTTGGCCGCCCAGTCGGCGATCGGCAAAGTGTTCTGCGGCAAGGTGAAGCTGGTGCGCACGATGAACAGCGAGCGCTCGGTGATGATCGAGGTGCCAGCTGCCATGACGATCATCGGCACCTTGGCCTCGGTGGCGATCGGCGCCGTGGCCAGCGCCGTCGGCGTCAGGCCGAATCCGGTCAGGAACGAGACCTTGTCGTTGACCACCAGTTCCTGGGCCAGCCGCTTGGTGACGTCGGCGACGCCGGTGTCGTCCTTGACGATCAATTCGATTTTCCGGCCGCCAGCCGTGGCGCCGTGCTGCGCCATGTAGAGTTTGGCGGCCGCCTCGATCTGCCGTCCGGTCGAGGCGAACGGTCCGGTCATCGGCAGGATCAGGCCGACCTTGACCGCGTCCTGCGCCACCGCGCCGCCGGCCACCAGGGCGAGGCCCAAAGTGCTCAAGCCGACCACGAATGAACGTCGCGACATCGAAGCCTCCCCAGCATCCTTGCTCGTTGCCGCACCCTAGAGCGCCAGGTCGGGCGAGGGAAGTGACGCTGCCCGCCGGTGGCATCGACCTCGGTGCGCTGTACGAGCGGAACCTGATTGACGGCGTGGTGTGGGGCTGACACCGACGGCAATGATCGTCATGCAGCCTCGGGCGCTCTTAACTTGACGTCAGAAGGGGCTTGGAGTACCGATATAGAGTTCGGTCGCAAGTAGCCCACAGCACACGGTTTTTTGCGTCACATGTCGCCTGTTCCCGTGGTCCGTGCCGCCATTTCAGCGGCCAAACTCCTTGACTCACCCATCGATCCCTCGTGGATCATCGAGGGCGCACCGATGGCCCGATGCGCGGCGCTGTCACGCAGCGCCGACGGCAGCGCTTGGACCGATCTGTGGGACTGCACCGCCGGTTCGTTTCGGTGGCACTACAGCGTCAACGAGACCATCCACGTCATTGACGGCGGCGCCATTGTGACCGATCGCGACGGCACGGTCTGGGATCTCGCGCCGGGCGACGTGATGCAGTTCCTCGTGGGCACGGAGGCGCTGTGGCAGGTGCCGCGCTACGTGCGCAAGATCGCCTTTAGCAGCGAGCCGGTGCGGTCACCGCTGGTAAGGCTGCTGCAAAGCAACCACCGGATCAATCGTCTCGCGAACAAGGTGTTCCGCTACGCCTGATCCGGCGTTGCTCGGTTGATTGGGAAGCGACCCGCAGGGTTCACCCAGTTCAGGTGCAAGACACCCGGCCTGCCGGTCAGTCGCGCGCCTCCGGCGCGGCGCAGCCCGGCGCATTCGGCACTTGCCCTGGCGCGTCTGCGTCGTCTCGATAGCCGTCAATGACGGGAGGCGAGGCGATGCAGGCGGACTACGTCATCATCGGCGCCGGGTCGGCCGGCTGTGTGCTGGCCAACCGGCTGAGCGCGGATGGCGCGCAAGTGGTCCTGCTCGAGGCCGGGCCGCGCGACTGGCACCCCTGGATCCACGTGCCGGCCGGTGTGCTGAAGCTGCTGCGCAACGATGCCGTGAACTGGAACTACAACACCGAGCCGGAAGCGGGCACCGCCGGCCGCTCGATCCATTGGCCGCGTGGCCGTGTGCTGGGCGGCAGCTCGTCGATCAACGGCATGCTCTACATCCGCGGCAATGCCGCCGACTACGACGGCTGGGCGCAGCGCGGCTGCCGCGGCTGGAGCTGGGAGGATGTGCTGCCGTACTTCATGAAGTCGGAGAACTACGTCTCGGGCGACGGACCCAACCGCGCCAAGGGCGGACCGCTGCAGGTCGAAGACTATCGCACCGTCCTGCCGCTGACCCACGCCTTCATCAAAGCCGCGCAACAGGCGGGCTTTCCGCGCAGCCCCGACCTCAACGGTCCGCAGCAGGAGGGTGTCGGCTACTCGCAGATGTCGCGCAACGGCCGGTTCCGCGGCTCGACCGCCACGACGTTCCTGCGCCAGGCGCGTGGTCGTCCCAATCTGCGGATCGAGACCAACGCCGTCGCGACCCGATTGCTGTTTGACGGCAGGCGGTGCGTCGGGGTCGCCGTGCGCCAGAACGGCGCCGACCGCGAGATCCGCGCCGGGCGCGACGTGATCCTGTCGGGTGGCACGGTGAACTCGCCGCATCTGCTGCAGGTCTCGGGCATCGGTCCGGCGGCGCATCTGCGTGCGATCGGCGTCGATGTGAAACACGACCTGCCGGGGGTCGGCGCCAACCTGTCGGACCACTACTGTGCGCGGGTGTCGTGGCGGGTGAAGGACGCAGTGACGATCAACGAATTGTCGCGCGGGTTGCGGCTGGCGGGCGAGGTGGCCCGCTGGATCACCACTGGCCGCGGCGCGCTGACCTTCGGCGTCAGCAGCGCCATGCTGCTGTGCCGCAGCCGCGACGGTCTCGCGAGCCCGGACATCCAGTTGCTGTTCACGCCGGCCAGCTACGACCAGCTGCGCTTCGGCGCGCTCGAACGCGAGCCCGGCGCGACCATCGCTTGCTCGATCGCGCGGCCGGCCAGCCGCGGCACGATCATGGCCGCCTCGCCCGATCCGCTGGCGCGGCCGGTGATCCGACCCAACTACCTGTCGGACCCGGACGACGTGCGCGTATTGATCGCGGGTATCCGGCACGCGCGGCGCGTCTTCGCGGCGCCGGCAATGGCGCGGCACGGCGTGGCCGAGACGTTTCCGGGTCCAGAGGTTGACGGCGATGTGGCGCTGGCCGACTTCGCGCACCGCTCTGGCTGGACCGTCTACCATCCGGTCGGCACCTGCCGCATGGGCGAGGATCCGCTGGCCGTCGTCGATTCGCGGCTACGGGTGCATGGCCTGACCGGCCTGCGGGTGGTCGACGCCTCGGTCATGCCCAGCGTCACCACCACCAACACCAACGCGCCGACGATCATGATCGGCGAGAAGGGTGCGGACATGATCCGCGAGGACGCGCGCGCGGCGTAGGTCGGGTTTCCCAACCGAAACCGACGCACCGCCAGGTTGCAAGCCGGCGTGTGACATGGCGAGTCGCGGCGGTCTAGTGTGCCGCCGCGCCGGCGACTTGAATGCCGGCGCCACAACAACCGGAGGAAACATCATGATCCGTCGAAAGGTCACTCAAGCCGCGGCTGTCGCATTCGCGGTGGCGGCCCTGGCGTCTCTGCCCATCGCCTCGTCCGTCGCCCAGGCGCCGGCGCCGCCACCGGCCTATGGCCTGGGTATTTCGCTTGAGGCGGCGAAGAAGGCGCTGGCGGCGGCCGAGGCCGAGGCGCGCAAGAACAATTGGCCCGTGGCGATCGCCGTCGTCGACAGCTCGGCCAAGCTGGTGGCGTTCTCCAAGCTCGACAACACGCAGCACGGCAGCGTCGAGATCGCAATCGGCAAGGCGGTGACGGCGGTCAATTTGCGCCGTCCGACCAAGGCGCTGCAGGACGCCATCGGCCAGGGCGGCGCCAATCTGCGGCTGCTGGCCGTGCCCGGCGTGACGCCGCTGGAAGGCGGCACCTTGATCCTCGGCGCCGACGGCAAGATCATCGGCGGCATCGGCGTATCCGGCGTCACCTCGCAGCAGGACGCGCAGGTCGCCGACGCCGGCGTCGCGGCCGCCAAGTAAACATCCAACCATTGGCCGGTCGACGGGGCCACTGCGCGGCGCGGTGTCGCGCGGTGGCCACCGCTATTGCGGCTTGCCCTTGGTCCGCTGCTGG
>DATFGV010000222.1:0-10538 GCA_035249115.1 Vineibacter sp.
GGCCAACACTCCCAGCAGCCAGAACAGCATCGCCAACACGCCGCCGGCGCCCAGCGCGCCGCCGGCGTCGCGCTCCAGGCCGCCACCGACGATCGCCACCGGCACCGCGGCGACAAAAAAGGCGATCGCCCAGACCGCGACGTTGCGCGCCCGCTTGGCGAGGATGATCCGCTCGATGCGGTACGACGCGCCGTCTCGCGGCGCGCCGGCGTCAGCCACTGAATTTGCCGGCGGCGCGAAGTTCCTTCAGGGCGCCGTCGAGCGCGCCGCGCAGCCGGCCGAACATGTCGTCGATCTCGGCCGGCTGGATGATCAGCGGCGGGCAGATGGCGATGCGATCGCCCATGTTGCGCACCAGAAGGCCGGCCTCCTGGGCTATGCGCGAGACGATGTTGCCGGCACTGCCGACCGGGTCGAACGCCGCTTTGGTCTTGCGGTCGACGACCAGCTCGGCGGCGCCGACCAGGCCCAACCCCATGGTCTCGCCGACCAGCGGATGCTCGCCGAGCGACTTGAGATGGCGCTGGAACGGCTCCGACATGCGGCGTGCGTGTCCGAACAAGTCGATCTCGTCGTAGATCTTCTGCGCCTCCAGCGCCACGGCGGCCGCCACGGGATGGCCGGAGTAGGTGTAGCCGTGGCCGAACACGCCGATCTTGTCACTCTCGGCCATTAGCGCCTGATAGACGCGCTCGTTCACCATGACCGCCGAGATTGGCAGGAAGGACGCCGACAGCGCCTTGGCGCAAGTCAGGATGTCGGGCTCGAGCCCGAGCGTCTGGCTGCCCCAGACATTACCGGTCCTGCCGAAGCCGCAAATCACCTCGTCGGCGATGAACAGCGCGTCGTACTTCTTCAGCACCGCCTGGATCTTGGCGTAGTAGGTGCGCGGCGGCACGATCACGCCGCCGGCGCCCATCACCGGCTCGCAGATCATCGCCGCGATGGTGTCCGGGCCTTCCTTGAGGATCAGCTGCTCCAGCTCCTCGGCGCAGCGGCTCGCGAACTGCTCCTCGGTCTCGCCGTCGGTGCCGAAGCGATAGTAGTGCGGGCAGCTGGTGTGCAGGATGTTGGGAATCGGCAGGTCGAACGAGCGGTGGTTGTTGGGCAGGCCGGTCAGGCTGGCCGACGCCACGGTGACGCCGTGATAGCCCTTGAGCCGGCTGATGATCTTCTTCTTGGCCGGCCGGCCGAGCGCGTTGTTGAAGTACCACACCATCTTGACGACGGTGTCGTTGGCTTCCGACCCGGAATTGGCGAAGAACACCTTCGACATCGGCACCGGCGCCATCTGCAACAGCTTTTCGGCGAGGTTGATCGCCGGCTCGTGGCTCTTGTGGTTGAACGAGTGGTAGAACGGCAGCTGGCGCATCTGCTCGTAGGCGACGCGGGCGAGCCGCTCGTTGTCGAAGCCCAGCGCCGCCGACCACAGGCCGGCCATGCCTTCGATGTACTCCTTGCCGTCGTCGTCGATCACATAGACGCCGCGTCCGCGCACGATCGTCAACGGCCCCTCGGCTTCGTGCTTCTTCAGGTTGGTGTAGGGATGCAGGTGATAGGCGATGTCGCGCGCCGCGTTGGAATTGCCGCGCAACGAACGGGTCATCTGATTCATGGCGCCACGTCCTTTCGACCAATCTCCAGCGCCGAGCCGGCCACAACACGAACCTGACCCGGGCGCGCAGAGGGGGAAGCGGCGGGATGCTACCGTCGCCGCGTTCGCGATGTCCACCGGCAGCGGAACGTCGCGCCCGCCGACCCACGCGATGCGGCCATGCTGCCCGCGCGCCGATGCTGTGGATTGATTGGTCATGGCGGCCAGTCGGGCTGCGAACCGCCGCGTCTGGCCCAGGCGTAACGGCGACCCGCGCGACGTGGCGGGATGCGCGGGCGCCTGTGGCGCGAACCGCCGGCCGCGTCGTCGACCACAATCCGGTGTGATGCGGCAGCGTGGCTGTCCAGGGTTGGCTAAACCGATGCGATAATTTCTGTGCCGCGGTGCGTCGCAACGCGCGTGAGCGGAGCGTCAAGCCGGCCCGGCAAGATGTTTTCGCGCGCAGCGTTTAACACAGAAATTCAACGGGTTGTGGGCGTCAATGGCAGTTGTTGACTCATTGACGAAACACTGCATCGGGTGTTTGTTATGGGAATGCAGAAAGTGTGGCCGTAGAACGCCGCGCGGACATGGGGTCGATCTACCTCCAAGGAGTCAAACATGAGAGGCGAAATGCGGCGTTGGGCGCTGGCCGGCGTGCTGGGGCTGGCCATCGGCATTGCCGGCGGGTCCGCGAGCGAGGCCAAGACGTTCAAATGGGCCAACGCTGGCGACGTCAGCTCGATGGACCCGTACTATCGCAACGAGACGTTCCTCCTGGCCTTCCTCGAGAACATCTACGAACCGTTGGTGCGGCGCGACGAGAAGCTCGGCCTTGAAGCGGCGCTGGCGGTGAAATGGGGCCAAGGTTCGCCGACCACATGGTTCTTCGACCTCCGGCAGGACGTTAAGTTCCACGACGGCACGCCGTTCACCGCCGATGACGTGGTGTTCTCGCTGAATCGCGCCAACAGCGGCGGTTCCAACATGAAAGCCTACTTCGCCTCGGTGAAGGAGATTCGCAAGGTCAACGACCACCGTGTCGAGGTCGACACCAAGTACCCCGATCCACTGTTGGCGTCGAAGTGGGCGGCGATCCTGATCATGTCCAAGGCGTGGGCCGAGAAGAACAACGCCGCGGTCGCCTCTGACGCCACCAAGAACGAAGAGAACTTCGCCACCCGCAACGCCATGGGCACCGGCGCCTTCATCCTCAAGGAGCGCAAGGCGGGCGAGAAGACCATCCTGGTTGTCAATGCCAACTGGTGGGACAAGGCCAAGGCCCGGCACAACCTGACCGAGGTGATCTTCACACCGGTCACCAACCCGGCGACCCGCGTAGCGGCACTCAAGGCGGGCGACATCGACATGATGTACGAAGTGCCGCCGCAGGACACCGACGGCCTCAAGCGCGACGCGAACATCAAGGTGATCGAGGGCCCCGAGACGCGCGTGGTCTACCTCGGCTTCGATCAGGAGCGCGCCGAGCTGCTCGAGTCCAACATCAAGGGCAAGAACCCGTTCAAGGACAAGCGGGTGCGCGAGGCCTTCTTCCGCTCGATCGACGTCGAGGCGATCAAGCGCACCGTGATGCGCGGCCAGGCCTTCCCGACGGCGTTGATGGTGGCGCCGGGCATCAACGGCCATGTCGGCGAGCTCGACAAGCGGCCGACGCTGCTCAAGGCGGAGGAGGCCAAGAAGCTGCTGGCCGATGCGGGCTATCCCAACGGCTTCGAGACCGGCATGGACTGCCCCAACGACCGCTACGTCAACGACGACAAGATCTGCCAGGCGGTGGTGGCGATGCTGGCGCGCATCGGTATCAAGGTGAACCTGCTGGCGCAGACCCGCAGCAAGTATTTCACCAAAATCCTGCGCAAGGCCGATTTCGGTCCGGGCGATACTAGCTTCTACATGCTGGGCTGGTCGCCAGCCGCCACGTACGACGTGCACAACGTGTTCGAAGCGCTGCTGCAGACGCCCAACGCCCAGACCAAGAAGGGCCAGTTCAACGTCAGCGGCTATTCCAACAAGAAGCTTGACGAGTTGGCCGACAAGATCGAGCAGGAGACCGACAAGGCGAAGCGCGATGCAATGATCGCCGAGGCGACCCGGCTCTACACACAGGACTACGCCTACATTCCGCTGCACCAGCAGGCGGTGATCTGGGCGGCCCGCAAAAACATCGAGCTGCACCAGCCAGCCGACAACCGTTTCCCGCTGCGCTTCGTCCAGGTGAAGTGAGGCGGTCCACCGGATCGGGCGCGGACGTCCCCGCGCCCTGATCGCGACGTGAGCCCCGTCGGAGACTCGACGCGTCGAGTCTGCGATCCGCTTGGCGACGGGGCATTGATTGCCAATGGTCGGTCACGGCCCGTACCGCGATCGGCGATATTTTGCGAGGTTCCGTCCTGCCAGGGCGGCATTCAATACAACCGGGCGGTGAGTTGGCTTGACCGCCAGCACGCAGCTGACCATGAAAGCTTGCTTGGGGCGCTGGCAACGAGCCCCTGAAGGCCAAAGGACAGTCGAGGAGAGGGAAGATGAACGCGTTCCTGCGCCGCTGGGCGTTGGTCGGCCTGACATCGCTGATGGTTGGCGCCGGCGCCACATCGGCGCCGCAGGCCAAGACGTTCAAATGGGCCAACGCCGGCGACGTCAGCTCGATGGATCCGTATTTCCGTGCCGAGACCTTTCTGCTGGCGTTTCTGGAGAACATCTACGAGCCGCTGGTGCGCTGGGATGAAAAGCTCAAGCTCGAACCAGCCCTGGCGGTCAAATGGGGTCAAAGCACACCAACGACCTGGTTCTTCGATCTGCGCCAGGGCGTGAAGTTCCACGACGGCTCGCCGTTCACCGCTGACGACGTCGTGTTCTCGCTCAACCGCGCCAACAGCGGCGGTTCGAACATGAAGGGCTTCTTCGCTTCAGTGAAAGAGATCCGCAGGGCTGGCGATTTTCGGGTCGAAGTCGACACCAAGTACCCCGATCCGTTGCTCGCCTCGAAGTGGGCACTGATTTTGATCATGTCCAAGGCGTGGGCCGAGAAGAACAATGCCGCGGTCGCCGCTGACGCGACCAAGAACGAGGAAAACTTCGCCAGCCGCAACGCCATGGGCACTGGCGCCTTCATGGTCAAGGAACGCCGCGCCGGCGAGCGGACGGTGCTGGTCGCCAATCCCAACTGGTGGGACAAGGGAAAGCACAACCTGACCGAGGTGATCTTCACGCCGGTGCCCAGCGCCGCGACCAGGGTGGCGGCGCTGAAGGCCGGCGACATCGACATGATCTACGAGGTGCCGCCACAGGACACCGAGGGCCTCAAGCGCGACGCGAACGTCAGGGTGATCGACGGGCCGGAAACCCGGATCGTATATCTGGGCTTCAACCAGGAACGCGGTGAGCTGCCCGACTCGAACGTCAAGGGCAAGAACCCGTTCAAGGACAGGCGGGTCCGCGAGGCGATCTACCGCTCGATCGACGTCGAGGCGATCAAGCGCGCCGTGATGCGCGGCCAGTCGTATCCGGTCGCCTTGCTGGTGGCGCCGGGGATCAACGGTTATGTCGGCGAGTTCGACAAGCGGCCGGCGATGCTGAAGCCCGAGGAGGCCAAGAAGCTGCTGGCCGACGCCGGCTATCCCAACGGCTTCGAGACCGGAATGGACTGCCCCAACGACCGCTACGTCAATGACGAGAAGATCTGCCAGGCGGTGGTGCCGATGCTGGCACGCATCGGCGTCAAGGTGAACCTGCTGGCGCAAACCCGCGGCAAGTTTTTCGCCAAGATCGTGCGCAAGCCCGACTTCAACCCGGGCGAGACCAGCTTCTTCCTGTTGGGCTGGTCGCCGTCGGTGACCTACGACGTGCATAACGTCTTCGAGAACCTGCTCCAAACGCCCAACCCCCAGACCAAGAAGGGGCAGGTGAACATGGGCGGCTATTCGAACAAGGCGTTCGACGAGCTGGCCGACAAGATCGAGCAGGAGACCGACAAGGGCCGACGCGACGCCATGATCGTCGAGGCGACGAAGCTGTACACCCGGGACTACGCCTATGTTCCGTTGCACCGGCAGGCCGTGGTCTGGGCGACGCGCAAGAACATCGACTTGCATCAGCCGGCCGATAACCGCTTTCCGCTGCGCTTCGTTCAAGTAAAGTGAGCCCGCCGCCGGGCCACCCACGTTCGTCGCATTTCATGCTGCGCCAAGGGCCGGCGTCACGGTAGAGTAGCGGCCGACCGTCGCCCATGATCGCTTTCATCCTCCGCCGCCTCGCCCAATCAATCGCCGTGCTGCTGGCGGTCGGGCTGGTGGCGTTCGCCCTGTTCAACTATGTCGGCGATCCGATCAACGGCATGGTCGGGCAGGACACGTCATTGCAGGAGAAGGCGGAGCTGCGGGAAAAGCTCGGGCTCAATGACCCGGCACCGTTGCAGTTCGTTCGTTTCATCGCCAATGCCGCCCAAGGCAGGTTCGGCCTGAGCTACCGGACGTCGGACCCGGTCGGTCGGCTGATCCTCGAACGGCTGCCGGCGACTTTGGAGCTGTCGTTGTGCGCCGCGCTGTTCGCGCTCGGAGTCGGCGTGCCGATGGGCGTCTGGAGCGGCCTCTATCCGCGCCACTGGACCAGCCAACTCCTGCAGGCGGTTTCGCTGATCGGAGTGTCGCTGCCGACTTTCCTGATCGGGATCCTGCTGATCCTGATCTTCGCCGTGGTCCTGAACATACTGCCGTCGTTCGGCCGTGGTGACACTGTGTCGTTCGGCTGGTGGAACTCGGGCTACTTCACCTGGACGGGGCTGAAGGCGCTGATCCTGCCGTCGATCACGCTGGGCCTGTTCCAGCTGACGCTGATCATGCGGCTGGTGCGGTCGGAGATGCTGGAGGTGATGCGAACCGATTACATCAAGTTTGCGCGTGCCCGCGGGCTGGGCAACCGGGCCGTCAATTTCGGCCATGCGCTCAAGAACACGTTGGTGCCGGTCATCACCATCACCGGCCTGCAGCTGGGCGCCATCATCGCCTTCGCCATCGTCACCGAGACGGTCTTCAGCTGGCCCGGCATGGGGCAGCTGTTCGTACAGTCGGTGCAGTTCGCCGACATCCCGGTGATGGCTGCCTACCTGCTGCTGGTGGCGTTCTTCTTCGTGGTCATCAACCTGGTCGTTGACTTGCTGTACTACGCCGTCGATCCGCGGCTGCGTGGCGCCACGGCGGCGGCTGGCGCGCGGGGACATTGAGCGTGGCGTTGGCCGATTTCGCCCGCCGCGCCGCCGACAGCGACGTCTGGCACAGTTTCAGATCCTCGCGGATCGTCGTCGCGGCGACCGTCGTGACGCTGTTCATCTTCATCGTGTCTTTCCTGTCGCCGCTGCTGGCGCCGCACACGCCGTTCGACCCTGCGACATTGAGCCTGTCGGATGCGCTGAAGCCGCCGGTGCTGTTCTACCCCGAGGGTGAGTGGCGCTTCCCGCTGGGCACCGACGAGCAGGGCCGCGACGTGCTGTCTTCGATCATGTACGGCACCCGACTGTCGCTGGTCGTAGGCATCGCCGCCACTGCCTTCGCCATGGTGTTGGGCATCGCGCTGGGGCTTGTCAGCGGCTATCTCGGTGGCGCCGTCGACTCGGTGATCATGCGGCTGGCCGACGTCCAGTTGACCTTTCCGGCATTGCTGGTGGCGTTGCTGATCGACGGCGTGGTACGCGGCCTGATCTCGGTGCAGCGGCATGACGAGATCGCGATCTACGTCATCATCGGCGCCATCGGGCTGAGTTTCTGGGTGCAGTATGCCCGCACCGTGCGCGGTTCGGTGCTGGTCGAGCGCAACAAGGAGTACGTCCAGGCAGCCCGCGTGATCGGCCTGTCGCCGGTATTGATCATGGTGCGCCACGTGCTGCCCAACGTCATGGGGCCGGTGCTGGTGATCGCCACCATCAACCTGGGCCTGGCGGTCATCACGGAAGCGACCCTGTCGTTCCTTGGTGTCGGCCTGCCGTCGACGCAGCCGTCACTCGGCACCCTGATTCGCATCGGCAACGATGTGCTGCTGTCGGGCGACTGGTGGATCGTGATCTTTCCCGGCATCACCCTGGCCGCGCTGGTGCTGGCGGTGAACCTGCTGGGCGACTGGCTGCGCGACGCGCTGAACCCCAAGCTGCGATGAGGCATCGGGCATGACATCGCGCGCCAACGCGCCGCTGTTGCAAGTGAGCCGCCTGCGCGTCGAGTTTCCGACACGGCGCGGCACCCTCGTCGCGGTCGACGACGTGTCGTTCGACATCGCACCGGGCGAGGTGCTGGGCGTCGTGGGCGAGTCGGGCGCCGGCAAGTCGCTGACCGGCGCCGCGATCATCGGCCTGCTGGAACCGCCGGGCCGCATCGCCGCCGGCGAGATCCGGTTGGAAGGCGAGCGCATCGACAACCTGCCATACGACAGGATGCGGCGTATCCGCGGCGCCAAGATCGGCGCCATCTTCCAGGATCCGCTGACCAGCCTCAATCCGCTCTACGCCGTCGGCCGGCAACTGGTCGAGACCATCCAGACGCACTTGCCGCTGTCGGCGGCGGCCGCCCGGGCGCGCGCCATCGAGCTGCTGAAGGAAGTCGGCATCCCGGCGGCCGAAACCCGCGTCGACCACTACCCGCACCAGTTCTCCGGCGGCATGCGGCAGCGAGTGGTGATCGCGCTGGCGCTGTGCGCCAATCCCCGCCTGATCGTCGCCGACGAGCCGACCACGGCGCTGGACGTGTCGATCCAGGCGCAGATCATCGCGCTGCTCAAGAAGCTGTGCCGCGAGCACGGCACAGCGGTGATGCTGGTGACCCACGACATGGGCGTGATCGCCGAGACCGCCGACCGGGTGGCGGTGATGTACGCCGGCCGCCTGGCCGAGATCGGCCCGGTGCGAGACGTGGTCAAGAACGCGGCGCATCCCTATACCGTCGGCCTGATGGGGTCGATCCCCTCGATCGGCGAGCGCGGCCACCGGTTGACCCAGATCGAAGGCGCCATGCCGCGGCTGACGGAGATCCCGCGCGGCTGCGCCTTCAATCCGCGCTGCCCGCAGGCCGGTGAGCGCTGCACGCGCGAGCGGCCCGACTTGATGCCGGCGCGCGCCACCTTGGCGGCGTGCTGGCGGTACGACCGGGCCGGCGTTGGAGCGCCGCTGCGCCGGGAGACGGTCGATGCCTGACGCGACCGTGCCGGTAACGCGGCCGGTACCGCAGCCCGCGGCCGGGCCGCTGGTTAAGCTCAGCGGGCTGAAGCGCTATTTCGACGTCTCGCCGCCGCTGCTGGCACGGGTGCTGGAGGGCAAGCCGCGCGCCATCGTGCAGGCGGTCGATGGCGTCGATATCGAGATTGCCAAGGGCGAGACCTTCTCGCTGGTCGGCGAATCGGGCTGCGGCAAGTCGACGGTGGCGCGGCTGGTGGTTGGCCTCTATCCGCCGACCGCGGGCGGCATCGAATTCGACGGCATGGACATGTCGGTCCGGCGCGGCAGCGCCGCCAACTCGACCATCCGCCGCCGCATGCAGATGATCTTCCAGGACCCGTACGCCAGCCTCAATCCGCGCTGGCGCGTGTTCGATATCATCGCCGAGCCGATCCGCGCCTTCGGCCTGGCGTCGTCCAAGGATGAGATCCGCCAGCGCGTCGATGGCCTGCTGCGCCAGGTGCGCCTGACACCGGCCGATGGCGTCAAGTACCCGCACGAGTTCTCCGGCGGCCAGCGCCAGCGCGTCTCAATCGCGCGGGCGCTCGCCAGCCGGCCGGAGTTCCTGGTGTGCGACGAGCCGACCTCGGCGCTGGATGTCTCGGTGCAGGCCCAGATCCTCAACCTGATGATGGACCTGCAGCGCGAGTTCGGCCTGACGTACCTGTTCATCTCGCACAACCTGGCGGTCGTCTATCACATCAGCACGCGGGTCGGTGTGATGTATCTCGGCCGCCTGGTCGAGGTGGCGGCCACCGACGCGCTGTACCGCCGGCCGCGGCATCCCTACACGCGCATGCTGCTGGACACGATCCCCGACCTGGAGATGACGGGCCGGCAGCGCGCGCCGGTCGGCGGCGAAGTGCCAAGCCCGATCAATCCGCCGTCCGGTTGCGCCTTTCATCCGCGTTGCCCGTTCGCCGATGAGCGCTGCAAGCGCGAGCGACCGGAACTGACCGACGCCGAAGGCACGCGTGTTGCCTGCCACGCCGTTGCCGAGGGTCGGCTGCCGGCCGAGGAGCGCCGCTACGGCGGCATGTGAACGGCAGGTCCGCAGTCTGGCGGATTGTTGCGCGCGTCCGCGTCAATGAGATGTCGACACCGATCGACGGGCTTGCCGATCCGGATCAAGGCCGGCACTATCGCCGAACATCATGGTCGCCTCGTTCGTTCGGAGCCGGTCCATGTCCTACAAGACCATCGTTGTTCATTGCGACGCCGGCGCCGCCGGTGTCAGCAGGCTGAAATACGCCGTCAACCTGGCGCGCCAACACGAGGCCCATCTCATCGGCCTCAGCGTCGCCGAACCGATCGGCCAGACACCCCTGACCGAATCGACCTACATCGTCGAGCTGCTGCGACAGCACCGGGAACGCCTGGCGGCACAGCAGGTCGATCTCGCCGACGCCTTCGCCCGGGCGACCAGCGGCTCCGGGTTGCGCGTCGAGTGGCGCGTTGAAGAGGGCGAGCCGCAACAGGCGCTCGCCACTGCCATGCGCTATGCCGACCTCGGCGTGCTCGGGCAGTTCGAGCCGAATGGTCCGACGCCGGACCATTGGCGCGCCATGCCGGAGTCGGTGGCGATGGCGTCGGGGCGGCCGATCCTGGTGGTTCCTTACATCGGTGCGCCGCCGGCCGCCGGGGGCCACATGCTCCTGGCGTGGAACGCCAGCCACCAGGCAGCCCGGGCGGCGAGCGACGCGCTGCCGATGCTGCGCGCCGCGGCGA
>DATFGV010000223.1:0-7901 GCA_035249115.1 Vineibacter sp.
CCATGCAGTGGGGAGGTGCACCGAAGAGGCGGAGGGGACCCGACGTGGTCTGTCCCACGGGGACTCAGTGACCAAGACCACGTCGGCTCCCCCTCCGGCCTTCGGCCACCTCCCCCACTGCGTGGGGGAGCAGTGAAGCCATGCTAAGCCTCGGCGCCCTCGCGTTCGCCACACCGTGGATGCTGTCGCTGCTGGTGGCGCTGCCGGTGATCTACTGGCTGTTGCGCCTGCTGCCGCCCTCGCCCAAGCTGGTGCGCTTTCCCGCGATCCGTCTGCTGCTTGGCCTGGAGCCGCAGGAGCGCACGCCGGTGCACATCCCGCTGTGGCTGCTGATCCTGCGGCTGCTACTGGTGACGCTGCTGATCCTGGCCTTAGCGCGGCCGCTGCTCAACCCGGCGGCAGAGCTCGCGGGCCGCGGCCCGCTGGTGCTGGTGATCGACGATGGCTGGGCGGCGGCGCCGAACTGGGGCGTGGTCCAGCGCCACGCCGAGCGGCTGACTGAACGCGCCGAGCGGGCCAATCGTCCGGTAGCGATCCAGTCGACGGCGCCGGCAGCGCTGGACGAAGTGCAGTCCAAGCGCGGCCTGCTGCGCCCGGATGAAGCGCGCGCCGCCATCCGCGCCCTCAAACCGAAACCCTGGCCGACCGACCGCGCGGCCGCCATCGCCGAGCTGGAGAAGCTCGGCCTGCCGACGCCGGCGCACATCGTGTGGCTGAGCGATGGCCTGGACAGCAAGGACCTGCGCGCCGCTGCCGAACGCGTCCTGAAGCTCGGCACCATGGAAATGCTGCGGCCGGAGACATCTCGCACCGCAATGGTGCTGCTGCAGCCGGAGACCGGCGGCCGCGAACTCAAGGTCAAGGTGCTGCGGCCGTCAGGCGACGGACCGCGACGCATCGCGGTGCAGGGCTCCGACGACCGCGGCGCCATCGTCGCCCGCACCATGCTCGATTTCGGCCCCACCGCCACGGAAGCGACGGCGAACATCGACACGCCGACCGAGCTGCGCAATCGCATCGCGCGTCTCGACATCGAGGGTCAGTCAGGTGCCGGCGCCACCGTGCTGCTCGACGAGCGCTTCCGCCGCCGGCCGGTCGGCATTATCGGCGAGCGCCAGGTAGCCAGCGGCCAGCCGCTGCTGCAGGAAGTCTTCTATCTGGAGCGCGCCCTCGAGCCCTACGCCTCCTTGACGATCGGCGACCGCACCAGCGTGATGGCGCAGCGCATGGCGATCATCCTGGTGCCGGACGGCGCCGCGCCCGGTCCGGAGGATCGCGCGGCGCTGGCCGAATGGATGGAGAAGGGTGGCGTGATCGTGCGCTTCGCCGGCCCACGCATGGCTTCGGCCGAGGACGAGCTGGTGCCGGTCAAGCTGCGCATGGGCGACCGGGCGCTCGGCGGCGTCATGAGCTGGGGCGAACCGGCGACCCTGGCCGAGTTCCCCGCCACCAGCCCGTTCGCCGGCCTGGCCGTGCCGCCCGACGTGCGCATCCAGCAGCAGGTGCTGGCCGAGCCCGGTCCGGACGTCGGCGACAAGACCTGGGCGCGGCTGAGCGACGGCACGCCACTGGTGACCGGCGAGAAGCGCGGCCAAGGCTACCTGGTGCTGATCCACACCACCGCCAACACCGGCTGGAGCAACCTGGCCTTGTCCGGCCTGTTCGTCGACATGCTGCAGCGCCTGGTACAGCTCAGCCGCGGCGTCGCCGGCGACGGGGTGGCGCAGCAGCTCAAGCCGTGGCGCACCTTGGACGGCTTCGGCAAGCTGACGGCACCGCCGCTCGGCGCCCTGCCGCTACCGCCGGACGCGGTCCAGACCTTCCGCCCGCGGCCGGTGACGCCGCCCGGCCTGTATGGCGATCAATCGGCGCAGATCGCGTTCAACCTCGGCGGCCGTGTCGAGTCGCCAGCGCCGCTCGGCGACCTGCCCGGCGGCGTCGCCACCGACCGCCTGTCCGAAGAGGGCGAGACCGACCTGACCCGCTGGTTCCTGATGGCGGCGCTGGCATTGCTGCTGCTCGACTTCCTGATCTCGCTGCTGCTGCGCGGCCTGCTGCCGACGCCTGGCCGGCGCCTTGGTCGTGCGACGGCCACTCTTGCTGCGCTGGCGATCGCGACAGCGATCGGAAGCGGTGACGGCGTGGCACAAACGTCGCGGCCGACGCCGCAGCCACCACCGCGTCCGCCGGCGGCAGCGCCGGCCGCCAAGCCAGGTGACGATGTCCTGCTGCGTGCCACTCTGGACACGCGCCTGGCCTACGTCATCACCGGCAATCGCGAAGTCGACGAGATCAGCCGCGCCGGCCTCGACGGCCTGGGCGAGATCTTGCGTGCCCGCACCTCGGTGGAGCCCGGTGAGCCGATCGGCGTCGACCTCGAGAAGGACGACATGCGGCTCTACCCGTTCATCTACTGGCCGATCACGCCCGATCAGCCGGTCCCGTCGGTCACCGCCGCCGGCAATATCGATCGCCACATGAAATCGGGCGGCATCATCTTTTTCGACACCCGCGACCAGCACATCACCCTGGGTCGCGGCGGCGCCAACGCCGACCTCAAGCGCCTGCTGCGCGCCGTCGACGTGCCGCCGCTGGTCGCCATGCCGCAGGACCATGTGCTAACCAAGTCCTTCTACCTGCTGTCCGACATGCCGGGCCGCTGGGCTGGCGGGCGCATCTGGATGGAGGCGGGCAACGGCCGCATCAATGACGGAGTCGCGGCGATCATCGTCGGCGCCAACGACTACGCTGGCGCCTGGGCCATGGAGTCGGCCGGCCGCGGCATGTTCCCGGTCGCGCCGGGCGGCGAGAACCAGCGCGAGATGGCGTTCCGCTTCGGCGTCAACCTGGTGATGTACGCGCTGACCGGCAACTACAAGGACGACGCGGTGCATCTCAACGACATCATGCAGAGGCTGCGGCGATGAACTCATCGGCGGCCTCCATCGCCTTCGACCCGCTGCTGCCGTGGGAGGCGCTGCTGCTGTTCGGGCTGGTCGGCATCGCCATCGCCGCCGCCGGCCTGGCGCGCCGCGCCACCGGCGTGCTGTGGCGCATCGCCGCCGTCGCCACCGTGCTGGCGGCGCTGGCCAATCCGTCGCTGGTCGAGGAAGAGCGTCGCGGCATCGACGACGTTGCGCTGATCATAATCGACGACAGTGACAGCCAGTCGATCAACGATCGCCGCGCCCAGGTCGCCGCCGCCCGCGAGGCGCTACGCAAACGGCTCGGGACCTTGCAGGGCCTGGAGGTCCGCGAGGTCGTGCTGCCGCCCAACAGCCTGCGGCTGGGCAGCGAGAGCCTGGGCGGCACGCGGCTGATCAACACGCTGCGCAACGCCCTGGTTGACATCCCGCGTGAGCGGCTGGCCGGCATCATCCTGATCACCGACGGCCAGGTGCACGACGTACCGGCCACCATTCCACCCGAGCTAGCCACGACTCCGACCCACGTGTTACTGAGCGGCCGCAAGAACGAGGCCGACCGGCTGGTGGTGCTGGAGCAGGCGCCGAAATTCGGCGTCGTCGGCAAGCACGTGACCGCCAAGTTCCGGGTCGAGGATTCGGCGCCCAACGCCCGCAGCCCGGCGCCGGTCACCATCACCGTCGGCAACGAGCCGCCGCTGCGGCTGAACGCGCCGATCGGCCGCACCGTCGAGGTCGATATCCCGATCGCCAATGGCGGGGCCAACGTCGTGCAGCTCGAGGTCGCACCCGGCACCCAGGAGCTGACCCTGGAAAACAACCGGGCGCTGTTCGTGGTCAACGGCGTGCGCGATAGGCTTCGGGTGCTGCTGGTGTCGGGCGAGCCCTATGGCGGCGAGCGCGCCTGGCGCAACCTTCTGAAGGGCGATCCGGCGGTCGACCTGGTGCACTTCACCATCCTGCGCACGCCGTCAAAGGACGACTTCACGCCGACCCGCGAGCTGTCGCTGATCCAGTTTCCGATGAAGGAACTGTTCGACCTCAAGCTGCGCGAGTTCGACCTGATCGTGTTCGACCGCTACGAGACCGGCTCGATCATCACCCGCGAGTACTTCACCAACATCGCCAACTACGTGCGCAATGGCGGCGCGCTGCTGCTGTCGGTCGGGCCGGTTTACGCCACCCAGCGCTCGATCTACCGCACGCCGCTCGGCGGCGTGCTGCCGGCGCCGCCGGCGGGTGACGTCATCGAACGAGGATTCAAGCCCAAGCCGACAACGCTGGGCGACCGCCATCCGGTGACCGCCGACTTGCCGCAGGCCGGACGGCCAGCACCGCTGGATGCGCCCAGCGACGTGCAGCGCGAGGAGCCGAGTTGGGGCCGCTGGTTCCGCCTCATACCGGCGCGGGCCGAAAAGGGCGTGACGGTGCTGGCCGGCGCCGAGGACAAGCCGCTGGTGGTGCTCGACCGGGTCGGCGAGGGCCGCGTCGCGCAGATCCTGTCCGACCATCTCTGGCTGTGGAACCGCGGCATCGAAGGCGGCGGCCCGCAGGCCGAACTGGTGCGTCGCATCGCCCACTGGCTGATGCGCGAGCCCGACCTCGAGGAGGAGGCGCTGCGCGCCACCGCCCAGGGCGGCCGCATCGAGATCAAGCGCCAGACTCTCGCCGACTCCTTCGCGCCGGTGGTGATGACGGCGCCCAATGGCGACAGCCGGGCCATCACCCTCAATCGGATCGCGCCGGGCCGCGCCGTCGCCACCATCCAGGTCGACAAGCCCGGCCTCTACAAGTTCGACGACGGCAAGCTGAAGACCGTGGCGGCGGTCGGCAATCCTGACCCGCTGGAGTTCTCCGACGTGCGCGCCACCGACAAGAAGCTGAAGCCGCTGGCCGAGGCCTCGGGCGGCGGCATGATCTGGCTGGCCGATGTGCCCGACCCCGAGGTGCGCCGCGTCTCGGCCAACCGCATCGCCTACGGCGATTCCTGGATCGGCCTGCGGCGCAACGAGAGCTACGCCGTGACCGGCGTCAACCGCTATCCGCTGCTGCCCGGCCTGCTGGTGGCGCTGGCCTTCTTGCTAGGTATCGGCCTGGCCTGGTTCCGCGAGGGCAAGTAACGCCGCAACCAACCTCTCCCCGACGGGGAGAGGTCATGAAGGCAGAACCTTCAGTGCGCCTTACCCGCGCCCGCCGCCGCCAGCGCTTTGGCGCGCGCGCCGGCCATGTCGTAGGTGCGGTGCATCATGATGCGCTGGGCATTGAGCCCGCCGCCGGCCTGCAGCGCGACCACGAACTGCCAGCCGCCATAGGCGTCGGCGGTCAGGTCGCGGATCAGGTTGTAGACCCGCATGCGCGTCTCGGGCTCGGCGCCGGGCACGCTCTTGAGGTACTTGCGCAGGTACCTGCCGGACTCCTCGTTCCGCAGGTCGGCCTCCAGCGGCAGAGTGATCACCAGCCCGCCAGCCACGTCGTGCAGGTGGCGGACCGTCTGGTGGTAGTTGGCGGCGTAGTAGTACTTGGCGACGTTCACGGCCAGCACGTTAGGGTGGATCATGCCCGAGGGCGTGCGCTCGAAATGACTGCAGGCGTAGTCGAGGCTCATGCGCAGCATCTCGGCGTAGCTGATCAGTTCCGAGACGGCGTTCTGCACCACCGCGTCGCGCTCCTTGCCCTGGTGCTCGCTGACCAGCTGTGCCAGGCCGACGAAGATCTGCGACATGCGCACCGCCTCGACCAGTCCGCCGGTGCGCTCCCACAGGCCGAGCGACTGGGCGAACAGGCTGGCGAGCTGCACCTCGCCGGCCAGGAACACGCGCTCCCAGGGCACGAACACGTCGTCGAAGATCACGAAGCCTTCGGGGATGCTGTGGTGGGCGCTGGCCGGATAGTCGAACTCGTTGAGCTCGGCCGGCGCGAAGCTGCGGTTGATGATCTTGACCCCCTTGGTGTTGACCGGAATCGAGAAGGAGACGGCGTAGTCCGTCTCGTCCTGGCGCATGCCCTTGGTCGGCATCACCACCAGCTCGTGGCACAGCGAGGCGGCGGTGATGTGCAGCTTGGCGCCGCGCACGACGATGCCATCGTTGCTGCGCTTGACAATGCGCAGGTAGAGGTCGGGATCGTCCTGCTCGTGCGCCTTGCGCTTGCGGTCGCCCTTGGCGTCGGTGATCACCTCGGCGGCGCGCAGATCGTTGTCGCGGGCGTGCCGGTACATCGCCTCGATGTTGGCTGCGTATTGCGGGTTCACCTTGGCGACCGCGTCCTTGACGCTCATCAGCGCCATGTAGACGCCGCTCACCAGGCCGACGATCGAGGTGTGCTGCATCAATTCGACGCGCGTGGCGAGATCGGCTTCGCTCATCGGGACCTGGTAGATGCGGTGCGCCCGACCGCCGTCGCCGGTGGCGAAGCTGCGCAGCTCGCGTGCCCCGGGGTCGTCGTAGTCGTAGTCGCGCGACGCCACGGCGATCGGCACTCGGAAACGCGGATGCGCGGTGATATCGTCGATCCGCTCGCCGTCCCAGTAGGTGACGCGCCCGTCGCGCAGGCTGGCGACATACTCGGCCGCGGTCTTCAACGCCATGGTTCCCTCCTCGATTCTGCGCCGGACGAATTGACAATAACATAACTTATCTTATGGTCTTGGCGCATGACAACCGCCGCCCGCGCACGCCACGTCGACGCCAAACGCAACGGCCGCCTTGGGCGCCTCGACTGGCTCGAGGCCGGACAAGCGATCCTTTGCGACAGCGGCATTGCCGGTTTGAAGCTGGCGGCGCTGACCAAGCGATTGCGCGTATCGACCGGCAGCTTCTACCACCACTTCGCCGACTTCGAGGCCTACCTCAACGCCGTCGCCGAGCATTTTACCGCCGACCAGGTGCGCGAGACGCTGCGGCAAGCCGCGGCAGGCACCGCCGACCCGCTGACCCGGCTGCGGCGCCTGCGCGGCATCAGCCAGCGGACCCAGCTGTTCCAGCTCGATTCGGCGATGCGCGTCTGGGCAGCCACCGACGCGCGCGCCGCTGCCGCCATGCGCGCCGCCGAACTGGTGGTTCTCGACTTCCTGGCGCGGGCCTTCCGCGACCTGGGCTTCGCGCGCGACGAGGCGGCGCTGCGCGCGCGCCTGTTGCTGTCGGCCAACGTGGCGCGTATCGCCGCCGCCACGCCGCCGGCCGGTCCGCGCTTCCTCCGCGAGGCGCTGACGTTGCTGGTGCACGACGCGCCCGCGCTGCGGCCGCGCCTTGTCGCGGCCAGGGGACGGTGAGCCATGCTCGATGTCGCCATTACCGGAACTGGAATCGTGTCGGCCCTGGGATTGGCGGTCGACGATTTCCACCGCCGGCTACTGGCGGGCGAAGTCGCTATCCATCCCGCGCCCTGGGCCGCCGATGGCCGCAGCGCCTGGTGGGGCGGCGTCAGGAACTTCGTGGCGCGCGACTGGATGGACGCGCAGATCGAAGACGGCACGGACCTGTTCGCGCAATTCGCGCTGGCGGCGGCGCAACAGGCGGTGCAGCAGGCCGGCCTGGCCGACGTCGACCCGGACCGGACCGGTGTCGTGCATGGCACCAGCATCGGCGGCGCCCGCGCACTGATGAAGGCGCAGCACCTGCTGGATAAGGAAGGGCCGCAGGCGATTCCGCGGAAGACCCAGATCCAGATCTGGCCCAACATGGCGGCGGCGCAGATCGCCATGCGCTATCAGCTGCACGGCCCCAACCTGACGGTGACCACGGCCTGCGCCTCTTCGCTTGACGCCATCGGCACGGCGGCGCGGCTGATCGCGGGCGGCCAGGCCGACGTGGTGATCGCCGGCGCCACCGAGGGCGGCACCAGCCGGGCCGACGGCGGCGCGGACGGCGATTTTGTGCCAGCCCTGTTCCACACCAGTACGCTTTACGGCATGGATGCGCCCGCCAACGACCCGCGGCGCGCCATCATGCCGTTCGATGCCAAGCGCAAGGGCATCGT
>DATFGV010000224.1:0-3102 GCA_035249115.1 Vineibacter sp.
CATGATCAAACCGACAATCGCCGGAGTCACTCGTTTGCTCAGCATGGAAATCGCTTCCTGAAAAGTCGCGGCGCTGTGCCAGTTACTCAAGAGGGCCAAGCCCTTATAGCATTCTTGGCGGCGCTTGAGCAGCCATATTCATCCCGATTTTCGCACTCGACGGAAGATACTATATCGTCGCCACCATTTCCAGTCCGTCCGTTGGGCAATGGCAAATCGGCGTCGCAGTCGGGCATCAGACCGCAACACGCGTGAAGAAAGTGATTTATATTATTGAAATCAAATAGATTAACTGCCAAAGTGATTTTCGGCCCTGGGACCATCGAGCCGCAGCCAATGGGCGGGCGCGGTTCGAACCGGGGCGCAGTTGCGGCGGCAGGCTTCATCGCCGTGCAATTTTTTCATCGGCGTGGCGTAGAGGTGCTGACTTGCGCGATGTTGCTGGCGATCCGGCCGGTGTGATCGGTCTGAGGACTGCGGCCGCGGAAATCGCTGGCGGGGCGGTACGCAAGCAGGGTCGGCGATGCGCGCCTAGCCGACCGGACCCGGCGGCCGTTGGCTGCACACCCGCGAATCTAAACGTGGCCTCGCCTTTATGCGATACGGCGCCGGAGTGGGCAGCAAGCCCTGACCGGTCGACGATGGGCCCGGTGCCGCAGCCCGGTGTCGCACCCGCCACCAGGCCGCTGCGCAATCGCGTCGTACGGGCAATACGCGAGCTGTTGGCGGTGTCGTGCCTGATCAACCTGCTGGCCTTGGCGACGCCCCTCTACTTGATGATGGCCCTCAACCAGATTGGTGTCGGCGAAGCGCAGGTAACGAACTTGGGCTGGAACATGACGGCGCTGACGGTCGCCGTCGGCGCCGCCTACCTGCTGGATCTCGCGGCGCGCGTCGTGCGCGGCCAACTGTCGGCCGCTGCCGCCAGGCGCATCGATGCGCAGACGTCGAACGAGGTGATGCGTCATCTGCTGCATCTGCCTTATCGCCTTGCGGAGCGGACCGCGTCGGGTGTCGTCGCCGAACGCGTGCGGCAGCTCGATACCGTTCGCAGTTTCCTGGCCGGCCACGTCCCATCGTTGATCGTCGATCTGGGCTTCGCGTTGGTGTTCGTCACCGCTATTGCTCTCATCAACTGGAGGGTTGGCTTGGCGGTTTCGGCGGCGTTGCCGCTGCTCGCCCTTTTGTCGCTGGCCGCGCGCCGCGGCCTGCGTCGCCGGATCGACGAACAATTCCAAGCGGTTGCCGCCCGGACCACGGCGTTGAACGAGATCGTCGGTAACACCCTCACCGTCAAGGCGCTCGGTCTTGAGCCGGAGATGGCTCGGCGCTGGCGCGGACACGCCGGACGATCGGCGGCAAGCGCCGTCAATGCGAGCAGGCTGATCGGCGCCACCGAGGCGTTCAGCGGTACGTTGCAGCTGTTCGTGGCGCTGGCCGTGGTGGTGCTGTGTATCCACGAATTGTCCCTGCAACGCCTGTCGTTGGGCGGCCTGGTCGCCGTCATCGTGCTCACCAACCGGGCCGTCTCGCCGCTGCGCCAGATCGCCGGTGCATGGCACGCGATCCAGGCGGTTCGCGTCGCGCTGACGCGAATCGACGAGATGACGAGCCCGCCGGCGCAACGCCCGCAGGCGCCCCACGTGGTGCCGGCAGCGGGCCAATTGGCGTTGGAGGGCGTCTCGTTCCGTTACGACAACGGCGCAGCGCCAGTCCTGCGCGAGATCGATCTGCGGGTAGAGGCGGGCAGCGTGCTCGGGATCGTCGGGCCGTCCGGATCCGGCAAAACCACGATCGCGCACTTGCTGCAGGGTCTGTATGCGCCGACATCGGGCCGCGTGCGGCTGGACGGGGTCGATATCGCGTCCGGTTCGCCAACCTGGCGGAGCGAGCAAATCGCGGGCGTGCTGCAGGACAACCAGCTGTTCGCCGGCACGATCCGCGACAACATCGCGCTTGGCCTGCGAGACCTCGATCCGGACGACGTCGTCGCGGTCGCGAAGTACGTGGGCGCGCACCGTTTCATCCAGCGCCTGCCGCAGCAATATGAAACGCCACTGGGCGAACGCGGCCACGGCCTGTCGGCCGGGCAACGTCAGCTGCTGTGTGTCGCGCGGGCGTTGATCCGCAATCCGCGGCTGTTGGTGCTCGATGAGGCGACTAGCGCGCTCGACCCCGCCAGCGAGGAGCACTTGCTGCGGGCGCTGCGTGGTGCGGCACGCGGCCGCACGATTATTCTCGTGTCCCACCGTCTGGCGCCGCTGGCGATCGCCAATTCGGTGGCCTTGGTGGTAGACGGCAGGATCGAGCGCTACGGGCCGCCGACCGAAGTCATGGCGTATGCCCGTATTCGAATGGCCGAGGCCGCCCGTGGCGCCGCAACGTGCGGCGCGTCAGCGCAGATCGGCTCCGAGCGGGTTCGTCAAATCGTGTCCTAACCCGCTTTGCCCTGCGGTGATGAAAATTATATCGCAGACGAACGCAATTTGATTTATAGATGTTTGTGCAACAACATTAGCGCCAAGGATCGAAAGTATTGGGTCCGGATTGTACATAGGTTTGTGCACAAGTTTGCATAATCATACAAATAGGGTAGTCAAACCGAAGCGTACACCATATGTCGTAGGCTTGGTGACGTGCGGTCACAGACAAAGCGATTCCAATTCACCCCTCCTTAGAGTAGTTTGAAGGACATTGTTTAAGCGAGAATCCGCAGCTTAGACGGCTGCGAACCGGGGGCGTCGAGCGGGACGCGTGCGTTTTAAAGGGATCGGGATGGCCAACGTCAGCCGTTTACAGACCAACTACAACAATCTCCCCGCCGAATCACCGCAACCATCACCTGCTCCACCGGGGGGTGGGGGCGATGAGGGCGGTTCGGGGCTGTCCGTCAGGCAGATTCTGGGGACACTGCGCCGCCACAAACTGATGATCGGCGGTGTCGCCGTGATCGGCACCACTGTCGCCTGGCTCGTGGCCAACCAGTTGACCCCGGTCTACCAGGCCCAGGCCGACCTGGTGGTTGAACCCCGATCGAGCGACGTCATCAAGCCGGGTCCGACCGATTTCGCGCAGCCGCCTGTCGACTATCGCATGATGGAG
>DATFGV010000225.1:0-2440 GCA_035249115.1 Vineibacter sp.
CGTTGACGTTGACCTGGTTGACCCCGGGCAGGTTGATTTCCGCCGGGTCTTCGGCGGTGGAGATGTTCACGCCCGGCTTGTTCAGCAGGTTCAGGCAGGTGTAGAGCGACACCGTCTTGCCCGAGCCCGTCGGCCCGGTGACCAGCACCATGCCGTAGGGGCGGCCGATGGCCTGCAGCAGCCGCTCTTTCTCGTCGGGGTCGTAGCCCAGGGCGTCGATGCCCAGGCGTGCGCTGCTCGGGTCGAGGATACGCACCACGATCTTCTCGCCGAACAGCGTGGGCAGGGTGCTGACGCGGAAGTCGATCACCCGGTCGGGGCCGATCTTGAGCTTCATGCGGCCGTCCTGCGGCACGCGCTTCTCGGCGATGTCCAGGCGCGAGATCACCTTGATGCGCGAGGCCAGCTTGTCCTTGATGACGGTGGGCGGCGTCGCGATTTCGCGCAGCTCTCCGTCGACGCGAAAGCGCACCCGGTACTGGTGCTCGTAGGGCTCGAAGTGGATGTCCGACGCGCGCATGCTGAAGGCGTCGAGCAGCATCTTGTGCAGGAAGCGCACGACCGGCGCGTCCTCGACCTCGGCGACCGCCGCTTCGTTCGCCTCGGCGCTCTCGGCCATCGAGGAGTCGTCGAACTCGAACTCGGCGCCGACGATGCTGTCGATGGTTTCGGCGGCACTGACCGCCGCCGCCTCGATCATGCGGGAGAGCTTGTCGTACTCGGCGACGACCCAGTCCACGCCCATCTGGGAGGCGAACTTTATTTTTTCCGCCGCCTGCTGATCGGAGGGGTCGGCTGTTGCAACAATGAGACGATTGTTCCGCTTGCTCAGGACCACGACCCGGTAGGCCTGACACAGCTTCGAGTCCAGCAGGTCCTTGGGCAGGCGCAGCTGATCGATCGCATCGAGGTCGAGCAGGGGGGCGCCGAAGGCGCTCGACAGGGTGTGGGCGAGGTCGGCCGCCGAGACGGCGCCGGTGCCGGTCAGCTCTGCAATGAAGCTGCTGCGCCCGCTGAGCGACTTCTGATAGATCTCCTCCGCGGTCTTCGCCGGCAGCTTGCCGGCGGAGATCAAGGCGCGCGCCAACCCGGGCAGGGCGATGGACGAGCTTTCTTTGATGAGGGGTTCAGCGGCAGCCATTCAGTGGAATGTAACAAGACGTGAGAATTGCGTCACGATCATCGCCGATCACCCTGGGGCTGTAAACCGCGTCGCCAGTGCAGGGTGCGGAGCATTTTGCACTTGCAGCCGAAAAGACGCGTCGAAATGAATGCCTTCGGGTGAATGGCTCCCGCTGAAAATTCCGACTTTTCAGCGCTCGAAACGAAGCGTCAGTTTAGGGCTAAACCGGCCTGCCGCTTCGTTGTTCGAGGTGAGTGCTTTGCACCGCGCTATCTTGCCGCTTGCACTTTCACCCGCTCGTTGGGGACTTCCCCGAACATCTCCGGTGCATACAGGGCCTCGACCCGGCTGGGCGGCAGCGCGAACTCGCCCACGTTGTTCAGCCGCACCGTGTACTCCATCTTGACCACGCCCTTGGGCAGGTACTCGTAGTAGCTGCGGAAGGCCTCGAAGCTGCGCTCCTCGAAGGCCGGCCAGCCGGCGCCCGATCGCTTCTCGCCCTGGGTCGCGATCTGCGAGTCGCGGCCCAGGCCGCTGCCGAGGATGGTGGCGCCGCCCGGGATCGGGTCGGTGATCGCGACCCAGGTCATGTCGGCGCTGGCATTGACCTCCAGGCTCACGCGCAGCACATCGCCGCGCGTGTAGGCGCCCTGGACCGCCTGCTCGACCGGCGTGACGGTCTTCTTGATCGCATAGCCGGCCGCGAAGGGCGCCTTCAGCTGGACCGCCGCGATGGACTGCAGCGTGAGCCACGGCCTGCCGCTGCCGCTTTGCGTGACGAGCAGCGTGTCGCGCGCGGCCGGGGCCGCCGCCGGCCAGGGCAGGAACATGCTGTTGTTGCGCAGGTTGCCCGGCGCGGCGGGCGCGCCGAAGGCGGTGCGCTGGTTCGGCGCGCCGGACGCGTCGCTGGTCTTGATGCGCTCGACCTTGCTCCAGTCCACCTGGGCCTTGGTGCCGCCCAGGTTCGCCGCGGTGACGCCCGCGACCGGCGCGCTCTCGAACTGCTTCGAGAACTTCTCGAGCGCCAGGCCGCCCCAGAGGTTGGCGGTGGTGGTGTGCCAGGCGCCGTTCTGCTGGCGGCCGATGAAGCCGCCGGCGAGCCGGCCGATGTCGTCCTTCCAGGCCGGGTCGTCCAGCACGGTGAGCAGCAGGCGCGCGGTGTTGACGTCGCCATTGGCCATCAGCCACCACCAGTAGTCGTCGCGCTCGGTGCTGAAGACCAGCTTCGTGCCCTGGTAGCTCAGCCGTGCCTTCAGCACGTTGTTCGCCTCCTCGAGCCGCTGCTGGCGCTGCGGCACGTCGGGCACGCGCTTGAGG
>DATFGV010000226.1:0-4680 GCA_035249115.1 Vineibacter sp.
CCGCCGAGATCAGCACCGCCAGCATCTTGTAGCGCAGCACGTTGATGCCGCTGGCCTGCGCCGCCTCGGGGTCTTCGCGGATCGCCAGCCAATAGTGGCCGAGCCGGCCGGTGAGCAGCCAGCGGCACAGCACGAACGCCGCGGCCGCGAGGGCGAGGATGACGTAGTAGAACAGCAGCGATCCGCCCTGCAGGTTGAGCGCGCTGCCGGTCGGCTCGACTTTCAGGAACAGGCCGCCCGAGCCGCCGACCCAGTTGAAATGGTCGAACAGGATGCGGGTGAACTCGGCGAAGGCGATGGTGAGCAACGCGAAGTAGACGCCGGCCAGCGAGAAACGGAATCCGAGATAGCCGATCACGCCGCCGGCCAGCATGGCGATGGCGATGGCGACAAAGACGCCGAGCCACGGCCCGATGCCGAGGTTGACGTAAAGCGCCGCCGCCACATAGCCGCCGAGGCCGAGATAGAGCGCGTGACCCAGCGACAGCTGGCCGGCGAAGCCCATCATGATGTTCCACGCCTGGCCGATATAGGCGAAGTAGACCATGAGGATCAGGATCGACAGCCAGTAGTCGCCGGCCGGCAGCAGTCGTGCCAGCCACGGCGCCGCCAGCAACAGAATGGCCAGCACGGCGAGCGCGGCCAGCGCGCGCGTCGAAACGCCGCCGATGAGCCGCCGGCGGACGCCGTCGAGTGTCATGCCCGGCGCGCCAGCAGGCCTTGCGGGCGCAGCAGCAGCACCAGGATCAGCAGACCGAAGCTGAAGACGCTCTTGAGCGAGGGCTGCAGCAGGGCGCCGGCCACCGCCTCGGAGACGCCGATCAGCAGGCCGCCGGCCAGCGCGCCGGACATGCTGCCCAGGCCGCCGACGATGACGATGACGAAAGCCAGCAGCGTGTAGTCGATCGCCAGGAACGGATGCACCTGCACCACCAGCAGCATCAGCGCGCCGGCGGCGCCGACGCAGGCGGCGCCGACCCCGAAGGTCAGGGCGTACAGGCGATGGGTGTCGAGCCCGACGACCTGCGCGCCGACCGGGTTGTCGGCGGCGGCGCGGATCGCCTTACCCGGCCGGGTGTGGGTGAAGAACAGGTAAAGCAGGAAGGCGACCACCAGCGCCGCCAAGGCCGCGTAGACGCGCACCGCGTCGAGCACCAGCGGACCGATGTTGAAGGAGTCGAACATGTAGTCGACCTGAACGCCGTACGTGTCGGGACCGGCAATGGCGAGGCAGGCATTGACCAGCAGGATGGCGATCGCCAGCAGCAGCATGAACTGCATGTGCTCGGGCAGGCCGACGAAGGGATTGATCAGGGTCCGCTGCACGGCGTAACCGAACACGAACAGCGCCGCCGCGACCGCCGGCAAGGACAGCAGCGGATCGATGCCCAGCCGGTCGAAGGCCAGCCACGCCAGGTACATGCCGACGACCATCATCTCGCCATGCGCGAAGTTCACCACCCGCATGACGCCGAAGATCACCGACAAGCCGAGCGCCATCAGGCCGTAGACCATGCCGGTCAACAGGCCCATGACGACCGCCTGGGCCAGGGTCAGCGCCGACTGGGCCAGATCGACGGGCATGGTCGCGTCATGTCGCGCGGCGCTTCAGGCATGGACGTAGGCGCCGCGACCAAAAATCTTGTCGAGCGTCTCGGGCGCCGCCTTGTCGAACATGGTGGTTCTTGACCGCACGTCATCGACCGCCGCCAGGGCGCGAACCACCGCCGGCCGCGCCGCGATGCCGGCGACCCAGGCCATCAGCCTGGGATAGTTCTGCTCGACCTCCTTGCCGAGCAACGGGCCGATGTTGCGGGCCCAGGGGAAGGTCGCGATGTCGGCGATCGAGTAGGCGGCGCCGCCGAGATACGGCACGTCAGCGAGGCGCTGCTCGAGCACGTCCAGTACGCGGCAGATCTGCGTCCTGTAGCGCTGCAGCGCGTAGTCGTTGCCCTTGGGAGCGAAGCGCATGAAGTGCACGTACTGGCCGAACATCGGGCCGACACCGGTCATTTGCACCATCATCCACTGCAGCACGTCATAGCGCTCGGTGCCGGCCTTGGCGAGCAACTGTCCGGTCTTGTCGGCGAGGTACACCAGGATCGCGCCCGACTCGAAGACGGTGTAGGGACGGCCGCCCGGCCCTTCATGGTCGACGATCACCGGCACCTTGGCGCTGGGATTGAGCTTGGTGAACTCGGCCATGAACTGCGCGCCGGTGAACACGTCGATCGGAAACACCTTGTACTTCAGTCCCATCTCCTCGAGTGCCAGGTAGATCTTGACCACGTTCGGGCTGCCCATCGCGTACAGATCAATCATGTCGGTTCTCCGCTCCACAATTGTCATTCCGAGCCGAAAGCGAGAAACCTTGCCTGCGCCGGCCGGAAAGATTCCTCGCTTCGCTCGGAATGACAGCCATTCCTGGGAGCGCGGGCGTCTCGCCCGCTAACAAGCGGGCCGGAGGCCCGCGCTCCCAGGTCAGCTGCGCCCCCGGGTCAGCCGCGTTCCTTGGCGCGCCAGCCGGGCATCGGGAACACCGGCTTGGCGACCGCGAACTCGGCCGGCAGCACGACGGTCGGCTTGTTGTTCTGGTTCTGCACGGCGGCCGCCTTGATGTTGACGTTCTGCCCCTTGGCGTCGAACTGGATCGGGCCACCGGTGATGACGTGCTCCTTGATGTCGGTGCCGCGCAACGCCTCCATCAGCGCCGTGCCGACATGCGACTTGGCGCGCATCCAGGCGTCGGCGATCACCAGCAGGCCCTCGAAAGTGAAGCCGATGTTGATGTCGACGTGGCCGTCCTTGTACTTGGCGGCGAACCGCTTCTCCAGCGCCTGGGTCATCGGCGATTTGGGGTTCAGCCACGGCACGTTGGAGACGTGGAAGTTGGCGAACTTGCCCATGGTCTTGAGGAAATCGAACTCGTAGAGGCCCGGCGCGCCGGGATTGACGATCCCCATCGGCTCGTACTGCTGCTTGACCATCTCCTGGATCAGCAGCTTGGCGTCGTTCAGGCGGCTCACCGGCATCACCAGCTCCGCCTTGGTCGCCTTCGCCTTGGCGACCTCGGCCGACAGGTCCTTGGCGCGCGGATCGTAGGAGATGACCTCGACGATCTCGTAGGGCATCTCCAGCCGCTTCGCGAGACCGGGGATCGCCTTCATCATCGCCTCGCCGAAGGTGTCGTTGACCGACATCAGCACGGCGGTCTTGGGCGTCTTGCCGGTGGCGGCGAACAGGTCCTTCTGCAGGGTCAGCGCGCCCGTCACCAGCATCGGCGCGGTCGGGAAGTTGCGGACCAGATACTTGAAGCCCGACTCGGTCAACGCCGGCGTGGCGGCGATGTTGACCACGAACGGCATGGTCTTCTGTTCGGCGACCTGGGCGATCGCCATGCTGTGGCCGGAGTCGAAAGCGCCCATCAGGATATGCGCGCCGGCGGCGATCGCCTTCTCGGCCTGGGTGCGCGCCACGTCGGCGTTCGATTCGGTGTCGTAGCGCATGATGTCAAGCTTCACCGGGATCTTCATGTCGGCGAGCACGTCATTGGCCAGATCGGCGCCGCGCATGCAGACCTGGCCGATCTGGGCCTGCACGCCGGACAGCGGCAGCAGCACGCCGACCCGGATGTCGGACTTTTCCTGGGCGAGCGCATGGCGCAGCGGCAGTGGCGCGGCGATCATCGCGGCGCCGGCGGCGGTGCCGAGCGTGCGGCGGGTCAGGCCGGTGCGGCGGTTCGGATCAGACATGGGAGCTCCCTGGACGGATGACATGTTGCTTGCAGGCTAGACCGCGCCCTCACGCGGCGACAGAGGCTGCGTAGTCATATCATTTTGACTGTCGATGGTGCATCCCCCGCGGGATCGATGGCGTAGCTGGCCGTTCGGCAGCGTATCGCCGGTTCAGCGCCAGCGCAGCACGACGCGCTCGACGGCACCCAGCACGACGGCGACCGCCAGCCCGAGCAGCGACAGCAGGGTTACCCCGGCCAGCAGCTGGTCGGTTTGCATCAGGTTGCCGGCACTGAGGATGAAGGCGCCGATGCCGTACTGGGCGCCGATCATCTCGGCCGCCACCACCAGGATCAGTGCGATCGAGGCGGTGATGCGGAACCCGGCCAAAATGCCGGGCATGGCGCCCGGAACCAGGATCTTCCAGACGATCGCGGTGGCCGGCAGGCCGAAGCTCTGGCCCATCCGGATCAGGTTGCGCGGCACTGAGTCACAGGCGGTATAGGCGGCGATCACGGTCGGGAAGAACACGCCGAACCCGATGGTCGCGACCTTCGACGGCTCGCCGATCCCGAACCACAGGATGAACAACGGCAGCAGCGCGATCTTGGGAATCGGGAACAAGGCCGACACCACCGGCAAGCCGCCGGCCCGTGCAACGGAGAAGATGCCCATCGCCAGCCCGACCGCGAGTCCGGCGATCGTGCCGAACAGCCAGCCGAGCGCGATGCGCGACAGCGAGGCGCCGACATGCTTGCCCAACGTGCCTTGGTCGATCATGTCGCCGAAGGCACCGACGATCTGCCATGGGCTGGGCATGAACAGGGCCGGCAGCCAGCCCTGCGACGAGGCGATCTGCCACAAGCCGATGAGGACGACGAACACCAGTACCGGCGCCAGCCGCCGCGGTTGCGGCGCGAAGCCGCCGCCGCGGAACGGGACGGCG
>DATFGV010000227.1:0-4251 GCA_035249115.1 Vineibacter sp.
CGCGACCTCCTGTCGCGAGAACAGGTTGGGGACGACCAAAAAGCCGTCGCGCTCGAACCGGGCGAGCTGATCGGGGGTGAGGTGCATATTGGCTCCTCGAACGGAAAAAACATCGGCGGCGTGTCGTCTACCCGAGGTGCCCGGACTATGCCGCCCTTCGTATCTTCATTTCAACGACCAGGCCGGCCGCGTGCGCCATCGCCAGAAGCGAGTCGAGGGAGAACAAGTCGATCCGGCCGCGCATCAGGTTGGAGATCCGTGGCTGCGTGACGCCCAATCGCTTGGCTGCCTGCGCTTGGGTCCAGTGACGTCTCTCAATCTGCTGGCGGATCGCGTCGATCAGCGCCGCGCGCGCCTTCATCTGGCCAGCGACCTCGGACGTCTCTTCCAGAGCGTCCCATACGCTGGCGAATGTCTGGCTTTTCACGGTTTCATCTCCATCAGAACGCGATATCGCTCGGACGCAAGGCGAACATCGCGCTGCGCCGTCCTTTCCGTCCTCTTTTGAAAAGTCGTGCAGGACGCACACGGCCTCTGCCCGCTTCGCCAGATAGACCATCCGATAGGCTCCCGACCCGTCACGCACGCGAATCTCCTGCACGCCCGCGCCGATCGCCTGCATGGGTTTTCAGTCGTCGGGCATCAGGCCACGTTGAACGCGCTCGAGCTGGTATCCCGCGACTTGCCGCGCCGATCGAGGAAATCGCCGCAGACGCTCCAGCGAGTCGCCGAGATACGCGACCGGCTTCATCACCGGCATTATACAAGTATCGATATAGAGCGGCAAGTCACGATCATGCACGCACGGCGATCGAAGGTTCGGCAGGCACACGACCCCATTCTGCTCTGGCGCGGACGGGTGGCCGGGATCAGACTTTCGACCAAGCAACACCAAGTGGAGGCGCCAACCATGTCGGGAATCAAGCCGCGCCGCTGGCGTCGGCGCGCCATCATGGCCATGACTGTGGGGACGGCGGCGCATGCCGTCGCGGCACGCGCCCAGACCGCGCCATTCCCGTCGCGGCCGATACGCATCCTGATCGGCTTCTCGGCCGGTGGAGCCAACGACGTCGTCGCCCGGATCGTCGCGCCCAAGCTTTCGGAGTCGCTGGGCCAGTCGGTGATCGTCGACAATCGGCCCGGTGCCAGCGGGCTGATCGCCGCCGACATGCTGGCCAAGTCGGCGCCCGACGGCCAGACCCTGATGGTGGCGTCGCAGACCACCTACGCGGTGGCGCCGGCACTGTACAAGTCGGCGACCTTCGACGCGCCGCGCGATGTCGCGGGCATAGCGCTGCTCGGCGCCTCGCCGTTGCTGCTGCTGGTGCATCCCTCGGTCACCGCGACGTCGCTGGCAGCGTTCATCGGGCTCGCGAAGTCGAAGCCCGGGGTCCTGAATGTCGGCTCCGGCGGCGTCGGCACGACGCCGCACATGGCGGCGGCGCTGTTCATGTCGATGGCCGACGTGAAGCTGGTGCACGTGCCCTATCGCGGCGAGGCGCCGGCGATCGCCGACCTGCTGGCCGGACAGTTGCCGGTGCTGTTCGCCAACGTCTCGGCGTCGATCGGCCACGTGAAGTCCGGCGCGGCGCGGGCGCTGGCCGTCACCAGCCTGCAGCGCACGCCGACGGCGCCGGACGTGCCGACCCTGGCCGAGGCCGGCCTGCCGGGCTTCGAGGTCGAGACCTGGTTCGGGTTGACGGCGCCGGCTGGCACGCCGCGCGACATCATCACGCGCCTCAACGGCGACACGCTCAAGGCGCTGGCAGCGCCCGACGTGCGCCAGAAATTCGCCGAGCTCGGCATGTCGGTCGGCGGCGGTCCGCCTGAACGACTCGACGCCTACATCAAATCGGAGACCGCCAAGTGGGGCAAGGTGATCAGCGACGCCGGCATCCGCGCCGAGCAATAGGGCGCGCGGGCGAACGAAGCGACGGGAGACGGACGTCATGACCGACAACGCCTACGACATCGACATCGTGGTCCAAGGCTTTCCCGGCAAGTCAGTGTGCCATGGCGGCCTGGGATGGAGCAGCGTGGTGCTGCTGCGCGGACACGGCCGCATCGCACTGGTCGACACCGGCTCGTTCGGCATGCGGCGACTGCTGGTCGAGCGGCTGGCGCGGCGCGGCCTCAAGCCGGCCGACGTCACCGACGTGCTGCTGACCCATTCGCATCACGATCACACCGTCAACTGGACCCTCTTCCGGCACGCCAACATCGTGATCGGCGCGGTGGAGCTGGCGTGGTCACTTGAGGCGCCGTGGGGCGAGACACCGGTGCCGGAACTCTACATGCGCGAACTCGACCGCTGGCCGACGGTGCGGCGCGCCGCCGACGGCGAGGAGGTGCTGCCGGCGATCCGCGCCCATGTCGCGCCGGGTCACACGCCCGGCTGCATGGTCTATGTGATGCAGGACGGGGGACGCGATGTGATCTTCACCGGTGACGCCGCCAAGAATCGCGCCGAGCTGCTGTCGCGCAGCGCCGATATGACCGAGGACGCCGCAGAGACGCGCGCCTCCATCGAGATGATCTGGCGCTTCTGGCGCCGCCGGCCAGGCAACATCATCGTGCCCGGCCACGACCTGCCAATGACCCAGGTGGACGGCCGGACGAATTACCTCGGCAAGCGCGAAGCGGCAATCACGGCCTGGTACGACGACGATTTGCAGCGCACCACCCTGTTCGAGCTGGCCACCGCCCGCGCCGCCGCCATCCTGGCGCCGGCGCAGTAGGTGCGGCAGGGCGGCTACTGTCGCGGCGGTCATTGTTGCTATGCCTCACCCTGACGAGCGGCCCGAAGGGCCGCGTCTCGAAGGGTGAGGTCACGCACGGTGTGTATGAACGCCGCGTGACCAACAGTTGCGATTGACCTCATCCTTAGAGATGCATCGCTGCGCGATGCTCCTCAGGATGAGGTCACGCCAGCACCACGTGGATGAAAAAAGGGCGGGACCTCGCGGTCCCGCCCTTCTCGTTGCTGCGGTGGACCGGCGCCTCAGTTCACGACCTCGAACAGGCCGGCGGCGCCCATGCCGCCGCCGATGCACATGGTGACCACGACGTTCTTGGCCTTGCGCCGGCGGCCTTCGATCAGGATATGGCCGGTACAGCGCGCCCCGGTCATGCCGAAGGGATGCCCGATCGAGATCGAGCCGCCATTGACGTTGAGCCGGTCATTGGGAATGCCGAGCTTGTCGCGGCAGTACAGCACCTGCACCGCGAAGGCCTCGTTCAGCTCCCACAGGTCGATGTCCTCGACCTTCAGCCCGTGCCGCTTGAGCAGCTTGGGGATGGCGTAGACCGGGCCGATACCCATCTCGTCCGGCTCGCAGCCGGCCACCACCAGGCCCTTGTAGATGCCGAGCGGCTTCAGTCCGCGCTTCGCCGCTTCGGCGTCGCTCATGACCACCGCGGCCGAAGCACCGTCCGACAGCTGGCTGGCGTTGCCGGCGGTGATCCACTTGTCGGGACCCATCACCGGCTGCAGCTTGGCCAGGCCCTCGAGGTTGGTGTCGGGCCGGTTGCCCTCGTCCTTGGCGAGCTTCACCGTCTTTTTCGAGGTCTCGCCGGTGTTCTTGTCGGTGACCAGCATCGTGGTTTCCATCGGCACGATCTCGTCGTCGAACTTGCCGGCCTGCTGCGCCGCCGCGGTGCGCAGCTGGCTCTGCAGCGAATACTCGTCCTGGTACTCGCGGCTGATCTTGTAGCGTCCCGCCACCGTGTCGGCGGTCTGGATCATGCTGTGGTAGATGCCCGGCACGTGCTCCTGCACCCAGGGGTTCACCAGCCGGTTCTTGTTGCCGCCCGGCGGGCCCTGTACCAGCGAAACCGACTCCAACCCGCCGGCCAGCATCACCGGCACCTTGTCGACCAGCACGCGCTGGGCGGCCATCGAGATGGTCTGCAGGCCCGACGAGCAGAAGCGGTTGACGGTGACGCCCGAGACGCCGACCGGAGCGCCGGCGCGCATCGCCGCGACGCGCGCGACGTTGCTGCCTGTGGTGCCTTCCGGCGCGGCGCAGCCGAGGATCACGTCCTCGATCTCGGCCAGCTCGACCTTGGCGCGCTCGGCGGCGTGCTTGATGACATGGGCGCCCATGTCGGCCCCGTGGGTGTCGTTGAACACGCCGCGAAAGGCCTTGCCGATCGGCGTGCGGGCAGTCGAAACGATGACGGCGTCCATATGATTCCCTCCAGTTAACGATGACCGACTGTAGCTGAAGCCCTTCACCCCGCCTGCGCGGG
>DATFGV010000228.1:0-7694 GCA_035249115.1 Vineibacter sp.
GACCGGCAAGTTCGGTATGGTCGACGTCGCGGCGGTCAAGCCGATGAAGACGCCGGTCACCCTGGCCGCGATCAAGGCGGAAGCCAAACTCAAGGAGCTTGCCCTGGTCCGCCAGGGCCGCCTGTCGGTGACGCCAGTGCCCGATGCGCACTGGGCGCTGCTGCTGAAAATGGGGCAGACGACGGTGTGACGGGTTCCCAGTGGTGGCTCATCGAGTCTGTCATTCCGAGCGCAGCGAGGAATCTAGGGTGGTCGCTGGATGTCTCGCTACGCTCGACGTGACAGTCTCTGGTTAGGCGCGGCCTAGAGCTCACAACCACCAAGTCCTCTGTTGCAGCGCTGCTTGCCAATCCCACCGACGCCAACCGTCGCGGCATCATCGCCATGTCGGTGGCGATGACGGTGTTCATCTTCAACGACGCGCTGATCAAGGCGGCGGCTGAGACCCTGCCGGCGGCGCAGGCGATCTGCGTGCGCGGCGTCTTCGCGACGGCGCTCGCCTTTATCGCCGTCGTCGCCATGGGCCACGCCCGCGATCTGCCGCGCCTGGCGCAGCGGCGGGTCGTGGTGCGCGCCTGGCTCGACGTTTTCGGCACCTTTGGCTACCTGGTGGCGCTGTTCAACATGCCGATCTCGATCGCCACCGCCATCAACATGGCCGCCCCGCTGGCGGTCTGCGTGCTGGCGGTGTTCTGGCTCAACGAGGTCGTCGGCTGGCGGCGCTGGAGCGCGATCGGTGTTGGCTTCCTCGGCGTATTGCTGATCGTCCGCCCGACGCCGTCGGGCCTCGACTGGTGGGCGATGCTGGCGTTCGCCGCCACGGTGCTCAACGGCGCGCGCGACATCTACACCCGGCGCATCGGCATGGAAGTGCCGTCGATCGTCATCACCTTGTCGACGGCGCTGTTCGTCACCCTGTTCGCCGGCGCCGTCGCGCTGGTCGAGGGCTGGCGGCCGGTGCCGACGCGCACGCTCTGGATGCTGGCGGCCGCGTCGTTCTTCCTGGCGCTGGGCTACCATCTGGTGATCGTCGCCATGCGGCAGGGCGAGGCGTCGCTGATTGGCGCCTTCCGCTACACCGGCCTGCTGGGCGCGCTGATTATCGGCTACGTCGTCTGGGACGAGGTACCGGATGCGCTGAGCTGGCTGGGCATCGCCCTGCTGGTCGCCGCCGGCCTCTACATCCTGCACCGCGAACGCGTCCGGGCCCGCGAGGCGCGACGGTTGTAGACCCTCCCCACGAAGTGGGGAGGTGCCCGAAGGGCCGAGGAGACCCGACGTGGTCTCTGTGATGGATAGACCACGTCAGCTCCCCATCCGGCCCTTCGGGCCACCTTCCCCACTGGCGTGGGGAAGGGAACTCGCCGAACGTCACTCCGGCTCGATGCCGGCGGCCTGCATGATCTCGCGGTAGATCCGGATCTCCGCCAGCTGGATGCGGCGCAGTTCCTCGGGGCTGGTCGGTTGGATCTCGGCGCCGTTCTCGGCCTGGCGCTTCACGTAGGCCGGATCGCCGATGATCTGCACCAGGGCGGGGTGCAGCTTGTCGCGCACCGCCGCCGGCAGGCCGGTCGGCGCGAACACCGCCGTCCACGAGCCCAGCTCGAAGCCGTCGATGCCCTGCTCGATCAAGGTCGGAATGTCCGGCGTCAGCCGGTAGCGCTCGCGCGACGTGGCGCCGAGGCAGCGCACTGTGCCGGCCTTGACCTGTACCAGGCCGGTCACCGGGTCGGTGAACATCATTTGCACATGGCCGGCCACCAGGTCCTGCAAGCCGAGCGGTGTGCTCTTGTAGGGCACGTGCACGATGTCGATGCCGGTCTTGGCCTTCAGCATCTCGCCGGCGATGCGGGTCGAGGCACTGCCGCTGGCGAAATTCAGCTTGCCCGGCCGGGCTTTGGCCAGCGCCACCAGCTCCTTGACGTTGGTCACCGGCAGCGAGGGGTGCACCATCAGGAAGGTCGGCGCCGAGCCGACGGCGCTCAGCGGCTCGAAATCCTTCAGCGGGTCGTAGCTGAGGGTTTTGAACATCGCCACGTTCGACGCCATCGTCGTGTTCGAAGTCACGAACAGGGTCTGGCCGTCGGGCTTGGCGCGGGCCACGATTTCGGCGGCGATGGCGCCATTGCCGCCGGGCTTGTTCTCGACCACCGCCGGCACGCCCAACAGCTTGTTGAGGCCTTCGGAGATATGGCGTGCCGCGGTGGCGGAACCGGCCGCGAACGGCACGACGATCCGGATCGGGCCGTTGGGGTAGCTCTGCGCTTGCGCCCGCCGGGTCAGGAGCAACGGCGCCAGCGCCGCGGTGCCAGCCAGCAGGATCAGGGCCTCGCGGCGCGATCGTTCGTTGCTCATGTCCTGTAGTCTCCCGCCTGTCACGCCGCCGGTTGGTTGCCGGCAGGCATGGACACCGGCCGCGCGACCGAGCGCAACCCACCGCCGCGCAAGCCCGGTTTGTCCGGACGGACGGACGGTCTAGACTGCCGGTTGTAGCGCGGCCCTCGCCGCCTCAGGATTCGCCATGGCCACCCGCACCACTGCCGCCAAGCCTGCGACCGGCAACAATGCGCGCCGCGACTTCTACGAGCGCATCGGCGCGCTCTCGATGGCGCCGCTGTGGGAGTCGATGCACGCCTTGGTGCCGCCGGCGCCGGCGCCGAAATACGTTGCGGCGCATTGGGCCTACGACGCGGTGCGGCCGTACCTGATGGAGTCCGGCGGCTTGATCACTGCCAAGGAGGCGGTGCGCCGGGTGCTGATCCTGGAGAACCCGTCGCTGCGCGGCACCGCTTGCTGCACGCCCACACTTTACGCCGGCCTGCAGCTGATCCTGCCCGGCGAGATCGCGCCCAGCCACCGTCACACCCAGTCGGCGCTGCGCTTCATCGTCGAGGGCGAAGGCGCCTACACCGCGGTCAACGGCGAGCGCACTACCATGCGCGAGGGCGACTTCGTGATCACGCCGAGCTGGACCTGGCACGACCACGGCAACGAGTCGTCGAAGCCGATGGTGTGGCTGGATGGGCTCGACATCCCGCTGGTGGCGCTGTTCAACGCCGGCTTCGCCGAAAACTATGGCGCTGACGAGCAGCCGGTGACGCGGCCTGAGGGGGACTCCGACGCCCGCTACGCGCGCGGCCTGCTGCCGGTCGACTGGCAGCCCGGCCGGCAGGCGTCGCCGATCTTCAATTATCCCTATGACCGCACGCGCGAGGCGCTAACGCGCATGGAAAAGGCCGGCGCGCCCGATCCCTGCCACGGCCACAAGCTGCGCTACGTCAACCCGGCTAACGGCGGCGCGCCGATCGCCACCATGGGCACCTTCATGCAGCTGTTGCCCAAGGGCTTCGCGACGGCGCCCTACCGTTCGACCGACGGCACGGTGTTCTCGGTGGTCGAGGGCGACGGCGAGACGACGATCGGCGATGTGGTGGTGCGCTGGCGCCGGCGCGACCACTTCGTGGTGCCGAGCTGGGCGCCGGTGACGCACCGCGCCGACAGCGAGGCGGTGCTGTTCAGCTTCTCCGACCGGCCGGTGCAGGAGCGCCTCGACCTGTGGCGCGAGGACCGCGGCGGGCGGTAGGTCTATCCAGCAGGTGCAGTAGTCGCCTGGCAGTTGATCGTGTCGTCCACTGCGGTCGCGGCATATCGGGTTGTGCTACCATCGCCCCCTGCGCGGGGTAGGCCATGACGGGTGGTTTCTTTGACTCGTTCCTGCTGTGGATGGTCTTGCTGGGTGGCTTGGGCGGCGCCATTGATTTCCTGCTGGGCAAGCAGGGCCAGAAGCGTTGGCGCGACCGGCTCGAGTCGTGGTGGTATCGCTTCGACGACGTGAAGTGGAGAAACTTCGGCGCCCGTGAGGCTCAACTCGTCGTCGATTTGCTCGATCGGAAGTGCGGGCAGCTTCTTTTTAGTCTGCGGCGCACAAAGTTCGTGGCCTGGGCGTTGATAGCTGCCAGTTTATGTGGACTCACTATCACGGCACTGAAGGGCCACCTACCGGTCCTGCTCCAGCGCGGAAGAGTAGAGTATCACATTCTGGGTTTGGCCCATCTACTAGTCTCAGGGCTGATGCTGGGAGTCTCGGTTTCCTTCACCCGGTTCCTCTCGGCGCTTGGAGTCCGGTTCGCCAGTCACAGTGTCGCTACAAGCCTGTTGTTCTTCGTCACAGTCATCGTCATCCATGTCATCGCTCTGATGTACTGGACAACGGTGACCAACGCGGTCGCCGGACTGCTGACCCTTCCGTTGACCCCCTGGTCATGGGGCGTGGTGATCAACACGACAGAGGAATATTTTGTTCAGCTATGGAACATGCTGGGCCGCGTCCTGCCGGAGGTAGCCGCTCCCATGATCGCGTACCTGTGGAGCCGGTGGGACGAAGATTTCTGGAAGGCTCTCGGAGACGCACTTTGGCCCCATGGTTCCGACTCGCCGCCCCTGAACGCCGCTTGGCTCCTGGCTTTACTGCCTAACGCCGCACGCCTGCTTGTCGCCCTGACCTTCATAGCGTCATTCGCGTTGCGGCCCGTTGTTCAGGCACCGCTGTCGCTATTGTGGCGTCGCGTTGTGGAAAGCGACAAGCCGATCGCGACGCTCACTCTCGGCGGCGCCGCTGCGACGGCCAAGTTCGTGCAAGAGTTGGTTAAGGTACTGTGAGGGCCAGAAACACTGAGACGGTGTGACCGCTGTATTGCCTCAGCCCCCCACGACCGCCTTCGCCTGTTTCAGCTCCGGCCGCTCGGTATCGGCCTCGACGCACATTTCCAGCAGCGCCTTGTAGTGCGCCTTGGCCTTGGTCATGTCACCCAGCGCCTGCGCGGCGCGCGCCGCCCCGGCCGTGGCGCGGAAGCGGTTCGGCTCCTTGACCAACACCGCCTCGAAGGCGGCCAGCGCCTCGGCGTTCTTGCCGCGCGCCAGCAGCATGTCGCCCAGCATCTCGCGGCCGGGCAGCAGAGGGCCGGGGGTCACGACGTGCTTTTCGGTGCGGTCCTCGCGGTCGGCGACGTCGGTCATGGCAGCGATCGCCGCGTCGTACTTCTTGTCGGCCCAGTCGGCCCAGGCCAGCGCGGCGCGGCGCTGCAGGTCGACCTGCTCGGCCCAGTAGTCGTTCTTCGCCGCCTTGAGCTTCTCGGCCAGCGCCGCCAGCTTGGCGGCTTCTTCGCGGACCTGCGCAGCGTTGCCGAGGTTGCCCGCGCCGACGGCGCGCGCGAAGTGCAGATGCGCCTCGGCGTAGGCGAACTCGCCGGGCTGCAGCTGCAGCGCTGCCGCCTCGGCCCAGGCGCCGCGCTCCAGCGTGAAGCGCGCCGGCGCCGCCGACAGCGCAAATGGTGCCGCGAAACGGCCGCTGCCGGGATCGATCTTGCGCAGCTCGACCAGCGCCTTGGCGGCCAGCTGGTCGCGGCCGGTCTGCAAGAAGGCGTAGACCATGTAGTCGTAGGCGTGCGCCGCGTCCTGCGCCTCGTTTTGCGCCGTGGCGATGCGCGCCGAGGCGGCGTTGGCCTCGATCGACTCCTGCCAGTAGCCCAGCCGGGTGAAGATGTGCGACGGCATGTGCAGGGCGTGCGGCGAGTCGGGCGCGATCTTGGCGTAGCGCTTGGCCGCCTCCAGCCCGTGCTTGGCGATCGGCGGATAGTCGTAGGCGTGGATGATGTAGTGCGCCACGCCGGGATGCATCGGCTTGGCTTCGAAGATCGGCTCCAGGATCTTGGCCGCCTTGAGCTGGTTGGCGTAGGTCTTGTCGGCCGGCGAGGCGGAGACAGCCAGCGCCAGGGCCCAGTAGATCTGCGCCTCGATATCGTCGGGATAGCGCGCCGCCAGCCCCTCCATCGCCTTGGCGTAGGCGACCTGGCGGTCGCGATGCGGCACCTTGTCGTGATCGCGGTAGAACGCGCCCAGCGCCTCGAGATAGCCCTTCTCGCGTTCGCTCTTCGGGCCCAGTGCGAGGCCCTTGTCGATCATCGCCAGGCCGTCCTTCAGCCATGCCGGCAGCGGCGGCGCGTAGGGATTGCGCAAATTGGCCAGCGCCAGGCCCCAGTAAGCAATGGCGCACGACGGGTCGAGTTTCAGCACCTCGTTGAAGGTGTCAGTGGCGGCGCGGTACCAGAACGAATGCTGGTAGGCCATCGCGTGGTTGAACTTGGCCTGCGCTGGCTCGCTGCATGAGGTCTTGAACACGACCTGGCCGAGATCACCGCCGGAGGTCGGGTGGGCGACGGCCGCCGTGCTCCAGATCAACGCCGCGCCGGCGACGCCGGCGAGAAGAGCGCGCTTGTCGAACCGCATGGCGTATCCCCCTGGCTCGAGCGGGTTGCGGGCGGAGCCTCGCGACTCCGGAAGGGCGTTGGTCGGCACGTCCGCCTCAGAGGCGGCGGCTCGACCACGTCTCAACAGAACCCGACAACCGGAATATGGTCATCATGCGCCGATCCGGCCGGCACGGCAATCAATCGGTGCAAGCAGAAATGCACGCGCCTGGTCACACGCTGGCGCTCGCCGCGCCACAAAGAGGCGCGCGCTATCGCGCATGAAGATCCAAACTTGCGAAACACGAGCGAGACGGACCGGCGTTGCCCTACCCCCGCTTCTGCGCCGCCACCGAGCCGGCGCAACGGTCGACCGGCAGGGTGCGCAGCAGGCGGTCGCGGGCGTCGGCGTGGCGCACCTGCCAGGTGCCGGCGGTCGAATAGAGGAACAAGTCGAGGTCGCAGGCGTCGCTCTTGAAGCGCAGCAGGCGAACGACGCCGCTTTCGTCGCGCTGGAACGCGGGGTTGCCGAACGTCGCCGTCACCTGCCGCTCATCCATGGTCTTCAGGGTGGCGAGCGGGATCGGCGAGCCGGGGCGGCTGGAGCTGAACTGGCCGGGCTCGACGCCGGCCAGGGTCACGACGGGTTGCTCGCTGCCGTTGCCGTTTTGGGCGGACCTGGTGGGCGTGCAAGCGGACGCGCTCGCGAGGCCGAGCGCGATGACGGCAAGACGCGGAATGTGGTGCATGAAGCTTCCCGGGAGCAGCGGGGGCGGTCGATGACAGGACACACCATACGCCGATTCGCCGGTCGCGAAAACCGGGTTGCAGGCATCCTGGGCCCGGCAACCGGCCGCCGGCGCCTAGCCGCCGCGAGTCGCCGCCGCCAACCGCGCCCAGTCGCCTGGGGCAATCAGCGCAATCAGGCTTTCGCTGTTCTTGCCGCCCGGTCGCCAGACGGCGGTGTGGCCGTCAGCCAGCTCCTTTAGTTGCGAGATCGGCGCCGCGATCGGCGCCAGCAGGTGGCCGACCACGACCAGGTTGCCGCCGGTCGGCGGCGTTGCCAGGTAGCGACGGTAGGCATCGGTCTGACCAGGATTCTCGGGTCCGAGGTCGATCGCGATCACCGGCTTGGTGCGGAAGGCGATCTCGGCGAAGTCGCGCGCCCGGTAGTACGGGCTGGCAACGACCTTCACGACCGGAATGCCGAGCGCCCGCATGCCGTCGCCGATCAGCCGGGCCTGGTCCTTGCCCGTGCTGGTCAGGTTGCCCTGGGCGCGGCGATCACCGACGATACGCCAAGGCGCAGGATCACGATCGTTGCCTATGGCCTGGCCATGGCGCAGCAACACCACCAGCCCGCCCGCGCGCAAGGCTTCGACCAGGGCCGGCGGCTCCAGCGCCGACCACGCTACGATCGCAGCCTCGTCGCGAGTTGCCTCGCGCATG
>DATFGV010000229.1:0-4888 GCA_035249115.1 Vineibacter sp.
CGAACGCCTTGCCCGGATCGATCATCGGCGTCTTGCCGACCACGCCGGGTCCGCGCACGTCCTCGCGCTTGCCGCGCGAGTTCGTGATCATCCAGTGCCGGCTCAGCAGCTGCACCTTTTCCGCGCCGCGGTTTTCAATGCGCACGGTGTAGGCCCAGACCCAGCGGCCCTCGTCGGGATCGGACTGATCCTCCAGGTATGTCGGCGACACCGTCACGCGGATGGCGCGCGTTTCCTCGCTGAACATGACCGCTTCATCCTTCGCGTTGACGTCTTGCGGACGCTCACTCTATCGCCGCATTGCGGCGGTCGCCAGACGACGGATAGCCCAACGCCGCGCCCCGAGCGCAATAGATGGGATTTGCATCGATCCGATCAACCCGGCAACGACGTCGCATGACGCATCGCGAAATGGTGCGGGCGACGTTCAGATTGGAAAGATCAGGCAGGTCGACGTGCCGTGCGCCAGCAACCTGCCGCTGCCGTCCGTCAGGCGCCCTTCCGCGATGGCAATGTGGCCGCCAACGTTGATGATGTTGCCTTCGGCCCGCACCTTGCCGGTGCGATCGGTCATCGCGCGGACGAAGTTCACCTTGATCTCCACGGTCGTGTAGCCCTGTCCGGCCGCCAGGGTCCTGTGCACCGCGCAGCCCATGCAGGAATCCAGCAAGATGGCCGCATAGCCGCCATGCACCCCCGCTTTTTTGACCCGTGCATATACACTTTGTGGTTTTTGCGCGGCAAGGTCCGCGTTACGCTGTCGCGAGATGTGACCGGCCAACCATGGACAGTCGCAAATGACGATGTCCGAACCGTTAAACGCGCCCACCGTGCAGGCACTGGAACCGCGCGACTGCACGCTGTTGCGCCTGCGGCGCACCACGCGGCGCGTCACCCAGATCTACGACCACCACCTCGCGCCGTTGGGCCTGCGCATCACGCAGTATTCCCTGCTCGGCAACCTGCAGCACCGGCCGCCGATGCCGATCGGCGCCTTCGCCGAGATCATGGGCATGGATCGCACCACCTTGACCCGAAACATCCAGCCCCTGATCCGTGCCGGCTGGGTCGAGCTGGCGGCCGGCACCGATCGTCGCCAGCGGGCGATCGCGCTGACGGCGGCCGGTCGGGCGCAGTTCCGTCGCGCCGTGCCGCTGTGGCGACAGGCCGAGCAGGCGTTGCGGGCGGTCGTTGGCGAGGAGGCGATCGGCCAGTTGCAACGGTTGCTCGATCAGTCGCTTGAGCGGATCGTGGCGCCGACCTGAGGCGTCACGCCCGTCGCGACGCTCACAGATTGGCGTCGAAGAAACCGTGCTCGAGCTCCATGGCGCGACGATAGGCGGCGCGCACCGCCGGCGTGTCGGTCGCGTGCCAGTCGAGCAAGCCCTCGAGGGTTTGGGCCAGGGTCTCGAATTGCGGAGCCGCGTAGGTCCGCACCCATTCGGCATAAGGCGGCGCCACCTGCCCCTTGGCCAGTTCCTGGCCAAGGAAGGCGTAGAGCCGCATGCACGGTGTCATCGCGGCCGCGGTCAGGCCGATGCCGCCGAGGCGAGCCAGCCCGATCAGGAACTCGGTGTAGGCGCGCGTGGCGACGCCGGGCGTGACGTTGGCGAGATCGACCCGCCAACGCTCGGCATAGTCCGCATGCAGCTTCAGCTCGTCGATCACGCCGGCGATCAAGTCGGCGAAGGCCCGCAAGTCGGCGCGCGCCGTCGATTGTGCCAGGCAATAGGCGTAGGCGCGGGCGAAGGCCTCGAGGAAATAGGCGTCCTGCGCCACGTAGCGGCGAAAGGCGTCGATCGGCAGGCTGCCATCACCCAGCCCGCGCACGAAAGGATGCATCAAGGTGCGTTGCGCCCAGTCGGCATTGGCGGCCCATAGCGTGGTGGACAGGTTCGTCGCAGGCCCTGGTTCCGATTTGGCACCGGTCATCGATGCTCGCTCCTCGCCATCAGTTGGCGCCGCGCGATACGGGCACAATCGCAATCACGTCTTCGGTATGTCGGGTGGCGCATACCAGTCGTCATGTGGCGAGAATTCGTCGCAGCGTAAGCACTGAGTCACCTCCCACTGCTCGCCGCAAGCCGGGCACTTGCCGCGCGTGTCAAACGTGTTCCAGCTGTAATTGCACAGACACCACCAGCGATCTTGACGTCGCGGTTGCCATTTGCAGCGCGGGCAGCGAATCCGGCCGCGCCCGGCTTCAGCCAGACGCCGCTCCTCAGTCCGCCGCCAACCGGAGTCGTCCGGCGCCATCGCCGCCTCCGCCGCGTCTCAACCGGCCAGAGCCTGCACCAGGTCGTCGATCACGTCCTCCGGATCCTCCAGGCCGACCGACAGCCGCACCAGACCGTCGGTGATACCGAGCTTGGCGCGCTCGGCCTCGCCGATCCGCTTGTGGGTCGTGGTGGCAGGATGCGTCACCAGGCTCTTGGCGTCGCCGAGGTTGTTGGAGATGTCGATCAGTTTCAACCGGTTAAGCGTCTGGAACGCGGCCCACTTGCCGGCTTTCAACTCGAACGACACGATGCCGCCGCCCACCGGCATCTGCCGCATCGCCAAGTCGTGCTGCGGATGATCAGTGCGGCCGGGGTAGAGCACGTGCGCCACCGCCGGATGACCGGCCAGCGCGTCGGCGACGCGAGCCGCGTTGGCGCAATGGCGCTCGATGCGCAGCGCCAGGGTCTCCAGGCCCTTGAGCAGCACCCAAGCATTGAACGGGCTGAGCGACGGCCCGGTGTTGCGCGTGATCGGCTGCAACTGGTCGATGATGTAGGCCTTCGGTCCGAGCACGGCGCCGCCGAGGGTGCGGCCCTGGCCGTCGATATACTTGGTCGCCGAATGCACGACGATATCGACGCCGAACTCCATCGGCCGCTGCAGGACCGGGGTGGCGAAGGCGTTGTCGAGGACGACCTTGGCGCCGGCGGCATGCGCGAGATCGACCACGGCGCGGATGTCGACGATGTCGAGCATCGGATTCGACGGAGTTTCGAACAGCACCGCCTTGGCCGGCCGAGACAGCGCCTTCTTCCAGGCCTCGAGGTCCTTGCCGTCGACCAGCTCCGTCTCGATGCCGTAACGCGGCAGCAGCTCGGTGACGATGAAATGGCACGATCCGAAAAGCTGGCGTGCCGCCACGACGCGATCGCCGGCGCGCAGCAGCGCCAGCAGCGAATAGAAGACGGCGGCCATGCCCGTGGCGGTGGCGCGACAGGCCTCGGCGCCTTCCAGCGCCGCCAACCGGTCCTCGAAGGTCGACACCGTGGGATTGCCGAAGCGCGAGTACTGGAAGCGGTCGAGCGTGCCGGAGAACGCCGCCTCGGCCTCCTCGGCGCTGCGATAGGTGTAGCCCGAGGTCAGGAACAGAGCCTCCGACGTCTCCTCGAAGTCGCTGCGCCGCAAGCCGCCGCGCACGGCACGGGTTTGCGGCCGCCAGCCTGCGATGCCGTCATCCTGCCGCGTTTCGATGCGACGCCCGTGGAAATCGCCGTCCATCACGTCCTCCTGACGCGCGGCCGACCCGCGCGCAACGAAAAAGCCCCGACCGGTGAAGGACGGGGCTTTTTTGAAGCGCTCCCGACCTTTTAGCGGTTTTTAGCGTGGCCGCAAGCCGGTCGGCTTCAAATCCCACGTCGGAGCCGTTGATACAGAGAGGCGGCAGCGGACGCAAGTGCGATTTGCGTCCGATCTTGATTGCGGGGACCAACTTAGCTAAATTAGCTAAGGAGTGCGAACAATGAAATTCGCCAACATGCATCAGGCCAAGTCCAGACTTTCGGAGCTGGTGAAGGCGGCCAACAAGGGCGAGGAAGTCGTGATCTGCAAGGCCGGCACGCCGGTCGCACGGATTGTCCCCTATGGCCCGCAACGCAAGAAGCGTCAATTCGGCCTCGCCAAGGGCAAGATCTGGATGGCGCCCGATTGGGACTCGCCCGAGGTTAACGACGAAGTCCGCCGCCTCTTTGAAGAGGGCGACGAATTGTCGTGAAAGTGCTGCTCGATTCCAACGCGCTACTTTTGTTCATCGCCGAACCGACGCGGATGTTGCGCAAGACGCGCGACCTCGTTGCCAGTGCCGACACGGAGGCGTTCACCAGCATCGCCAGCTTGTGGGAACTGTCGATCAAGGCCGGGCTTGGAAAGCTGACGCTGCCGGCCGATATGCTCGACCTTGTCAGTGCGTCGGGGATCACGCTGCTGTCCATCGAGCCGCAACACACCTTGCACGTCGCGCGTCTGCCCCTGCATCACCGGGATCCCTTCGACAGGCTGATTGTGGCGCAAGCGATCATCGAGCAGATGGCGCTGGTGACGCGCGATCAGTTGCTGGCGCGCTACGGCGTGGCGATCATCGCTGTGTAGAACCAGACGTCGGATTTGCACAGGTCGCGGCGTCGGGCGACGGAATAGCCGGGTCCAACGCGGGTTCATTACGTATCTGTCGGCTGTCGGTCGGTTGTCACCGTCCCGGCGCGTTGACAGACCGTCATTCCGGCGTCCGGGGGTTCGCTTGTCGTTTCCAGGCGATCACCCCGAATGCCCGGAATGATGGGGCCCGCGCCGACCGAGCCGCGCGCTTTTCGGATGGCTGGCGCGTGCCGGTGAGCGGCGGCGCCCGGCTTCTCCGTGCACCGCCGGCGCGCTAGGCTGACTGATTCCTTAACGTGACGTTTGGGAGCAGCGGCCATGAAGTCCTACGTCTATGCCGGCGTGGCGCAAGCGTTCGGCGCCGACCCCAAGACGCCGATGACCGGCATCTACCGCCTTGATGTCGCGGCCGGGCGCTGGGAAGCGCTGACTAGCGGCCTGCCCGACAAGGTCGAGGCGCGCTTCCTGATGGTCCACCCGGGCGCGCCCAACATCGTCTACGCCGGCACGCAGGCAG
>DATFGV010000230.1:0-4007 GCA_035249115.1 Vineibacter sp.
CAGCGACACCACCGCCACCGTGCTAACCGGTGGCCTGAGCCGCGCGGCCGGCGAGAGCGTCGCCGGCGGCCCCTACGCCATCACCCAGGGCAGCCTGGTGGCCAACTCGAACTATTCGATCAGCTACACCGGCGCCAACCTGACGACCACGGCCGCGCCGCTGAACGTCGTTGCCGACGCCAAGACCAAAGTCTACGGCGATGCCGACCCGGCGCTGACGTACACAGCCGCCGGCTTCAAGTTCAGCGACACTGCGGCGACCGTCCTGTCCGGCGGGCTGACACGCGCAGCGGGCGAGATTGTCGCCGGTGGCCCGTACACCATCTCCCAGGGCACGCTGGCGGCCAACAGCAACTACAGCGTCAGCTACACGGGCGCCAACCTGACGATCACGCCGGCACCGCTCAACGTCGTCGCCGACGCCAAGACCAAGGTGTATGGCGACGCCGACCCGGCGCTGACCTTCGCTGCCACCGGCTTCAAGTTCGGCGAAACGGCCACCGTGCTCACGGGCAGCCTCTCGCGCGTCGCTGGCGAGACGGTGGCGGGTGGTCCGTATGCGATCACCCAGGGCACGCTGGCCGGTGCCAACTACGCCATCACCTACACCGGCGCGACGCTAGCCATCACCCCGGCGCCGCTGAATGTCGTCGCCGACGCCAAGACCAAGGTCTACGGCGCCGCGGATCCGACGCTGACCTTCGCCGCCGCAGGTTTCATGTTCGGTGAGACGGCCGCGGTTCTGACCGGCAGCCTCGCGCGTGCGGCAGGCGAGAGCGTCGCCGGCGGCCCGTTTGCGATCACGCAGGGCAGCTTGGCCGGCGCCAACTACGCCATCACCTACACCGGCGCGAACCTGACGGTCACGCCGGCGCCGCTCAATGTCGTCGCTGACGCCAAGACCAAGGTCTTCGGCGATGCCGACCCGGCTCTCACCTATACGGTCAGCGGCTTCAAGTTCGCCGACACTGCCGCCACGGTCCTGGCAGGTGCGCTGAGCCGCGTAGCGGGCGAATCGGTGGCCGGCAGCCCCTACGCCATACTCCAGGGGACACTGGCCGCCAACGCGAACTACGCAATCGCCTACACCGGCGCGAGCCTGACCGTCACGCCGCTGCCGGCCGGCCGTTCCACCGCGATCACCACGCCGGGTGTCCGCTCCACGGGGGCTGGCTTTGACCTGCTCGCCGACCTGGAGACAAACCGCAGCGAGGTTGCCGACCAGGCGGTCGCCTGCCGGATCAATCCGGAGGGTGAAACGGTCTGCGCCGCGTTCTGATGTCCCGGCGTTGCCGCACCACGAGGCCAACCCGGCAACAAGTCGGGTGCGCAGGCCGCGGCGCGGATCGCCCGATCGCAGGTCGGGCAGACGCCCTCAGGTCATCTTGATCATGACGTGCTTCTGGTACGCCGGGCGGGTCGCCAGCCGGTCGTACCACGCGCGCAGATGCGGCGTCGCCGGCAGGCCGGCGCGCTCGAACGGCAGGTTGAACCAGCGGTAGGCCATGGCGCCGGCCGGAATGTCGCCCATGGTGAAATGGTTGCCCGCGACGTAGGCGCGACCGGCCAGATGGCCGTCGAGCCGGCACCACAGATCGGCGGTGGCGACGCGGGCCTTTTCCATGACGTCCAGATCGCGCTTGTCCGGCGGCGTGCGGATCCAGCCCCAGAACAGGGTGGTCATGCCGCCCTGGATGGTCGAGAGCTGCCAGTCCATCCAGCGTTCGGCATCGCCGCGCGCCTTGGGGTCGGTCGGCCACAGCGTGCCGGCGGCGTGCGTGGCGGCGAAATAGCGCACGATCGAATTCGATTCCCACAGCGTATAGCCGCCGTCGTCGATGGTCGCCACGACGCCGTTGGGGTTCATCGCCCGGTACCACGGCTGGTCGTTGCCGCCGAAGGCGCCACCGATGTCGGTGCGCTCGTAGGCCAGGCCGCACTCATCGGCCGCCCACAGCGCCTTCTGCACGTTGATCGAGTTGGCGCGGCCGTAGATCTTGAGCATGCGTTCCTCCGATTGACGGTCAGACCCTTGCCGTCGTCTCTCGCTGCACCCGGGACGACGGAAGCGGGTCGACTAATGCGCCTCGGCCCAGGTGACGCCGCTGCCGACCTCGACCACCAGCGGCACCGACAGCTGCGCCGCCCGCTGCATCGTTTCCTGGATCACGGCCGAGGCCTTGGCGATCTCGGCGTCGGGCGCTTCGAACACCAGCTCGTCGTGCACCTGCAGCAGCATGCGGGTCTTGAGGCCCGCGTCGCGCAGGGCGCCCGGCAGGCGGATCATGGCCCGCTTGATGATGTCGGCGGCACCGCCCTGTAGCGGCGCGTTGATCGCCGCCCGCTCGTGGAAGCCGCGGCGGGCCGGGTTCTTGTCGTTGATGCCCTCGAGGTGGATCTTGCGGCCGAACGGCGTCGCGACGTAGCCGGTCTTGCGGCAGAACGCCTTGGTGCGCTCCATGTAGTCGCGGATGCCGGGATAGCGCTTGAAGTAGGTGTCGATGTAGGCGCGCGCCTCGCCCTGCGGGATGCTGAGCTGGGCGGCCAGGCCGAAGGCCGAGATGCCGTAGATGATGCCGAAATTGATCGCCTTGGCGCGGCGCCGCACCATCGGGTCCATGCCCTTGGCCGGGATGCCGAACACCTCGGCGGCGGTGATCGCATGGATGTCGTCGCCGCGCGCGAACGCCTCCTTGAGCGACGCGATGTCGGCGACATGCGCCAGCAGCCGCAGCTCGATCTGCGAATAGTCGGCGCTCAACAGCTTGTGGCCCGCCTCGGCGATGAACGCCTTGCGGATCTTGCGGCCGTCCTCGGTGCGCACCGGGATGTTCTGCAGGTTGGGGTCGGTCGAGGCCAGCCGGCCGGTCGAGGCGCCGGTCATGTGGTACGAGGTGTGTACCCGGCCGGTCTTGCGGTCGATCTGCTGCACCAGCGCGTCGGTGTAGGTGCCCTTGAGCTTGGCCAGCTGACGGTGCTCCAGCAGCTTCTTGGGCAGCTCGTGGCCCTGCTCCGCCAGGTCGTCGAGCACCTGCGCGTCGGTGCTCCAGGCGCCGCTCTTGTTGCGCTTGCCGCCGGGCAGCTTCATCTCGTCGAACAGGATCTCGCCCAGCTGCTTGGGCGAGCTGACGTTGAACGAGCGGCCAGCGAGCTTGTGCAGGGCGACCTCGAGGTCGGCCATGCGGCGCTCGAAATCGGCGCTGAGCCGGCGCAGCTCGGCGGCGTCGACCTTGACGCCGGCCCGCTCCATGTCGGCCAGCACCGGGATCAGCGGCCGCTCGATGGTCTCGTACATGGTCGCCATACGCTCGGCCGCCAGCCGCGGCTTCAGCGCCAGCCACAATTGCAGCGTGACGTCGGCGTCTTCGGCGGCATAGTCGCGCGCCTTGTCGAGCGGCACGTGGTCAAACGTTACCTGCTTGGCGCCGCTGCCGGCCACATCGTTGAACTTGATGGTCTGCACGCCCAGGAACAGCTCGGCCAGCTCGTCCATGCCATGGCCGTGCTTGCCGCCCTCGAGCACGAAGGACAGCAGCATTGTGTCGTCGACCGGCGCGATGTCGACGCCATAGCGGGACAGCACCTGCTGGTCGTACTTGATGTTCTGGCCGACCTTCAGCACGCCGGTGTCTTCCAGCAACGGCTTCAGCCGCGCCACGGCGTCGGCGATCGCCAGCTGCCCGGGCAGCAGCGCGCCGTTGGACGCAGCATCGCTCTTGGCCGCGCCGCCACCCAGGTCGAGGGCGCCTTGCGCCGGCGCCGTGGCGCCGGGCGTGCGATGGCCGAGCGGCACATAGATGGCGCGGCGGCGGCTGGCGCCGATGTCGGCGACCGGCCCGTCGGGCAGCGCCAGCGACACGCCGACCAGGTTGCCGTTGAGCGAATCGAGCGCGTCGGTCTCGCAGTCGAAGGCGATGACCCCGGCGCCCTGCGCGCCGGCGATGAAGCTGTCGAGCGCCGCCAGATCGGTGACCAGCTCGTAGTCGGCCAGGCCGAAGGGCTTGGGA
>DATFGV010000231.1:0-5509 GCA_035249115.1 Vineibacter sp.
CGAGTTGCGCGTGCAGTTCGAGAAGCCGTCCGGCGGTCCCCACAGCGCGACGATCACATTTCGATTCAAGACTAAGGACGTGCCGAAGGGATTCTCGTTTGGCATCAAGCAATTCATCTCCCTCGATTGGTGGCATTCCACATACAAGGGAAACAAGGCAGAGGATGGGTGGATCTGGGAGGCCTACAGGGCGCCCAAGCGACACATGCTCGACGTGTCGCCCAGGTCACTGACGGTGATCTTCCACCCGGAGACCAACCTTCCGACAGGGGCGACCGCGACCGCGCCTCAGGCACCGTTCTTCGACTTCGGCCCGGCGATCGTGAAGAACGGCGTCGAATTCGAGCAGTCGATCGAAGACAGCCCTGGCGGCTCGTTCGCTCTGGAACTACGAAACGCCGCCACCGATCGTGTGAACTTCATGGACGATCTAAGCATCAAGCAGACGTTCCTGACTGTGTTGACGGCGGTCAAGCCGGACGGCTCTCATGTTCCTCTGGAAGCGGCCTATTGGCAAAACACCATACAAGGCGCGGTGACCTGGACCGGCCCGAGTGGGCCCGACATCTCAAAGCTTGTCTACAGCACGCAGGGTGTGGGCACCTTCAAGGACATCCAGAGCAACTTCCTCGTCTTCGAGTTTAGTCTACTGGCGGACACGTCGCTGAGCGTCCGCGATTGCGTCGTCCAGCAAATGAACGACGCGATGTTCGCGGTCCGAGGCATGTACCAGGGGCAAAACTTCAGTTCACCCACGCGGACCGAGACGAAAGTGGCGGCGAAGGGCTACGAGATCGTTCAGTACCCAATGAGGCCATGACTGACACGGAACGTTCTTGCTGCGGCTTCCACGAGTGCGGGGAGTGATGACGTTCCACTCGTCCATGTTCCGACGAACAAGGACTTCAAACGCTGGCCGATTTAGCCTGCAACTCACCGACTACGTCCCGATCCGCTTGATGCGAACGCGATCGAGGATCGCCGCGCCGCCATGCGCCGCGGTTGGCGCATGGGGCGGATATCAGCGGGGCGAACGATGCGCTGGCGGCTCTGGAGTACCGCCATGGCGCTGGCGCCGGTAACGGCGGCGAACATAGCATTCGCGCAGGCCCGGGTTGGTTCGCAGACGCGGGCACGGGCTACTGCGTCTTTGGAGTGAAGGATCACTCATATAGTCTCTGCGCGGCCGAGAGTGACAAACGGAGTGAAGTCGCCGCCGCGGCGCAGCACACTGTGACTATCCGCCCATCTTGTGCGTGACGATCAACCGTGCAGGCGGCACGGTCGTGGAGGGGCGCATGCAACTCAGTGGCGGACACATCACATGCAGAATCAGGACGGCCGGCATGACGTCCGGTACGGGGATCACTATCGATTACCTGGATGAGCAAATTCAGGAGTGGAGATGGACGAACAGCCCGCCCATCGACATCCTCCCATCGTTCAAGATTTTCGACGCCACTTGGAGCGTGACCGGCAGTGGCATGAAGTTTGTATCTGCGATGGCGACAGACCCGGGGACCGGCGTAACCACAACGACAACCAATGCGCTGAATTGGTCAGAGAATGGAACGCTGACGCCGGTGCGACTGCAGGTCCGAATCGACGGCAACAACAGGGTCATCTTTGACGAGGCTCAAGCGATCAGCCTCTCTGGGGGCTTGACGGGCACGCGAGTGGATACCGTCAGCGGGATGCCGCCAACGAGATCAACATCTATGCTTACAGCTGCGGTCGACGCACTCCAGTTGCCGGCCGTGCAATGGAACGGCCCGCGACCTATTGATCGCTTGCAGGAAGGGAAACTGGAGCCGGCAGCGGTCGTAGGATCACCATCGCCAAGCCTGATCGGTTCTCGTCTCGGCCAGAAGCGTGCTACGAGAAATGCCTTTTCCTATGGCGGTTCGCAGCAACTAGCGAATCCGACACCTACCGGGACTCAATACACAGGCTCAGGCTTAAGCGTGACGAGCACGGCGGACTGGAGTTGGCGCATCTTTTATTGAGGCGACACCTGCGCCCGTACCCATCCCGACCGACCGAAACGCGATTTCCGTCCAGTGCTTACCAGGTGATTGCCAGGATTCGCGGTTGCGCTCCTTGGGCGGCGTTGGCCTCCCTGTGCCTTTAACGCATTGATTTTTGATCACCACCATGGCGAGCCCGGAGGCGATCGAACCCTCGACTTCCCGCTTAAGAGACAGCGGGCCGGCGGCGGCTTTGGATCTCCTTCAAGCGCCGACCGGCTTCATCGCGGCGACTGCTTTGGATGCCGCACTGCCTCCCGCGATCCGCCCGAACACCGCGCCCGACATCAGTCCGGCGCCGCCGAGGTAGTTGCCGTAGAAGATGCCGCCCACCAGCTCGCCGGCAGCGAACAGGCCGGGGATCGGCCGGTCGGTCAGGTCGAGCACCGCGGCCCGCTCGTCGATGCGCAGGCCGCCGAACGTGAACGTGATGCCGCACGTCACCACAAAGCCGGTGTAGGGCGGCCGGTCGATCGGCAGCGCCCAGTTGGACTTGGGCGGCGCAATGTCTTTCGTGCCAACGCCGTCGAGGATCGCCGGGTTGTAGTCACCCGGCTGGCAGGCGGCGTTGAAGTCGCGCACGGTGCGCGCCAGGCCGTCGGCGTCGATGCCGAGCTTCTGTGCCAGCGCCTCGATGCTGTCGGCCTCGGCCTTTGTCACTTCGCGGATGCGGTACTCGTCGCGCACCATGTCGATGGTCTTGGCATCGAAGATCTGAACCGCGGTGCGCTGCGGCTGCTTCATGATCTCGCGGCCGTACTTGGCATAAGTATGGTTGCGGAAGTCGGCACCTTCGTCGACGAAGCGCTCGCCGTTGAGGTTCACCACGATGCCGATCGGGTAGGAGTGCTTCTGGAAGTTGTCGAGGATACGCCTATCGCCGAACGGCGGCGCGCTGATGTCCCAGGCGACCGCGTGGCAGGTCGACCAGCCGCCGAACGGCTGGGCGCCGATGTCGAGCGCCGCCTTGATGCCGTCACCGGTGTTGTGCCGCGTGCCGCGCACCCGGCAGTGCTCCCAGCCCGGCCCGAGATAGCGCACCCGCATCTCGGGGTTGGCCTCGAAGCCGCCGCAGGCCAGCACCACGGCGCGGGCGCTCAGGTCGTCGAAGCCGTCCGGCCCCTGCACCGTGACGCCGGTGACGGTGCCGCGCCGGTCCTGCAGCAGCCGCACCAGCCGCGTGCCGTAGCGGATCTCGATCTTCCGCCGCTCGGCCGCCTTCAGCAGCTGGTCGACAAGGCCGTAGCCACCGCCGACCGCCTCAATGTTGACGCCACCGTAGAAGTGATGCTTGCCGTTGAGCTTGTAGGATTGCCGGCCGAACATCGGGATGAACCGCACGCCGTTCTGGCGCATCCAGCGCAAGGTGTCGCGCGAGCGGCCGACCAGCAGCCCGGCGAGCGTCTCGTCGGCGCTGTGCTCGGTGACTCGCATCAGGTCGTCGATGTACGCGTCCTGCTTCAGCGCCGGCAAAATGATCTGGTCGGCTTCGGCTACCGACAGATCGTCGAGGATGTCGGCGCGCAGGTCGTCCAGCCCGTCATGCACGAAGCGGAAGCCGCCGGCGGTGAACAGAGAGTTGCCACCGCGCTCCTCGACCGGCGCCTTCTCCAGCATCAGCACCCGGGCGCCCTGCTCGGCGGCCGACAGCCCCGCGCACAGCGCCGCGTTGCCAAGGCCGACGACGATCACGTCCCAAGTCGGATCCGGTTCCACTGCCCATGCTCCTCATGCGGGAGGATGATGCCCGTGACGGCGAGACACGCACACGAGCTTGCGGCCTCGCCGACCGTTAAGGGGTCAAGCGAGGCCGCGACAGCGTAGGCTCAGGCGGAGCCAGATCAAAGTCCGGATGTCGAAGCCGCTGCCAAGCCTGCCTGGCGCGCGTAGCTTTTCAACCGGCGGCTCGGTCGTTGTCCGCACTCGGCAGGGGCGTTCAGCGCTTTCCGACCTCGCCGTGCTCCGCGTCCAGTTGAACCCGCTTTCCGGTGGCGGCCGCCGCCAGCATCTTTACGGCTTGCGTGAGGTGCCCCGACTTCACGTCCCAATACTCCGCATGGCTTATGGTCACGGAAATCAGCACCAGGTCCGGATCATCGACGCCACCAGGAAACCAAGCCTTGGTCATCGTGTTGAACAGGGCCCGCTTTTTCGCCAGATCGTCGACCAGTTGCGCCGTGCCGGCCACCGAGACATAGGCGTCTTTGTGCGGATCGGCGTACGAAACATTGACGTCGGCCTCGCCGTCGATGTCCAGGGCAGGTTCACCGCGCCTGGACGCAAAGAACCACAACACCCCGCCGCGATCATCCTTGCCGTTCTGCGTCGTCATCGGTCGGGAGCGGAAAGTGCCGTCGCCATGGCGCAGCGTCATCATGCCGAAGCGGATGTCCTTGATCAGATCCCACAAACTGGACCAGGTGGCGTTGTCCGGTTGCATGCTTCACCTCATTGCGAATGGACCGCAACAGCAACGGCTCTGCCAACGCGGAGTTCCGTACGACGGCTGCTGCTGCGATGGCTGGTACTGCGGTGGCGTCACGATCGGCGGCGACTCTCCGGATTGGAGGCTCCCGCCCAGAGAGGTGCCTCGCGGCGCTCGGGACAACGGGAACGCTGACCGTCAACCCGACGCGATCAGGTCCGCCAGCTCATCCGGGGCGCTCAGCATCGGGTAGTGGCCGGTGTCGAGCTCATGCCAGCGCGCCTTGAGCGCCTCGGCGCAGCGGCGCTGGTGCGCCTCGCCGGGGTTTTGTGCCCGGCGGCACCAGATCACACTGGCGTTCCAGGGCTGGCGCCAGAAGCTCGGCAAGATCACCTTCTGGGTGAAGACCTTGAGCGGGTGCAGGGTGATACGGTCGGCCGCCCAGGCGGTGAGTTCCTTGTCCATGCCGGCGAACATCCGGCCGGCCGCGTCCTCACGGGTCGGGCCGAGCGCCAGCTCGGTGTTGATCGCAGCCGGCCGGTCGACGATATCGCGCAGCTTCTCGCCGTCGAACAGAGCCAGGGCATCGACGTAGACCAGACGGCCGATCCGCTCGCGCGCCCGCTCGGCAGCGGCAGCCAGCACCATGCCGCCCGACGATGTGCCGGCCAGCACCACGTCGCGCAGATCCTCGTAGAACAGCAGGTCGGCGATTTCCGCGCCGTGCGACTCGGTGTCGATGCCGGCGCGCAGCTGCGAGCGGTGCTCGCCGCAGCCGTCGAGGGACGGGGCGTAGACGGTGTGGCCGGCGGCGCGCAGCCGCTGCACCACGGGCTGCCAGATCCACCCACCCTGGTATGCGCCATGCACAAGAACGAAAATCGCCACGAAGCCCCCCATATCACTGTCGATGGTGACGGTGTCTCGTCGCGGCATCTGACTCAAGCCCTTGATTCACCCGTGGACCCGCCATGCGCCAGGATGGTGCCGCGAACCCCTTGTTGCGTAAGGCCTTTCGCCGCCTGTACGTCAACGCGGCCGTCTTGGTATAATCGCT
>DATFGV010000232.1:0-6829 GCA_035249115.1 Vineibacter sp.
TGAGGTCGATTGCGCCAGCTTGGTGATCGAGCTGGCCGCCAGTCGCGAGGCGGTGTCGGTATCGCCGGCGCGGAACTGCATCACCCCGCAGCAGTGCGAAGGCCCGCCCATGACCCGGTAGCTGACGCCCAGCCGGTCGAGGATGTCCAGGCACAACAGGGCGATGTGCGGCGTCTTCAGCACATTGCAGCCGGTGTAGAACACGACATCGGGCAGCGCGCCGTCGGGCGGCGGCAGGTTCGAGGCGCGGCTGGAGCGCTGTCCCAGCCGTTCCAGCGCCGCGTCGTTGAGCTGCAGGCGCGACAGCACCGACACGTCCTGGCTCATCCGGCGGAAGCTCTCAATGCCGCGGCGGCGCAGCTCCGGCGTTTGATTGCCCGTCTTGGCCATCCGCACGCGCGCGACCGCCAGCAGGAACCGCGGATTGACGCCGTAGGCGCAGGCCTTGATGCAGTCACCGCTCAGCATGCAGGCGCTGGCCCATTTGCGCGCCGGCGCCGGTCCATGGCCCGTGCGGACGATGTCCAGCACGCCGGCGATGACGTCGCGCGGATCGGTGTCGCCGACGCCGGCCGGCTCCGGGGTGGGGCAGGCCGACACGCACGCACCGCACCTTGTGCAGGCGTCGAGCATGTCATCGATGCGGCCTGTGAAGGCAGCCTCGAATCCGGAATTTTCCATCGGCCTCGTCCCGGCCGTCACGCGGGGTGACACCTTAGCGCGACAAGCCGCCTTGGGTCATCAGCCTCGAGACGTCTCAAACGTTCCGCGTCCGCCGCATCGGGCCAATGGGCCGCGGCAATCGCCGAAACGCGCCGAGCGCTATGCGGCATCGCGCCCCTGGGCCGTCTTGACGACCCGCATGACCAGCTTTGGATGGCGGTCGATCACGTGCAGCAGCACGCGGGTCGGTCCGCTCGGCTCACGCTGGCCTTGTTCCCATTTCAGCAAGGTCGGCATCGGAATGTTGAAGCGTGCCGCGAACGCCTCCTGGGTGAGGCCGAGCTTACGTCGGACCTTTTTTACATCGATGGGACGCACGGGTTCGTGCACGCGCGTGACGTACCCCGGCTTGCCCTGGGCGTCGGCCAGCGCGTCAGCCAGGCCGGCGGCGATACTGGCGAAGGCTTTCCTCGTCATCGTCAATCCTCTGTCTCGTCCATCACGGTGCTTCTAACCACGCAGTGCTTTCTTGAGCGCCTCGACTTGGCGCGCCAGCTCGTTCCGCTCGGCCTTGTTCAAGTTGTCCCTTTCACTCTTGGCGAAGACGTCAATCAGATAGATCGGATGCCTTTCATTGAAATATTAGTAGATGACTCGGGCGCCGCCGCTCTTGCCCCTGCCGCCAAGGCCGATTCGGACCTTCCGCAGACCACCCGTTCCGCCGATCAAGACACCGATGGTCGGATTGAAAGCGACGAGGTTGATCAGAGCGGTCAGCTCGTCCTCATCCAGGCGACTTTCGGCGCGACGCGTGAAGTAATGCGTCAGCCGGACGGTCATCATCGCCGGATGATATAACCCATTGGGTTAGCAATTTCAAGTCGGCTTGTAGGCCGCTGGGGTGACGACGCGGCAGTACTCGGGTCGCCAACCGCAGATGCTGCAATGGTCGCGCCAACCCTACTGGAACGCCGTCTCCATGAAGCTGCGCAGCTTGCGCGAGTGCAGCCGCTCCGGCGGCATGGCGCGCAGCTTTTCCAGCGCCCGGATGCCGATCTCGAGATGCTGGTGCACCTGGCGGCGATAGAACGCCGTGGCCATGCCCGGCAGCTTCAGTTCGCCGTGCAGCGGCTTGTCGGAGACGCAGAGCAGGGTGCCGTAGGGCACGCGGAAGCGGAAGCCGTTGGCGGCGATCGTCGCGGATTCCATGTCCAGCGCGATCGCGCGCGACTGAGAGAAACGGCGCACCGGCTCGCTGTGGTCGCGCAGCTCCCAATTGCGGTTGTCGATCGTCGCCACCGTGCCGGTGCGCATGATTTTCTTCAGCTCCCAGCCCGACAGGCCGGTGACCTCCTTGACCGCGTCCTCCAGCGCCACCTGCACTTCGGCCAGCGGCGGCACCGGCACCCAGGTCGGCAGGTCGGCGTCGAGCACGTGGTCCTCGCGCACATAACCGTGCGCCAGCACGTAGTCGCCCAGCTCCTGCGTCGTGCGCAGGCCGGCGCAATGACCCAGCATCAGCCAGGCATGCGGCCGCAGCACGGCGATGTGGTCGGTGATGGTCTTGGCGTTGGACGGGCCGACGCCGATGTTGATCAGGGTGATGCCCGAATGGTCCGGCCGCACCAGATGGTAGGCCGGCATCTGTGGCTGGCGTTGCAGCGGCTCGGCGGGATCCGGGCCTTTGGCGCCGCGGCGCGTGGCGACGTTGCCCGGCTCGACATAGAGCGAGTAGTCGTCGGTGCCGGCCGTCATCAGCGCCCGGGCGCGTGCCGCGAACTCGTCGACGTAGAACTGGTAGTTGGTGAACAGCACGAAATTCTGGAAATGGTCGGGCAACGTGCCGGTGTAGTGCAGCAGCCGGTGCAGCGAGAAATCGATGCGTGGCGCGGTGAATGGCGCCAGCGGCAGCGGGTCGCCGTCGCGCGGTGCCGCCGTGCCGTTGACGATGCCGTCGTCGGTGATCGCCAGGTCCGGAACGTCGAAGACGTCGCGCAGCGGCCGCGGCAGCGCCTCGACCGTCGTGCCTTCGACATGCGTGCCCTCGACGAAGGCGAAATGCAGCGGGATCGGCACGTTCGACTCGCCGATCTCGACCGGCAGGCCGTGGTGGCGCATCAATAGGCCAATCTGCTCGGTCAGATAGGAGTTGAACAGCTCGGGCCGCGATACGGTCGCCTGGTAGACGCCGGGGCCGGGCACGTAGCCGTAGGCCAGCCGCGAGTCGATGGGATCGAAGGAGGTCGTCGTGATCCGGATGGCGGGATAGCAGGCGCGCACCCGGCCGGGCGGCGCCTGGCCGCTCGCCATGTGCTGGAACTGGTCGCGGATGAAGGCGGTGTTACGCTGGTAGATGTCGATCAATCGCTGTACCGCGGGCGCCACCTCGTCGAACCGCTCGAAGGGCAGGGGTGGCGTCGGGTACAACATGTCGGCGGTATAGTTCACAGGTGTTGGCCGCGTTGAAGAGGTCGGCGATAGCGTAGCATCGTTCCCCACGCCGCGCGATGCGGCCGGGTGGCGATCGCAACGGCACCGCGTCAGAGGGAAGCAGCGATGGCACGACTGGATGGACAGGTTGCGCTGGTCAGCGGCGGCGGGCGGGGAATCGGCGCCAGCCTGGCGCGGCAGCTGGCGGCCGAGGGCGCGCGCGTCGTCGTCAACGACCTGGATGCGTCGCCGGCGCAGGAGACGGTGGCGGCCATCACGGCGGCGGGAGGCACGGCGGTGGCCTGCGCGGGCAGTGTCACCGCCGACGACTTCCCGCGCCGCTTCATCGGCGCGGCGCTGGAGGCGTTCGGCGATCTGCACATCATCGTCAACAACGCCGGCTACATCTGGAACGCGCCGATCCACAGGATCGCCGACGAGCAGTGGGACGCGATCCAGGACGTGCACCTGAAGGCGCCGTTCCGCATTCTGCGCGAGGCCTACCCGCATATCGGCGCCAAGGTCGCCGCCGAGATGGCGGCCGGGCGGCGGGTGCAGCGCAAGGTCGTGAACATCTCGTCCGTCTCCGGCACGAGAGGCTCGGCCGGCCAGGCCAACTACGCCGCCGCCAAGGCTGGCCTCGTCGGCCTGACCAAGACGCTGGCGCGCGAGTGGGGGCGCCTGAACGTCAACGTCAACTGCGTCGCGTTCGGCTTCATCGAGACGCGGCTGACGCAGGAGATCAAGGGCGAGACGTCGATCGAGATCGAAGGCCGCCAGCACCGCGTCGGCCTGCTGGCGCAGGGTCGCGCCGCCACGGTGGCGCAGATCCCGCTGGGGCGGGCCGGCACGCCCGCCGAGGCCGCCGGCGGCGTGCTGCTGCTCTGCCTGCCGGAGGCCGACTACATCACCGGCCAGGTGCTGGAGGTCAGCGGCGGCCTGACGATGTGACACGACGCGTCTTTGCGGCAGCGGCCGCTTGCGCTAGGCTTTGGCAGCGCATCGGCGAGGCGACTTCGCTTCGCGGACCGTCGCCGGTGCGGGAGCCTTTGAAAGATTGCAGGAGGGGGGCGATGGGCCTTGTCGAGCGCCGAGCGGCGGCAGATTTTCAGGAACGCAATTACCCGGCCTTGCTCAAGAAAGTCCATCAGGCGGCCGGTTTCCCGATAACCGTCGAGGTTCGCTGGGATACGCTGTCGATCGATGGCCAGTCCGAGCAGTACGTCAAATGCTGGCCCGACACCTATTTCGAGCCGCTGATCAGCGGCCTGGCACGGGTGGCGCGAGACGACATGAGCCGCGCCGCGCTCAAGGCCGGCGTCAAGAAGGTGGTCATCCAGAACGAGGCGGACAACAAGCGCCCCGATCGCTGGGCGACCTTGAAGGACGGGGTGCTGACGTTGGACTATCTGCCCTTCAACGTGCACGACCGGCCGTTGCGGGCCGACGCGATCGCGACCTTGCTGGAAAGCAAGCTCTAGCCAGAGCCACACGCGACAGGCCGCCCGGGATCGGCCGGGCTGGCTTGCTGGCCATTGCCATTTTGCCGGCGGGCAGCGCGTCCCATAGACGCGCGAGCGTTTCGTGTTGGCCGCGCGAAACTGAAAAATGATTATGTGTTCACTTTTTTATTGACTTGACGCAGCCTTAACGGCGATAGTCGTCGCGAGGCGCTGACCCGTGTTGCACCGTTGGGGGACGAGCATCGACGAGCGACAGCGTCCGCAACTGGGCCCGCGACCGCCGCGGTGCGAGGGAAGCCTTACGGGGAGTGCTTCGACCCCGCCGCAGGCGCGTTGCGGGCCCATTATTTTAGGACGCTGCCGAATGGAATGAGTTTGCCGGCGATGTCGGCCAAGCGCGGGACATACTTGAAGCGATCGTGGTCAACCGACGCAACGCCGCCATCGCCGGCGATCCTGCTACGTCAGCATTGATCGAGACACCGCCATCGCGCGAGGTCGACACGTTTCTCTTCGACGATGACGGGTAGCTGCTGCCGAACCTCGACAATATTCTCAAGAACGATTTCCCGCCCGCGCTGATCGCAAACACGCCGATCCGGATCGCGATGCGGCGCGACCCTAACGATCCGTTGCTGCTGTTGCTGTCAAACTAGGCGTTCGCCGCTATTCGCCGTCGGTGCGGCGGTGTCGCCGCGCCTGGTGCCGATGCGCCGGCAAATCGTGCCGGCGCTTCTCGACGTCTCAACTGCGGCCGGCCGGACGCGGCGCGGCCGGCGCCGAGGCGCGGCCGGCGAGGCCGTTGCGTACTTCGCGGGCCAGGCGGACGAGGCGCGGGCCCCAATCCTGCTCGAGGCGTTCGCGCGACACCTGGTAGATCGGTGCCGAGACGCCGAAGCCGTAGAAGGTCTCGCCATCGGGCGTGCGCAACGGCGCGCCGACGCCGCACAATTCGGGAACCCAGTCCGCCCAGGACAGGCAGAAGCCGTGGTCGGCGATCTCCTTTTCGGCCCGGTCGATGCCGGCCTTGGTCTTGGTCCAGTCGTCGCGCCAGCGCCGGCGGATCGCATCCATCAACCGGCTCTTTTCCGGTTCCGGCAGCACCGCCAGGTAGGCCCGGCCCATGGCCGTCGAGGCGATCGGCATCCGCGAGCCGACATCGAAGGTCAGGCCGACGGCGGAGGCGCCGCGATGCGCCTCGATCCAGATCATCGAGTGCCGGTCCCGGCCGCCCAGCGCCACCGAGCAATTCAGTGCCTGCGCCATCTGTTGCATCGGGCCGCGCGCCACGTGGCGGACGTCCATGTTGGCCAGCGACGCATAGCCCAGCGCCAGCACCGACGGCCCCAGCTCGTACTTGCGGAACCGGCGCATGTAGACGAGGTAGCCAAGCTCGGTCAGGGTGTGCGTCAGACGCGCCACCGTCGGCTTGGGCAGGCCGGTACGGGCGGCGATTTCCTGGTTGCCCAGCATGCCGTCGCCCGGGTGAAAGGCCCGCAGAATGTCCAGCCCGCGGGCCAGCGCCGTGACGAACTGCCGGTCCTTGCTGCCGTCCTCCTCGACTGCCGGTGTATGTGCCGCCGGGGCGACCGGCTTGGGGGCCCGCATGGCGGCACTGGTCGGCGGGACGGGCACGGTACTGCGGCGGGTACCGACAATCTGCTGGCTCACGACGTTTCCTCCGGAATATTGTTTCGCTGGGCGGGGCGTATGTGCCACGCGTTATGCGGCAGTGCAACATAACTGGGCACCGTGCTGCTATGCAGCAGAGTGATAGGTGCAACAAAATAGCGTATCAAGTAGGTGAGGGCTGATTGCAGTGCGATAGGTGGCGCGTCCTGCGGCACGCCGGGGATGACCGCCGATCCGCCGCTTTCCTTCCGGCAGGCCGCCGACTATCACTTTCTACCCTTGCCAACCCGGGCGCCCAGGACCGCGACCATGGCCACCTTGTTGTTTACTCATCCAGCCTGCCTGGCACATGACACGGGCCCCGGCCACCCTGAGCGACCGGCGCGACTACAGGCCGTCATCGGCGCCCTGGAAGGTCCGGATTTTGCTGCGCTGCGATGGTGCGAGGCGCCGCTTGCCACGACCGAGGACCTGCTGCTGGCGCACCCCGCCAGGCATATCGAAGCGACCCTGGGCGCCATCCCGGTCGATGGGCTGGCGATGCTGGATGGCGACACGCTGGTCTCGCCGGGCAGCCGCGAGGCGGCACTGCGCGCCGCGGGTGCCGTGGTGGCGGCGGTCGACGCTGTCGTGGCCGGGGA
>DATFGV010000233.1:0-2818 GCA_035249115.1 Vineibacter sp.
AACCGGCAAGATTGCCCGCCAGGCTGACGGCGCCGTTCTCGCCACTTATGGCGAGACGGTGGTGCTCGCCACCGTTGTTTCGGCCAAGGAGCCGAAGCCCGGTTTCGACTTCTTCCCGCTGACCGTCAACTACCAGGAGAAGGCCTTCGCCGCCGGCAAGATCCCGGGCGGCTTCTTCAAGCGCGAAGGCCGGCCCAGCGAGAAGGAGACGCTGGTCTCGCGCCTGATCGACCGGCCGATCCGGCCGCTGTTCCATGAATCGTTCCGCAACGAGACCTTGGTCGTGGTCACCGTGCTGTCGCACGACATGGAGAACGACCCCGACATCGTGTCGCTCGTCGCCACCTCGGCGGCGTTGACGATCAGCGGCATCCCGTTCCTCGGACCGATCGGCGCCGCCCGCGTCGGGCGCGTTGACGGCCAGTACGTCATCAACCCGACCCTGGCGCAGATGGAGGAGAGCGAGCTCGACCTGATCGTCGCCGGCACCAAGGACGGCGTGCTGATGGTCGAATCCGAGGCCCAGGAGCTGCCCGAGGACATCATGCTCGGCGCCGTCATGGCCGGGCATCGCTCGTTCCAGCCGGTGATCGACGCCATCATCCAGCTCGCCGAACACTGCGCCAAGGAGCCATGGCCGCTCGGCGAGCCGTCGGCCGACGCCAAGCGGGTCGCCGACAAGCTCAAGAGCGACCTGCGCTCGGGCCTCGCGGATGCCTATCGCGAGGTCAAGAAGCAGACGCGGCAGGACAAGGTCGCGGCCGTCAAGGCCAAGGCCAAGACGCTGTTCGAGGGTGACGAGCCGGCGCTGGCGGCGCTGGGCGAGCAATTCGGCAACCTTGAGGCCGACGTGGTGCGCAACGCCATCCTCGACACCGGCCATCGCATCGACGGCCGCGACACCAGGACGGTGCGCCCGATCGTGGCCGAGGTCGGCGTGCTGCCGCGGGCCCATGGTTCGTCGCTGTTCACCCGCGGCGAGACCCAGGCGCTGGTGGTGGCGACGTTAGGCACCGGCCAGGACGAGCAGATCATCGATGCGCTCGAGGGCGAGTACCGCGAGCACTTCATGCTGCACTACAACTTCCCGCCCTATTCGGTCGGCGAGGTCAAGCGCATGGGCTCGCCCTCGCGGCGCGACATCGGCCACGGCAAGCTGGCGTGGCGCGCCATCCGGCCGCTGCTGCCGCCCAAGGAGAAGTTCCCGTACACGATCCGTGTCGTGTCGGAGATCACCGAGAGCAACGGCAGCTCGTCGATGGCCTCGGTGTGCGGCGCCTCGCTGTCGCTGATGGATGCCGGTGTGCCGCTGACCCGACCGGTGGCCGGCATCGCCATGGGCCTGATCAAGGAGGGCGAGCGCTTCGCCGTCCTGACCGACATCCTGGGCGACGAGGATCACCTCGGCGACATGGACTTCAAGGTGGCCGGCACCGAGAAGGGCGTCACCTCGCTGCAGATGGACATCAAGATCACCTCGATCACCGAGGAGATCATGAAGGTGGCGTTGGCGCAGGCCGCCGAGGGCCGCATGCACATCCTGGGCGAGATGGCCAAGGGCCTGGGCGGGGCGCGCGAAACGGTCAGCCAGAACGCGCCGCGCATCACCGTGATCAACATCCCCAAGGACAAGATCCGCGAGGTGATCGGCACCGGCGGCAAGGTGATCCGCGAGATCGTCGAGCAGACCGGCGCCAAGATCGACATCGAGGACGACGGCACGGTCAAGGTCGCGGCGGTCGACGCCAAGGCCGGCCAGGCGGCGATCGACTGGATCAAGGGCATCGTCGCCGAGCCCGAAATCGGCGTGGTCTACAACGGCAAGGTCGTGAAGATCGTCGAGTTCGGCGCCTTCGTGAACTTCCTGGGATCGCGCGACGGGCTGGTGCACATCAGCGAGATCGCGCCGCGCCGCATCAACAAGGTCAGCGACGTGCTGAAGGAAGGCGAGGCGGTCAAGGTCAAGGTGCTGGGCATCGATGACCGCGGCAAGGTCAAGCTGTCGATGAAGGTGGTCGACCAGCAGACCGGCGCCGACATCCCGCGCGAACCCCGCGAGCCGCGCGGCCCGCGCGAAGGCGTCGATCCGGCCAACGCGCCGCAGCCGGCGTAAGCCGGCACACCGAACGGCATCTCGAACCTGCGAACGGCGGCCGAAAGGCCGCCGTTTTCGTTGTCGCGCGTCGTCCCGAGCGCGGCGAAGGACCTTGCGGTGCGTCGTTCAAAGAATGCCGGCTGGCGTGGATGCTCGGCACCACCTGGAGGTGACTGTCATACCGCAGGGTCCTTCGCTGCGCTCAGGACGACGGATTCTGTGGCCGCATGCTGTCCGGGGATCGCCCTTGACTCGGGCATCTCATTCTATAAAGTAGAATCTATAAATTAGAATGATGTTGGACAGGGAGCGGTTCACCAGTGCTCACGGCGAACGAACAGCTCGTCATGTTGGCGATCAGCCGATCCGGACGCGGCGCCTATGCGCTGTCGATCCAGGAGGAGATCAAGGCGCACGGCCATACGCTGACCTTGGGTGTTCTATATACAGTGCTCAACCGCATGGAGCGTCGGCAGCTGATCCGGCATCGCGACGGCGACCCCACGCCGGAGCGCGGCGACCGACCGAAACGGTTTTACGAATTGACCGGCGCCGGCGCGCGCGAGCTGCGCGGCGCGTTGCGCATCCTCGACAGCCTGCGCGCCGGCGCCTTCGCACCACAGGGAGCCTGACATGGCCAGACAGCTCCTCAACGGTCTGAGAACGGCGTGGTCAGCCCTCGGCGTTGCGCCCGGCCGGGCGCCGCAATCGCTGGAGCGGCTC
>DATFGV010000234.1:0-11619 GCA_035249115.1 Vineibacter sp.
TCGTGCGGCGCGTGCGTATGCGGCCCGATCACCCCGTCATGCGGCATGGAGTTCTCCAGGGAGATCGCATTAGAACCTCTCCCCACCGGGGAGAGGTCGGCGCGTCAGCGCCGGGTGAGGGGCCCGCGGTACACATGCGGCGATTGCCGTTACGCACATCGTGCGATGGCGGCGTCCCCTCACCCGCCGGACGCTTCGCGTTCCTCGACCTCTCCCCGATGATGGGGAGAGGTTGTGATACCGGCTGGATCAGGCCGTCGGCTTGTACTTGATGGTGCAGCCGTAGGCCTGGGTGACGGCGTTGCTGATCGGCTGGCCGGCGGCGTGCTGGCGCAGCGCGTCCTTCACGTACGGCGTCGCCTTCGGCACATCGGCCAGGCTGGTCGAACGGATGCTGTCGATGCCGCCCATGTAAACCAGTGAGCCCTTGGCATCGATGATGAACATGTGCGGCGTCACGCGCGCATCGTAGGCGCGGCCGATGACGCCGTCGGGATCGAGCAGCACCGCGGTCGGCGCCGCGTTGCGCGCCTTGGTCAAGTCATCGGCCTGGGCGGCGCTGACATAGCCCTGCGAATCGGGCATCGAGGAAATGATCGTCAGCCACACGATGCCGCTGGCCGTCGCCTCCTTTTGCAAGCCCTGCATGTTGGCCGACCGGTAGTGTTTGGCGACATATGGGCACTCGTGGTTGGTCCACTCCAGCACCACCGTCTTGTTGCGGTAGTCGGCCAGCCGGTACGGCTTGCCGTCGCTGCCGACGCCGCTGAAGGCCGGCGCCGCGACGCCGACCTGCGGTTTGGCGATCGCCGCGCCCGGAACGACGAGCGCGGCGGCACCAGCCATGACCAGGGACGCGCGGCGGGTGAAAAGGGGAACGTGGGTCATCGCAAAACCTCCTGTTAGGGTCGTCCTAACGGCTGGCCGTTTCGGGCCGGGCCGCAATCTCGAAGTACTGGACCTGCGGTGCGCCACCGGCGCTGGCCCGCGTGACCGCGAGCACGCCGCGCAACGACTCGGGCAGCGGCGGCGCTGGCTGCGTCAGAGCAAGGTCGAGCGCGATCGCGCCATCGGCGACGCGCATAGCCTGCGGCGCGGAGTGATCGATCTGATCGCCGCGCTCGGGAAAGAAATATGCCGACGTCACCGCCGCGTCGCCACCGGCTGACGGCGCGGGCACGGCGCGCAACGTCCAATTGCCCCCGGCAGGCGCGAAGATCGCGTCAGCGCGCGGCAGGGTCGGCGGATAGAGCGAACCGGCGCGCTCCTTGGCGGTCGGCGCGGCGCTGGCGGCGACCGGTACGTCCAGCGCGAACCGTCCCTGTTCAGGCACGCACACCTTCTCGCACACCAGCCAGCGCGCCTCGGCCTCGATCCGTACCGTCGAGCCCGGCACCGCCGATGCCGGGATCGGCACCATCGTCACGAGCTTGACGTCGCCATGGTGGCCGTAGCTGACGATGCCGGCGATATCGATGCGCTCCGGTATCGGCCAGATCGCAGGTCCCTCGACGTCGCGGTCGCCGACGCGCAACCGCACGGCCGGCGGTTCGCCCGAATCACCAGGGTTCCGCCAGTAGGTGTGCCAGCCGGGCTTGAGCCGCAGCCGCAAGGCGACCGGCGCCGAGGCACCCGGCGCGACCGCCGCGCCGTCCGTCACCAGGCTGGCGCGGGTGCGCTCCGTCACCACCGGCGCGGACTCGCCGTCGGCATGCGCCGGCGCTCCGCACGCCAGCGCCACGGCGACCGCCGCAAGCGACAGCATCCGTCGCGACGTCGCCTGCCCTTGCCGCGCCGGGCTATCGCATAAGGCGCCGACCTCACCCTGAGGAGGCCGCGTCGCGGCCATCGCAAAGGGTGGGCAAACGCACGAGCATTGCAACAATTGCTGCAACGATCGAACGAGACGGTAGCCCATCCTTCGAGACCCTTCGGCAAGCTCAGGGCAGGCCACCGGCTGCGCCGGCTCCTCAGGATGAGGTCGTGCGTGGCCGCCTGCGATACCCCTGCCTTGCAGTGCCTGAGTGCGTGTCATGACCGGTATCGTCGACGGCGCCATGCCGCTGGTCAACTCACGCGCCCGCGAGTCGCCGAGGTGGCGATTGCCGGCGGCGACGGCCACCCCTATGGTCGCGCCGCCTTCCAGGGGAGGCAGATCATGAGCCGAGAGGCCGTTCGCAAGTTGCCGCTGCCCGCGGCGCAGCCGGCGCTTATGCGCCGGGTCTTCGTTCGTGACCTGGTTACGACCACGCGTATCGGCGTGCATCGGCGCGAGAAGAAGGCGCCGCAGCGCGTGCGCATCAACATCGAGTTGCTGGTGCCGGAGGACGGCCGGCCGCTCCACGACCGGCTGGTCAACGTCGTCGACTACGAAGCGATTGTCGCCGGCGTGCGCCAGTTGGCGGCCGACGGCCACGTCAACCTGGTGGAAACCCTGGCCGAGCGCATCGCGGCGCTGTGCCTGCGTGACGCGCGGGTGCGTACCACGCGGGTCAGGGTCGAAAAGCTCGAGGTTTTCGTCGATGCGGCATCGGTCGGAGTCGAGATCGAGCGTCATCAAAGTGGGACCTGAGGCCGGGAGTTGTGCACAAAGACTTAGAATCGCTTTATGGCAGCAAGCCTGTCCGTATCACGTTCTCGTTACCATTATACCCAATGTGAAATTATATAGACCTATCAACGTACTAAGCTCTCGGCATGGGACCTGAAAGTGCCTATCTGACGTTAGACTGACAGTTTGCGCCGCAACGCGAAATTCGGGCGCTGAGGCAAACACCCACAGACTTACCCACAATTCTGCCGACTCGGGGGGAACATCCGGGTGTTTTCGCTTCGGCAATTTTTTGCTGGTCACATCGCGACGGACGCCCGATTTAAGGTCCGAAAGCTGGTGATGTGATCGGATGTCCGGCAAGTTCTCCACCGACTCGACGCCGCTGTGCATCGCCGCCGATCCGCGGCCGACAGCGCGCGCCGCAGCTTCGGATGCTGCAGCGCCACGAGATGCGCCGCCGGACCAAAAGGCGATCGGCGAAGGGGCCATTGCGCCGTCGGGAAGCGCGGCGGGCGATACCACGTTGCCTGTTGAAACCGGCGTCGACTCAAGCGCCGACATAGGCGCGATTACCCCGCCGATGGGCGACGACACGACAAGTGATGAGCAGGTGGAATCTGCGCCGTCCAGCGGCACGTTGGCAGCCGGCACCGCCGTGATCACCGGTTACGTCAAGACATTGCCGCGAAAGCCCGGCGTCTACCGCATGATCGATGCCAAGGGCGAGGTGCTCTATGTCGGCAAGGCGCGGCAGCTGAAGAGCCGGGTCGCGACCTATGCCCAGCCGACGCGGCTGTCGACGCGCCTGATGCGCATGGTGTCGGCGACGACGACGATGGAGTTCGTCGTCACCGACAGCGAAGCCGAAGCGCTGCTGCTGGAAAACAACCTGATCAAGCGTTTCAAGCCGCGCTTCAACGTGCTGCTGCGTGACGACAAGTCGTTTCCCTACATCGTCATCCGCCGCGACCATCCCTGGCCGCAACTCGCCAAGCATCGCGGCGCCCGTAACGAAACCGACGAATATTTCGGCCCGTTCGCCTCGGCCGGCGCCGTGAACCGCACGCTCTACACGCTGCAGCGCGCCTTTCCGTTGCGCTCCTGCTCGGACTCGATCTTTGCCAACCGGACGCGACCCTGCCTGCAGTTCCAGATCAAGCGCTGCGTCGCGCCCTGCGTCGGCCGCGTCGGCGCCGAGGAATACGCCGGCATCGTCGACGACGTGCGCGGCTTCCTTGGCGGCAAGAGTCGCGAGGTACAGGGCCAGCTGTCGCAGCGCATGGAGGTGGCCAGCGGCAACCTGGAGTTCGAGCGAGCCGCGGTGCTGCGTGATCGCATCCGGGCATTGACTGCCGTCCAGGCGCATCAATCGATCGAGATCTCCGGCATCGAAGAGGCGGATGTCTTCGCGGCCTACGAGGAAGGCGGCCAGATCTGCGTCCAGGTGTTCTTCGTGCGCGCCGGCAACAACCTCGGCAACAAGGCCTACTTTCCGAGCTACGGCAAGGAGCTGGAGGTGGCCGACGTGCTGGCGTCGTTCGTCGGCCAGTTCTACAGCGGCCGCCCGGCGCCGCGCGAGATCCTGGTCAGCCACGCGCTGCCGGAGGCCGAATTGCTGGCCGCCGCGCTGTCGCTGGCCGCCGGCAACCGGCGCATCGACATCGCCTGTCCGCAACGCGGCCCGCGCCGCGACCTGATGGAGCACGCGCTGGGCAACGCCCGCGAGGCGCTGGGGCGCCGCGTCGCTGAAAACGCCTCGCAGCGCAAGTTGCTCGAAGGCGTGGCGCGGATCTTCGGGCTCGAGGCGCCGCCGCAACGCGTCGAGGTCTACGACAACAGCCACATCCAGGGCAGCGACGCGGTCGGCGCCATGGTCGTCGCCGGGCCGGGCGGCTTCCAGAAGAACCAGTACCGCAAGTTCAACATCCGCACCGCGGCCGCGCCAGGCGCCGCGCCGGCCGCCGATGCCACGGCCGACGGCGCGATCAGCGCCGGTGACGATTTCGGCATGATGCGCGAGGTGCTGACGCGGCGCTTCAAGCGGGCGATCAAGGAGGACCCCGAGCGTGACAAGGGCCTGTGGCCGGACCTGGTGCTGATTGACGGCGGCCTCGGCCAGCTCAACGTCGCACGCGAGGTGTTCGCCGAACTCGCGATCGACGACGTGGCGCTGGTGTCGATCGCCAAGGGGCCTGACCGCGACGCCGGTCGCGAGCGCTTTTTCCTGCCCGACCGCCCGCCCTTTGCGCTTGAGCCGCGCGACCCGGTGCTCTACTTCCTGCAGCGCCTGCGTGACGAGGCGCATCGGTTTGCGATCGGCACGCACCGGGCGCGCCGCAGCGCAGGTCTGCAGCGCTCGCAACTCGACGAGGTGCCCGGCATCGGCGCCAGCCGCAAGCGGGCGCTGCTGCACCATTTCGGGTCGGCGCGCGCTGTCGCCTCCGCCACCGTGGAAGATCTGCGGGTGGTCACCGGCGTGTCACGCACCATGGCGCAGAAAATTTATGACCATTTCCGCAGCGCCAGCTAAAGTCGGTTGCCACTCCCCTCTCGCCAGCGGGGCTATCGCGCATGATTCTCTGTCATCCTGAGCGAAGCGAAAGATCTATTGAGCCGCGCATAGGCACGGACATCGACGAAGGCACACGCACGCCATCGATGGTTCCGTGCGGACGAAGGGCTCAATAGATCCTTCGCTTCGCTCAGGATGACACGGCGATACGCGATCGCCCGCACCCGCACCGCCGATCGATGCCATTCAACCTGCCCAACCTGCTGACCCTGGCGCGGATCGCGGCGATCCCGCTGGTGCTTGCATCGATGGCGGCTGGCGCCGCCGGCTCGCTTGACCTCGACTGGGCCCGGTGGATCGCGGCGCTGCTATTCATCGCCGCCAGCGTCACGGACTATTTCGATGGCTGGCTGGCGCGGCGCTGGCAGCTGGTCTCGCGCCTGGGCCGCTTCCTCGATCCGATCGCAGACAAGCTGCTGGTGGCCTCGGTGCTGCTGCTGATGTGCGCCTTCGGCTGGCTCAAAAGCTGGCACATCATCGCGGCGGTGATCATCCTGTGCCGCGAGATCATGGTGTCAGGCCTGCGCGAGTTCCTTGCCGAGCTGCGCGTCGGCCTGCCGGTGAGCAGCGCCGCCAAATGGAAGACCGCAATCCAGATGACGGCGCTGGGCGTGCTGCTGGTCGGCGACACCGGCCCAGCCTGGGTCATGCCGGTGGGACTGATATTGCTTTGGTTCGCGGCGGCGTTGACCTTGTGGACGGGCTACGACTATCTGCGGGCCGGGCTGGCGCACATGATCGAGGATCCGACCGCTATGCCGCCGCCGCGGCCGATCGGGGCGCCGCCCGCGCCGCGGCGCGATGAGGACCGCCGCGCCGGCAGGAGCGTCACGTGAAGGTCAAGTACTTCGCCTGGTTGCGGCGCCGGACAGGCGTTGCCGAAGAGGACGTGTCGCCGCCCGACGACGTGCGCACGGTGCAGCAGCTGATCGACTGGCTGGCGCGGCAAAGCCCGCGGCACGCCGAGGCTTTCGCCGAGGCCAAAGTGTTCGGCGCCGCGGTCGATCAGCAGGTGGTCCAGCTTGACGCCCCGATCGCCGGCGCCCGCGAGGTGGCGTTCTTCCCGCCGTTCACCGGCGGCTGAGGAGGCCGCATGGCCATCCGCGTGCAACGCGAGGACTTCGACGCCGGCGCCGAGATCGAGGCGTTGAGCCGCGGCGCGCCGCGCATCGGTGCCATCGTCAGCTTCATCGGCCTGGTCCGCGATCTGCACGTACGCGAGGGCTATCACCGCGACGCGGTCGAGGCGATGACCCTGGAGCACTGGCCAGGCGTCACCGAGAAGGCGCTGGCCGACATCGAGGCCGAAGCGCATCGCCGCTGGCCGCTCGACGAGTCGCTGATCGTGCACCGCTACGGCAGGCTCGAGCCGGGCGCCCGCATCGTGCTGGTGGTCACGGCCTCGCCGCACCGCGACGCCGCCTTCGACGCCTGCCGCTTCCTGATCGACTGGCTCAAGACCAAGGCGCCGTTCTGGAAACTGGAGGAGACCGCGGCCGGCGAACGCTGGGTCGAGGCGCATGCCGACGACGATGCGGCGGCAGAGAGATGGGAAACTGACGAGAACAAGAGATCGGACTAGCGTTTGCGCATAAGGACCTATGTCAGCATTTCGCACGAGGATAAGCGCTCGCTTTCGTCCAAGAGAAACAATACATCACTTTGCGCATCATCAAATTGCGCGACAGCGTACACAGCCATATACCAGAAAGTGACATCGCGGATTGCACGGGTACGGCTATTCTCACATTCAGTCAGCATCTTCTCGAATCTCTCCTTGCAAAGCATCGCTTTCCGATAGTGTTCCCAATATTCGGCAATCGCCGGGTTTAAAATCTCGTTTTGAACTAGCGCGCTCTTGAGCTTGCTCAAATCTATTTCATGTTCGCCATTTGGTACGATCTTCACCAGAGCGCTTTTGATATCCGCAATTTGTGCCTCTGCGTCGGGAGTTTCCGTATCTCGCTGCCTAAGTCGTACAGTAAGGTTCGCACAGTCGGAACAGATAAGGTGAATTGTATGCGCCACGACTAGCAAGTTGGATTGACCCTCTACCATCTGCGCTAAGGACTCCGATGACTCTGCGAGAATAAACTCAACATGTTTTTTTATGAAGCCTGACCATCGACGCTTCCTGTTCAAACTTCGCCGAATGATTTGGCGTTTTGTACGGCCACACACAGGACACACCCAAGTATCACGACACAGTGCCCAAAGTGCGGGATAGCTACCACCATCGTACTGTCTATACTCTTCGTCGGATGGTTCTTCGATCCGTTGACGTCTTCGTGTAGTCTTGGATGAACCAACACCGTCACGCGCTAGCGACCGTTTCTTAAGAGCCTCAACTTCTTGAAAGAGACGATCAGAAGCCTTTTTGTTCCTGGTGAATTGTTGCCAAACGATTTGTCGCGGAGAAATGTCAGCTTCTAGATTCGCGATAGGGACACCGCCTTCTCGTAGTCCCAAGTAGCCATTGCATATTTCCTCCGCAATGCTCTCCGCCAAGGCTATCCGTCTTTTGAATTCTGGTATGACTGACTGAAATATCTCGAGCGCAGTAACTGAATTTACTTTGTGGGGGAGGTTTGGTCGGGGTTCAACATACTTTCCAATCTCACTTGGAGAGAAGGAAAATCTCGGATCAAGGTCCGGTTTCTTCAAGTGCCGCTTGGCCTCACTATCAGCACTATTGCAATCAGCACAAACAACAGTTGCACGAAAACGTTCCACAAGGCGTGAGGCCCATTCCTCTGCGCTACTCGATCCTTTGGGTAGGACCGCAATCCAGTTGGCGCCATGCTCTTCATGCAATCTATGTTTGACATAATCTGCCAAATGATCGTGGTGCTCATGAAGATTAGCCAACAGTACGCCAGTATCTCCCAATCGAACTATCTGCGCTTTGCTTCTGCCGCAAGCTGGACACATCCAATTCGGTGGGGTCAGTGCCCAATGCCTGTTGAGATCGATTCCCGTTGCGTTGAATCGCTGAGCCGCATCTTTGACGGCCCTACTCCAGCGTCCATCTCGAAGAGGAAAGTGCAGTTCGAGCTCCTCGTCGGACAATGAGCTTATATCCGGAAGTGTGATTTCAACTTTCCAACCCATAGCGACCCCGTTATAGCCGAGGCAGCATATGACTTTATCTGCAAGGACGCGACACTGTTAGGCTTCGCTTCGGTTTGGCTCCAGCGGGACCGTGCGCTCAAGTTCCGGTATCATTGAGTGGCACGAATGGCACTCTCCTGCATACCGCGATACTGCGCCGCCATCACTTAATACGCATCCTCTTGTCGCTACCACCGCCTATCGTACTCGGAAACCGGCAATGCCCTCATGCTGCATTTCCCAGTTCGACCTCGGCGAGATGTGTCGACTCGCCGAAGCCTTCGCAGTCGGTACGCGCTGCGAGCGTCGCGAAATCTTCGATCAGTCGCGGCGCCAGCGGTCCGACCTGGTAGTGTTGGCCCGCGAGCTCCCGCACCGGCGTGATCTCGGCCGCCGTGCCGGTCAGGAACACCTCGCTGGCACGCGCCAGGTCGGCCGGCCACACGTCGCGCTCCTCGACCGTGACCCCGCGGCCGCGCGCCAGCGACATCACGGCGCGGCGCGTGATGCCGTCGAGGAAGTTGTCGGGGCGCGGCGTCACCAGCGTGCCGTCGATCACCAGAAAGACGTTGGCGCCGGTCGCCTCCGCGACACGCCCTTGCCAGTCGAGCATCAGCGCGTCGTCGAAGCCGGCCTTGATGGCGCGGTCCTTGGCCAGGGTGCAGATGGCGTAGAGGCCGCAGGCCTTGCTCTCGCCCGGCGCGCTGTCGGCCGATGGGCGGCGGAAATCGGCCATGGCGAGGCGAATCCCGCGCCGCCTTGCCGCATCGCTGAAATAATGCGGCCAGGGCCAGGCGGCGATGGCGAGGTGCGCGGCGGTGCCGATCGCCGACACGCCCAGAACCTCCGCGCCGCGCCAGGCGATGGGCCGGACGTAGCCATCGCTCAACCCGTTGCTGCGCACCACCGCCCGCGTCGCGGCGTCGATCTCGGTGTGGGACCAGGGCAGCTCGAAATCGAGCAGTCGCGCCGAGCGGATCAGTCGCGCGCTGTGGGCCGCGAGCCGGAAAACCCGGCCACCGTAGATGCGTTCGCCTTCGAATACCGCCGAGCCATAGTGCAGGCCGTGGCTCAGGACGTGCGGGCGCGCGTCACGCCACGCGACCAGCTTGCCGTCCAGCCAGATCCAACCATCGCGATCATCCATCGGTTCGAGCATTGCCATGGCGATCCCTCGTCTGAAATTTCCTTGCGCCATACAGGTCTCGAGCGCAATCATACGCCTTTATGTCAGTATAGCTGACTAAGTCAATAGCGTTTACCTAAACCAGTGGGTCAGCCCAGGGTAAAATTCCCGATTCGGGACTTTTCCCGATCTGGCCATGTCGTTACATACCGGGTCCGTAAGCCCGTCCGTGGAAAGCGCCCGCATGGCCGAAGTTCGTCCGCTTGGCGGCCTCCCCGCCTTCGTCCGCGAGGAGGACCTGCGTCGCAGCATCGAGCTGATGTTCTTCGCCTACCGCGATTTCACCGGCGAGGCCGACGCCATGTTGGCCAGCGCCGGCTTCGGCCGCGCCCACCACCGCGCCATCTATTTCATCGGCCGGCATCCCGGCATCACGGTCGGCGGGCTGCTGGGCATCCTGAAGATCACCAAGCAGTCGTTGTCGCGCGTGCTGCGCGAGCTGGTCGCCGCCGGCTACGTGCACCAGGATACCGGCGCCCGCGACCGCCGCCAGCGGTTGCTGGCGTTGACCGCGCGCGGCGAGACGCTGGAGCGCGACCTGACGGCGCGGCAGCAGGCGCGCTTCGTCCGCGCCTTCAGCGAAAGCGGCGCGCCGGCGATGGAGGGCTTCCACCGCGTGCTGCTGGGCATGCTCAATCCCGATGAGCGGCCCGAGATCGAACGGCAGCTGACGCGCGGCCGGTGACGCGGCAGCGCCGGGCGGGACGCAACGATGGACAAGGCGCACATCCTGGTGGTCGACGACGACCAGCGCCTGCGCGAGCTGCTGCGCAGCTTTCTGTCGCGCAACGACTACCGGGTCACCGTGGCCGGTGACGCCGTCGAGGCCCGCGAGCGTCTCGTGACCATGGATTTCGACCTCATGGTGCTCGACGTCATGATGCCGGGCGAGAGCGGCCTCGACCTGGCCGCCGGCCTGCGCCAGCAGAAGAAGCCGATCCCGATCCTGATGCTGACCGCGATGGGCGAAGCCAAGGACCGGATCGCCGGACTGGAGCGCGGCGTCGACGACTACCTGCCCAAGCCGTTCGAGCCGCGCGAGCTGCTGCTGCGGATCGGCAGCATCCTGCGGCGCGCGACACCACCGGCCGCGACGCCGCAAGCGGCGGCCGTCGCCGTGGTGCGCCTGGGCGCGCTGCGCTACGACACCAGGCGTGGCGAGCTGAGCGCCGGCGACAAGCGGGTCAAGCTGACTGACGCCGAGCGGGCGCTACTCGGCGTCTTTGCCCTCAATCTCGGCCAGGAGATGAGCCGCGATACCCTGGCCCGGCTGATCGGCGGCGAGGTCAACGCCCGCACGATCGACGTGCAGGTCACGCGCCTGCGGCGCAAGATCGAGGACGACCCGAAGTTCCCGCGCTACCTGCAAACGGTGCGCGGCACCGGCTACCGACTGGTGGGCGCATGACCGTCGAGCGTGGCAACGAACCCTCCCTGGCCGACGCCCGCCCCGCCGTCGGGCCCGCCGCATGGGCCGGCCGGGCGGCGATGCTGTGGCGCCGATTGCGGTTTGGCCGCCGGCTGTCGAAGGTCGCGCCGCGGACCCTGTTCGTGCGCGCCACGCTGGCGATCGTCGTGCCGACCATCCTGCTGCAGCTGATCGCGACCTACGTCTTCTACGAACAGCATTGGGACAACGTCACCGGGCGCCTGTCGCGCGCCGTGGTCGGCGACATCAAGATGGTCGTGGCGCTGCAGAGCGAATTCCCCGGCGAAGCGAACCTGGAGTGGATCGTCTATCGGGCGCGAACCGACCTGCGGATGAACGTCACGTTCAAGCCCGACGCCAAGTTGCCGGAACGCCGGCCGGCGGCGCTGTACAGCATTCTGGAGCGCGAACTGACCAACGCGCTCGACGCCGACTTGAAGCTGCCCTACTTCCTCGATCCGGCGCCGTCGGACCGCCGCGTGCTGATCGCGGTGCAAGTGCCTGATGGCGTCATCGAGTTCGTGGCGCCGATCGGCCGGTTGTACACGACGTCGAGCTGGGCGTTCGTCGCCGCCATGGTCAGCTCGGCGCTGGTGTTGTTCGGCCTGGCCACCGCCTTCGTGCGCCACGAGCTGCAACCGATCCGCAAGCTGGCCAAGATCGCCGACGCCCTGGGCAAGGGCCGCGACGTCGACGACTTCCAGCCCGAGGGCTCGCTCGAGGCGCGACAGGCCGGCCGCGCGTTCCTCACCATGCGCGAGCGGGTC
>DATFGV010000235.1:0-15421 GCA_035249115.1 Vineibacter sp.
CTCCACGCGGCCCTTCGGGCCTTGGTCGGGACGACGGCATAGCGCATCACTTGCATCAGCCTCGCGGCAGGAGGACGGAGCATGACCCGCCTGCGGGGTCTACTCGCCGCGACCTTGTTCGCAGCTGTCATCTCCGCAGGCGCGGGCGCCGTCGATTTCCGTTGGACGTCGGGTTTCGGCCAGGGCGTCAGCAGCGCCCAGGTCCTGAACCAGGCCGGCAGCATTGTGCAGTTCAGCTGCAACAGCGGCGGCCTGCCGCCGATCGCCCCGAGCCTGCGTATCGAGATCAGGGGCAAGCCGTTGCCCGGCGCCAAGCTCTACCAGTTCGTGATCGACGGCCGGAACCACGCCGTGTCGCTGACCGACGGTTGGCTGACGGCCCAGGTGCGGTTCGAGGTCAACGCCCTGATGATGATCGCCGACGCACTGGTGCAGTCGAACGCCCAGGGCTTCGTGGTCGAGGTACCGGAAGCGCGGGTTGCGGAGCGCTTCTCGTTGCTCAACGTCCGCGACGCCCTCGGCCCGCGAGCCGGCGCGACCTTGGCCGAATGCCGGTGAACGGCCAGCCGCCGACACCATCCCGGCGGCAGCAGGCGCGTCTCTTGGCCGACCGGATGGGCGATGCCGCCGCTTCGGCCTTGTCAGCGCTGGTCGGAATGCTAGGGTGCCGCGAAATCGCGTGTGCGTAATTCCGTGACATCGATCCGAGGGGTACGTCAATGAGCTTGTTGTGGAAGCGTCTGGCGGGCGCGGCCGTGATGACCTGTGCCGTCGCGATGGCCGCACCGGTATCGGCGCAGACTTTGCGCGTTGTCATGCACTCCGACCTGAAGATCGTCGATCCGATCTGGACGACGGCGTACATCGTGCGCAACCACGGCTATCTCGTCTGGGACACGCTGTTCGCGATGGACGAGAAGTTCGACGTCAAACCGCAAATGGTGGAGTCGTGGAAGGTCAGCGACGACAAGCTCACCTACACCTTCACCCTGCGCGACGGCCTGGAGTGGCATGACGGCACGCCGGTCACGTCGGAAGACTGCGTCGCCTCGATCAAGCGCTGGGCGGCCAAGGACTCGATGGGCCAGAAGCTGATGGGCACGACCCAGGAGCTCAAGGTCGTCGACGCCAAGACCTTCCAGCTGGTGCTCAAGGAGCCGTACGGCCTGGTGCTGCAATCGCTGGGCAAGCCGTCGTCCAACGTGCCGTTCATGATGCCCAAGCGGGTCGCCGAGACCGACCCGAATACGCAGATCGCCGGCAAGGACGTGGTTGGCTCGGGTCCCTTCATCTTCAAGGCCGACGAATGGAAGCCGGGCGAGAAGGTGGTCTACGTCAAGAACGCCAAGTACAAGCCGCGCAGCGAGCCTGCGTCCGGGTTGTCCGGCGGCAAGGTCGTCAAGCTCGACCGGGTCGAGTGGGTATGGATTTCCGACGTCCAGACCTCGATGAACGCGCTGATCAACGGCGAAGTCGACATGGTCGAGTCGCCAGGCCACGACCTGCTGCCGGTGCTGGCCAAGGAGAAGGACATCAAGCTGTTCAACGCCAATCCGACCGGCAACCAGTTCACGTTCCGCTTCAACACCCTGCACAAGCCGTTCGACAACCCGAAGATCCGTCACGCCGCCCTGGTGGCGATGAGCCAGGAGCCGTTCCTGCAGGCCGTGGTCGGCGACAAGCAGTGGTACAAGACCTGCAAGGCGATGTTCATCTGCGGCACGCCGCTGGAATCCGCCGCCGGTCTGGACGGCGTGCTCAACGGCGACGCCGCCAAGGCGCAGCAGCTGCTCAAGGACGCCGGCTACGACGGCACGCCGATCGTGCTGATGCAGTCGACCGACTTGCAGGTGTTGACCAACCTGGCGCCGGTCGCCAAGGCGCAGCTCGAGAAGGCCGGCTTCAAGGTCGACATGCAGTCGATGGACTGGCAGACACTGGTCGCGCGGCGCACCAAGAAGGATCCGCTCAATTCCGGTGGCTGGAGCGCCTTCCTTACCTCGTGGGTCGCGGCCGACATCCTCAACCCGGTGATGGCCGGCTTCTTCAACGCCTCCTGCGACAAGGCGATGTTCGGCTGGCCGTGCGACGAGCAGATCGAGAAGCTGCGCGACCAGTTCGCCAAGGAAAGCGATCCGGCCAAGCAGAAGGCGATCGTCGAAGCGGTGCAGAAGCGCTGGGTCGAGTATCCGACGCACGTGCATCTCGGGCAGTGGTACTCGCCGTTCGCCGTGCGCAAGAACATCGAGGGGAACATGGTGGCGCCGGTCACCGTGTTCTGGAACGTCACCAAGAAGTAGCGCTTGATCGACGCGGCGGTCCGCCGCCGCGTCGCTCCGTCCGGCCGCAGCGGCCGGCATGGAAATTGCTCCATCAAGTGGGCCAACCACGGACGTATTTCGCCGAAAAGGGCGGTCGGGAGGACAGGATGTCGACCATTAGCACGATCCTGCGGCGGACCGCGCTCGCGGGTGTCGCCGCGGCGCTGCTGTCGGGCAGCGCGCTGGCGCAGACCACGCTGCGCGTTGTGCAGCACGGCAACCTGACGATCCTCGACCCGGTGTGGACCACCGCCTACGTCACGCGCAACCACGGCTACCTGATCTACGACACGCTGTTCGCCACCGACGCGAAGTTCGAGGTCAAGCCGCAGATGGTCGACAGCTGGAAGGTGAGCGACGACAAGTTGACCTGGACCTTCACGCTGCGCGACGGGCTGGAGTGGCATGACGGCAAGCCGGTCACGGCTGAGGACTGCATCGCCTCGCTGCAGCGCTGGGGCAAGCGCGACGCCATGGGCACCAAGCTCATGGACTTCGTGAAGGAGCTCAAAGCGGTCGACGCCAAGACCATCCAGATGGTCCTGAAGGAGCCCTACGGCCTGGTGCTCGACACCTTGGGCAAGCCGTCGTCCAACACGCCCTTCATGATGCCCAAACGCATCGCCGAGACCGACCCCTTCCAGCAGTTCAAGGAATATGTCGGCTCCGGGCCGTTCATCTACCAGGCCGCTGAATCGAAGCCCGGCGAAAAGCACGTCTATCTGAAGAACGCCAAGTACAAGCCGCGCGCCGAGCCGGCCTCCGGGCTGGCCGGCGGCAAGGTGGCGAAGGTCGACCGGGTCGAGCTGGTCGAGATGCCCGACACCCAGATCCAGGTCAACGCGCTGATCGCCGGCGAGATCGACATCATCGAGGCGCCGCCGCACGACTTGCTGCCGGTGCTGACCGCCGACAAGAACATCGCGCTGGAGGACTGGAACCCGCTGGGCCATGTCTTCGTCATCCGCTTCAACCACGCGGTGAAGCCGTTCGACAACCCCAAGATCCGCCTGGCGGCGCTGCACGCCATCAACCAGGAGGACTACCTCAAGGCCACGGTCGGCAATCCCAAGTACTACAAGGTCTGCGGCGCCGCCTTCATCTGTGGCACGCCGTTCGGCACCGAGAAGGGCTCGGAAATCCTGATCAAGTCGGACTTCGAGAAGTCGAAGGCGCTGCTGAAGGAGGCCGGCTACGACGGCACGCCGGTCGTGCTGATGCAGTCGACCACCCTGCCGATCCTGACCAACACCGCGCCGGTCACCAAGTCGCTGCTCGAGCGCGGCGGCTTCAAGGTCGACATGCAGTCGATGGACTGGCAGACCCTGGGCGCGCGGCGCGCCAAGAAGGACCCGGCCGACAAGGGCGGCTGGAACGTGTTCCACACCTACTCGGTGTCGGCCGACGCGGTGAACCCGATCTCCAACGCCTATTTCGTCGCGGCGCCCGACAAGCAATGGTTCGGCTGGCCGATCGATCCGGAGATGGAGAAGTTGCGCGACGCGTTTTCGCGCGAGACCGATCCCGCCAAGCAGAAGGCGCTGGCCGAGCAGGTCCAGCTGCGGGCGCTGGAGACGGCCCAGTTCGGCTGGATCGGCCAGTGGTACGGCCCGGGCGCGCGGCGCGCCAACGTCAGCGGCTGGATCGAGGCGCCGGTGCCGGTGTTCTGGAACATCGAGAAGAAGGGGCGGTAGGCGACACCCGTCGTCCTGGGCGAAGCGAAGGGCCTTGCGGTGCTGATGCCGATGAATGAAGCTATCGGACAGTCCAAGGAGTCGTCCTTGACCGCAACGAACACCGCAAGGTCCTTCGCTTCGCTCCGGACGACGAAGGACGCCGGTTCGGCGGCGTCGAAAGTCAGGACGGTCTGATGTTCGCCTTCATCGCCCGGCGCCTCGTCTCCACCATCCCCGTCCTGCTGTTCGTGGCGGTGTTCGTCTTCCTGCTGCTGCGGCTGACGCCGGGCGACCCGGCGGCGGTCATCGCCGGCGACAACGCCACCGCCGACCAGGTCGACGCGATCCGCGCCAAGCTCGGCCTCGACGAGCCGCTGCTGACCCAGTTCTTCATCTGGTCGAGCAAGGTGCTGGCCGGCGATTTCGGCGAGTCGTTCTTCTTCAAGAAGACGGTGGCCGAGCTGATCGCCCAGCGTATCGAGCCGACCCTGATGCTGTCGCTGTGCACCATCATCCTGGCGGTGTCGATCGCCGTGCCGGTGGGCGTGTGGGCGGCGGCCCGCCAGGGCAGCTGGGTCGACCGCACCGTGATGGGCTTCTCGGTGATGGGCTTCTCGGTGCCGGTGTTCGTCATCGGCTACCTGCTGATCTACATCTTCGCCATCGTGCTCGGCTGGCTGCCGGTGCAGGGCTACCGGCGGATCTCGGAGGGCTTCGGCGAGTTCATCATCCGCCTGATCCTGCCCAGCATCACCCTGGCGGTGATCTACATCGCGCTGATCTCGCGCATCACCCGCGCCAGCGTCATCGAGACGCTGGGCGAGGACTACATCCGCACCGCCCGCGCCAAGGGTCTGCCGGCCCGCGTCGTGCTGCTGCGCCACGCGCTGCGCAACGCGGCGGTGCCGATCATCACCGTCATCGGCATCGGCATCGCGCTGCTGATCGGCGGCGTGGTGATCACCGAGAGCGTCTACAACATTCCCGGCATCGGCCGCCTGACGGTCGACGCGGTGCTGGCGCGCGACTTCCCGGTGATCCAGATCGTGATCATGATGTTCAGCTTCGTCTACGTGCTGGTCAACCTGGTCATCGACCTCGCCTACAGCCTGCTCGACCCGAGGATCCGCTATTGACGATCGCCCTCGACAACGAAGTCGACGCAGCAGCCGCACGCGCCGCCGCCGTCGTCCGCCCCAGCATCTGGGTCCGGCTGCTGCGCAATACCAGCGTGCTGATCGGCGGCTCGATCGTGCTGCTGATGATCCTGATCGGCCTGCTGGCGCCGCTGCTCGGCACCGTGCCGCCGGCGCAGATCGACCCGACCACGCGCAACAAGCGGCCGGGCACCGAGATCAGCGTGCGCCAGGACGACGGCTCGACCGTGCAGCGCACCGTGCTGATGGGCACCGACAGCCTGGGCCGCGACATCTACAGCCGGGTCGTCTACGGCGCGCGCGTGTCGCTGATCGTCGGCTTCACGGTGGCGGCGCTCTCGATCGCCATCGGCGTCTTCATCGGCCTGCTGTCGGGCTACATCCGCTGGCTCGACGGCATCGTCATGCGCATCATGGACGGGCTGATGGCCATCCCGGGCATCTTGTTGGCGATCGGCCTGGTGTCGCTGTTCCGCGCCGGCCTCGGCACCGTGATCTTCGCCATCGTCGTGCCCGAGATTCCCCGCGTCGTGCGCCTGGTGCGCTCGGTGGTGCTGACCATCCGCGAGGAACCCTATGTCGAGGCGGCGATCTCAGTCGGCACGCCGCTGCACAAGATCCTGTGGCGGCACGTGATGCCCAACACGATCGCGCCGGTCATCGTGCAGGGCACCTTCATCTGCGCCGCGGCGGTGCTGGCCGAGGCGGCGCTCTCCTTCCTCGGCATCGGCATCCCGACCGACACGCCGACCTGGGGCAACATCATGGCCGAGGGAAGGCAGTTCTTCCGCGTGTATCCGCACAACATCTTTTTCCCGGCCATCTTCCTGACCATCACGGTGCTGGCGGTCAACATGCTGGGCGACGGCCTGCGCGACACGCTCGATCCCAAGATGAGCAAGCGCGTCTGACCATGGCGACCTCCGGCGGCCGACCCGTCCTCGACGTCCGCAATCTCTCCATCGCGCTGCCCAAGGGCGGCGACCGGCCGTTCGCGGCCGAGAAGGTGAGCTTCACCGTCAGCCCGGGCGAGATCGTCTGCCTGGTGGGCGAGTCCGGCTCCGGCAAGTCGGTGATCGCGCAGGGGGTGATGGGCCTGCTGCCCAAGCAGCTGCCGGTGGTCGGCGGCGAGATCCACCTCGAAGGCGAAAACGTCGCCAACGCCAGCGAGGACCGGCTGCGCGATTTGCGGTGCGTGCGCATGTCGATGATCTTCCAGGAGCCGATGACCGCGCTGAACCCGGTCATGACCTGCGGCGACCAGATCGACGAGGTGCTGAGCACCCACACCAAACTCGACCCGCCGGCGCGCAAGGCCAAGATCATCGGCGTCTTCGAGCAGGTCAGCATGCCCGACCCGCCGCGCATCTACGACTCCTACCCGCACCAGCTGTCCGGCGGCCAGCGCCAGCGGGTGATGATCGCCATGGCGCTGGTGCTGGAGCCGGCGTTGCTGATCGCCGACGAGCCGACCACGGCGCTAGACGTCACCACCCAGGCCCAGATCCTCGAGCTGATCAAGGACATCCAGCGCCAGAAGGGCATGGGGGTGCTGTTCATCACCCATGATTTCGGCGTCGTTTGCGACATCGCCCACCGGGTCGCCGTGCTGCGGCTGGGCGAACTGGTCGAGCAGGGCCCGACCCGCGACATCCTGTTGCGGCCGCGCCATCCCTATTCGCGCATGCTGATCTCGTCGGTGCCCAGCATGCTGCCGGCGCAGCGCACCCGCCATGACGGCGCCCGCATGGTGCTGCGCACCGAGAAGCTGACCAAGGTCTATGGCGGCGGCGGCCTGTTCCAGAAGGCCCATCCCGTGCGCGCCGCCGTCGACGTCGACATCGTCGTGCGCCAGGGCGAGGCGCTGGGCATCGTCGGCGAATCCGGTTCCGGCAAGTCGACGGTGGCGCGCTGCATCGCCCGCCTGATCGACCCCACCGCCGGCCGGGTGCGGCTGGGCGAGGACGACGTGGCGCTGCTGCCGCAGCGGCTGCTGCGCAAGCACCGGCGGCGCATCCAGATCATCTTCCAGGACCCCTACCGCTCGCTCAACCCGCGGCGGACGGTCGGCGAATCGATCGTCGAGGGACCGATGAACTTCGGCGCCTCGCGCGCCGACGCCACGAAACGGGCGCGCACCCTGATGGAGACGGTGCGGCTCGATCCCGAGTCGCTCGACCGCTACCCGCACCAGTTCTCCGGCGGCCAGCGCCAGCGCATCTGCATCGCGCGCGCGCTCGCCATGGAGCCCGAGCTGCTGATCGCCGACGAGGCGGTGTCGGCGCTCGACGTCTCGGTGCAGGCGCAGGTGCTGAAGCTGCTCGACGAGATCCGCGAGCGCATGAACCTCGCACTGCTGTTCATCACCCACGATCTGCGAGTCGCCGCCCAGGTCTGCGACGAGGTGGCGGTGATGGAAAAAGGCATCGTGGTCGAGTACGGCCCGGTCGCCGACGTCTTTTTGCGGCCGAAGCACGAATACACCCAGGCCCTGCTCGCCGCCGCCCCCGGCCGTGACTGGGAATTCGGCAAGTTCGAAGCGGCGTAACCTTTCTCACCAAGTGGCGCAGGTGGCGCGAAGCGCCGGATGAGGACCCGACGTGGTGTCCCTCACTGAGAAACCACGTGGGCTCCCCTCCGCCCCTTCGGGGCACCTCCCCAACTCCGTTGGGGAGGAGTGAAATCTCCCCCAACGAAGTTGGGGGAGGTGGCCGAAGGCCGGAGGGGGAGCCAACGCGGTGGCTCTCACTGAGAGACGACGTGGGCTCCCCTCCGCCCCTTCGGGGCACCTCCCCAACTTTGTTGGGGAGGATGTCGGCACTGGAGCGTTGCGCGCCGCTCACCTATATCCTTGCGGTCATTCCATTTAGTGTAAGGCTCATGACGTCCCCCAAGCCGCCCCGCCCCGTCGTGCTGTGCATTCTGGATGGCTGGGGCCATCGGGCCGAGCCGCGCGACAACGCCGTGCTCGCCGCCCGCACGCCGCATTACGACCGGCTGGTGGCGAGCTGCCCGCAGGGCTTGATCGACGCCTCGGAACTCTTTGTCGGCCTGCCGTCGGGCCAGATGGGCAATTCCGAGGTCGGCCACATGAACCTCGGCGCCGGCCGGGTGGTGATGCAGGACCTGCCGCGCATCGACCAGGCGATCGCCGACGGCAGCCTGGCCAGGAGTCCGGCGCTGCTCGATTTCATCGCCAAGCTGAAGGCGAGCGGCGGCACCTGCCATCTGATGGGCCTGCTGTCGCCGGGCGGCGTGCACAGCCACCAGAGCCACATCGCGGCACTGGCCAACATCGTCGCCGGCGCCGGCGTGCGGGTGCGGGTCCACGCCTTCCTCGACGGCCGCGACACGCCGCCACAAAGCGCCCGCGACTACCTGGCGCAATTCCAGGCGGCGCTCAAACCAGGCCTGCCGATCGCCATCGGTGTCGTATCGGGCCGCTTCTACGCCATGGACCGCGACAAGCGCTGGGAGCGCGTCACCAAGGCCTACATCGCGCTCACCGACGCGCAGGGCGAGCGCGCCGCGACGCCCGATGAGTCCGTGGCCCAGGCCTATGCGGCGAAGACCACCGACGAATTCGTGCTGCCCACCATCGTCGGCGACTACGCCGGCATGAAGGACGGCGACGGCGTGCTGATGGGCAATTTCCGCGCCGATCGGGCGCGCGAGATCCTGACGGCGCTGCTTGATCCGCTGTTCGACGGTTTCGCGCGGCCGCGCGTCGTGAAGTTCGCCGCGGCGCTGGGCCTCACCGAGTACTCATCGTCGCTCAACAGCTTTCTCGCCACGCTGTTCCCGCAGATCGCGCTCGCCAACGGCCTCGGTGAAGTCGTCGCCAACGCCGGCCTGACGCAATTGCGCATCGCCGAGACCGAGAAGTACGCCCACGTCACGTTCTTTCTCAACGGCGGCGAGGAGCGGGTGTTCCCCGGCGAGGACCGCGTGCTGGTGCCCTCGCCCAAGGTCGCGACCTACGACCTCCAGCCCGAGATGAGCGCCCACGAGGTCACCGACCGGCTGGTCGAGGCGATCGACGCGCGGCGCTTCGACCTCATCGTCGTGAACTACGCCAACGCCGACCAGGTCGGCCATTCCGGCGTCTTCCCGGCGGCGGTCAAGGCGGTCGAGACGGTCGACGGCTGCCTCGGGCGCCTGATGGAGGCGGTCGGCCGCGCCGGCGGCGCGCTGCTGGTCACCGCCGACCACGGCAATGTCGAGCAGCTGTTCGACTACGACACCAACCAGCCGCACACGGCGCACACCATGAACCGGGTGCCGGCGATCCTGTTCAACGCCCCGGCCGGCGTGCAATCCCTGGCCGACGGCCGCCTGGCCGACGTCGCCCCCACCCTGCTGGCGCTGATGGGCCAGCAACAGCCGGCCGACATGACCGGCCGGTCGCTGTTGCGCGCCACGCCGCGCGAGCACGTGCTGGCGGTGCCGGCGGCGATCCGGCAGGCCGCGGCACGCATGGTTGCCTAGCCAGCAGCTCTGACCCAGGACGGAGCAGGCCACCTGTGGGGTAACCTGTTCCCGCACCTGTGCACCACCGGACCTTGTTCACGACCCGTCGCCGCAAGCCTTCATGGTGAGCCCTGTCGAACCATGAAGGCTCTCGCTCCGACGGTCATGCGTTGCTTTATGGTTCGACAAGCTCACCATGAAGCAATCATTGTCAAGGTCTGCTGGTACAATGACCCGCAGTGGCGGGCCACGCGCAACGTCGGTGGCGCGAACCTATACAGCGATCGGTTCAGCGGGCGTTGGCAATAAAATAGCGTCCCGCTGCATATTGTATTGAAGAGTCGATCTTGCGGGCGCCAGACGCCAAGCAGGTCGTCGAAAAGCCGAAGTATACGGCTCTCATTCTCGGCTATTGTGTCAATGTACCGGTTCTCGCACCAGCGCGTGTGCGAGGCCCGGGACGCCGATAGTCTGGTTGTTTGAAGAATTGCGGCCTTCGCATTTTCTCTGACGATGTTTCTTGCGGCAAGCAGCGCCAGTCTGTGTGCGCTTTGACACAGTCTCATTCCTCAACGGCGCAGCGACCTATCGCAGCTTCACGGTCGGCGCAATCGCACGGCGCGGAATCAATCAGGGGAGGTTGGCATGCCTGTCGTACCGGTCGAAACGATTCCGGGCGATGACCCCGACCGGGCGCCTGCGCCCGGCATCGGCCTCTGCCTGTCCGGCGGCGGCTACCGGGCCATGGTGTTCCATGTGGGCGTCTTGTGGCGGCTGTACGAAGCCGGTGTCCTGTCTCGCGTGGACCGCGTTTCCAGCGTGTCGGGCGGCTCCATCACCGCCGCCGTGCTCGCCCTCAAGTGGACGAAGCTCAGCTTCAATCCCGACCATGTGCGAAGCGACTTCGTGCCCGAAGTCGTCGCACCGATCCGCGCCCTTGCCGGCCAAACCATCGATGTCTGGGCGATCATCCTTGGCATCCTGCTGCCGGGCAGGATCAGCGACCGGATCGCGGCCGCCTATCAAAAACATCTCTTTGGCAACGCGACGCTGCAGGACCTGCCCGACCAGCCGCGCTTCGTGATCAACGCGACCAACGTGCAGTCCGGCGCCCTGTGGCGGTTCATGAAGCCCTACATGCGCGACTATCGCGTCGGCAACGTGGACCATCCGAACATTCCGCTGTCGCGGGCGGTCGCGGCTTCCTCGGCCTTTCCGCCCTTCCTCTCGCCGGTCGAAATGCGCCTGAACGAAGCGCAGTTCACGCCCAAAAGTGGTCAGGACCTGCAGCGCGCCCCATTCACGACCCGGGTGATCCTGACCGACGGCGGGGTGTACGACAATCTGGGGCTTGAACCGGTGTGGAAGCGCTACCAGACGGTTCTAGTCAGCGATGGCGGCGGCAAGATGCCGGCAGAAGAGGCACCGAAGAGCGACTGGCTCCGGCATGCCCATCGCGTGCTGGACGTCGTCGATAACCAGGTGCGCTCCCTGCGCAAGCAGCAAGTGATCGGCTCCTTCAAGGCGCCGCAAACCGACCAGGCCCATCGCAAGGGCGCCTACTGGGGCATCCGTACCAACATCGCCGACTACAAGCTTGCCGATCCCCTGTCGTGCCCGCACGACCGCACGATGGATTTGGCCGAGACGCCGACGCGGCTCAAGCGGTTGGACAGTTTGCGTCAGGAGCGGCTGATCAACTGGGGCTACGCGGTGTGCGACGCCGCGCTGCGCCGGCATGTCGATCCGGAGATCGCAGAACCCGCCGGATTTCCCTATCCGGCCGCCGGAGTGTGAGCCATGGCGATCGAAGTTCCCAACCGCCTCGTCGAGTTCATCCTGCTCGGGCCGGCCGACGACCGGCGGCAGCTGCAGGACTCGCCAATCCTTGGCGACGTCTGGATCACCTTCGCGAAGAATCCGAACGCCCGCCTCGACCTGCTGATCACGCCCGCCAAGACCGAGCGCGCCGGCGACGTCGCGGTGAACATCCAGCGCTGCGTCCATGCCCTCAAGACACGCGCCGACAACGACGATGACAGCATCACCTTCCTGCAGGGCATTGTCGCGGCGCGACTGTCATTCACCGAATTGATCCGCGTGGTCGTGCCCATGACCAAGTGGTGGGACGAAAAGTTCGACCGTCGCGAGGGACGGCACACCTTCCGGCGATACGACGCCGAGAAGATAGAACAAGTCCTGCGGACAATTCTGCACTCCGCGGCGGTACGGTTCGGAACCTCCCCGAGCCGGGCCATCGCGACAGGCAGGCAAATGGCGCATGATGAGCTGACGCCGTTTGACCGATACGTCGCCTTGACGGCGCTTATCCTGTGGGCGGGCGAGCAGAAAGACGCCAAGCGCCGGCGCGTCGTGACGCCGTCACAAAGGCTTGAGGACATCCTGTCGCAAGCGGACGCCGCCCAGATCGCCGCGCCGCTGGTCGCGCTGATCGCGGACGCCAAGGACGACAAGCTCCCAAACCCGCGGGTGTTCATCTGGCGAATTTCGCTTAACCGCACCGCGGTGCCGGCCATCTGCGACTCGGTGCTCGCCGTCAAGGCCGATGCCGCGAAGACTTTGTTCAAGGTCAACTGCGAGCGGATCGCATGGGCCATCCTCGACTCCGGCATCGACGGCAGCCACCCCGCCCTGTGTGACGCCAAGACCAGGGAACCTCGCGTCATCAAGAGCTTCGACTTCACCTACTTCCGGCGCATCGTCAATCTCGGCAACAGCAAGCGCGCCGTCCGGGCGAAGGCCGCCAAGCTGCTCGCCGACAAGGCCGCCGCCGGCGACCTGATGCACGAAACCAAGGACTTCGACGCAAGCCTGAAGGCCATTGTCGACGACGTCATGGCGCGACGACCGCTGGATTGGGACCCGATCGAGCGATTGATCGAGGTGCGGCCGCAGACGCGCCCGCTGACCGGCCATGGCACGCACGTCGCGGGCATCATGGCCGCCAGCAAGGACGCGGCGAACACCGACGCCACGCAAATGGGCCAGGAGGTCGCCGACGGCATGTGTCCCGACATCAGGCTCTATGACTTCCGGGTCATTGGTCCGTCGGTCGCGGAAACCGAATTCGCCATCATCGCCGCGCTGCAGTTCATCCGGCACCTCAACGATCGCGACAACCACTTCTCGATCCATGGCGCCAACCTGAGCCTGTCGATTCCGCACGACATCCGCAACTTCGCCTGCGGGCGAACGCCGATCTGCATCGAATGCGAGCGCCTGGTCGACAGTGGCGTCGTGGTCGTCGCCGCCGCCGGCAATCACGGCTACAAGACCTTCGAGACCAAGGATGGTGACTTCGATAGCTACGCCGCCTTCAGCATCACCGACCCGGGCAACGCCGACGGCGTCATCACCGTCGGCGCCACGCACAGATCGTGGCCACATACCTACGGCGTCAGCTTCTTCTCGAGCCGCGGTCCCACCGGCGACGGCCGCCTCAAGCCCGACCTGGTCGCGCCCGGCGAACGCATCCATGCGCCGCTACCCGGCGATGCGTGGGGCGACCTCGACGGCACCAGCATGGCCGCGCCGCATGTCAGCGGCGCCGCCGCGATGCTGATGGCGCGCTACGCCGAGCTGATCGGCCAGCCGCGGCGCATCAAGCGCATCCTGTGCGAAAGCGCCACAGACCTCGGCCGCGAACGGACCTTCCAGGGGCATGGCATGCTTGATGTGCTGCGCGCCTTTCAGAAAATCTGAGAGCCTGACTGAAAATGCCGAAGAACGCTTCATGGTCAGCCTCTTCACCCCGAGCTTGTCGAGGGGCGAACCATGAAGCGCCGCACGGACGCCCGTGCGAAGCCTTCATGGTTCGACAAGCTCACCATGAAGGCAACATGGGCGAGGCATTCCTAGTCAGACTCTGAGGGGTGGGCGCCATGATTTTCAGCCTCGACGTGCGCCGGGCCCGCAAGGGCGACTGCCTGCTGCTGCACTTCGGAACCAGGCAAGCGCCCGGCCTGGTCATGATCGATGGCGGCCCTCGCGGCGTCTACGCGCCGCACCTCAAGCCGCGCATCGAGCAGATCCGCAAGGCGCGACGCCTGGCCGACAACGCTCCGCTTGATGTCAATCTCCTGATGGTGAGCCACGTCGATGACGACCACATCCAGGGCATCCTCGACCTCACCAAGGAACTGATGGATGCCAAGCGCGCGCGCCGGCCGCAGGCGATCCGCGTGCTCAGCCTGTGGCACAACAGCTTCGACAACGTCATCGGCAATCCGCCGGCGGAACTGACCGCCATGTTCAAGGGGCAGTTCGGCGCCGCGTCGACCTCGGGCGAGCCGCCGGCCGACTTGACCGTGGAAGCCGACGACGATGACCTGGACGAAGAGTCAGTCCGCGCCAGCCTGATGGTGCTGGCGAGCATCGAGCAAGGCGCCCGGCTGCGCGGCGAGGCTGACGCCCTGGAATTCCCGCTCAATCCCGAGTTTGACGGCAAGTTGATCGTCGCGGCAAAGGCGGCCGTCGATGTCGCGGACGGACTGACGTTCACCGTCGCCGGACCGATGCAAAAAGAGATCAAGGCGCTGCACAAGAAGCACGAAGCCTGGCTGAAGGATCTCGAGAAAAAGGGCAAGTCGCCGTCCGATGCATTGGCGGCCTACGTCGACACCTCCGTGCCGAACCTGTCGAGCGTCGTCGTGCTGGCGGAAGCAGCCGGCAAGCGCATGCTGCTGACCGGCGACGCGCGCGGCGACAAGATCCTGCAAGGCCTCGAGTTGACCGGTCGCCTGAAGAAGGGCGGCAAGACGCATGTCGACCTGCTGAAGGTGCCGCATCACGGCAGCGCCCGAAATCTCGAGACCGACTTCTTCGTCCGGGTCACCGCGGATCACTACGTGCTTTCAGGCAACGGCGAGCACGGCAACCCCGAACGGGAGGCGCTGGAAATGCTGCTGGAGGCGCGCGGCACGGCGGATTACGCGATCCATCTCACCTATCCGATCGCGGAGATTGACGCGGCGCGGCAGGAGGACTGGAAGAAGGAACGGGCAAAGGAGCAGAAGCGCGCCGCCAAGTTGGCCGCGGCGGGCAAAAAGTCCAAGAAACCCGTGCGGCCCGAATGGTCGGCCGAGGCGCACAGCCTCGCCGCCCTGCTCGCCAGGACGCCGGCGCTGGCGGCGCGCGTCCGCATCGTCGCCGCCGACAAGCCGCATGTCATCGACCTGGCGGACCCGCTGGGTGCCGCGTGGCCGGAGTTGGTTGCGTAAGAATCCTCGAAAATGGACCGATCCATCCCCACGCCCGCTAGAGCGAGATGATATTGGGAGGAACCGAACGAGGATTCCCCCGGTGCGTGAGCACCTTAGCCGGCCATGCACCATTGCCGAGCCGGGGGTGTGAAATGGGGGCAATCTATGCACCATCGTCAGGCATGGTTAGCGATGCTGTGTGGCGCGCTGGCGTTGGCGTCGCCAGCCAGCGCCCAGGCACAGGGCTGGATCGCCGACGGCCGAACCGGCTGCCGAGTGTGGAATGCCGACCCACAGCCGAACGAAACGATTTCCTGGAGCGGCACCTGCCAGAGTGGCTTCGCTCAGGGTCGGGGCACCCTGCAATGGTTCAAGAACGATAAACCGAGCGATCGCTACGAGGGCGAGTACCGGGACGACAATCAACACGGTCGCGGCGTGTATACATGGGCTGACGGAGATCGCTACGACGGCGAGTGGCAAAACGGCGAGCAACACGGTCGCGGCGTATACGCATCGGCTGACGGAGATCGCTACGACGGCGAGTGGCAAAACGGCGAGCAACACGGTCGCGG
>DATFGV010000236.1:0-3594 GCA_035249115.1 Vineibacter sp.
ATCACGATCGGCGCGGCGGCGAGCGCGACGAGCAGCCAGAAGATCATTCGACGGTGACGCTCTTGGCGAGGTTGCGCGGCTGGTCGACGTCGGTGCCCTTGGCGACGGCAGCGTGGTAGGCGATCAGCTGCACCGGCACAGCGTAGAGGATCGGCGCCACGAAAGGATCGACATCGGGCATCGTTAGGCTGGCGAAGCACTTGTCGCCCAGCCGCGCTACGCCCCTAGCGTCGGACAGCAGCACAGGCTTGCCGCCGCGGGCGTGCACCTGCTCCAGGTTCGAGGCGATCTTGTCGGCCAGCGAGTCGGTGGGCGCAACCACCACCACCGGCACGTCCTCGGCAATCAACGCGATCGGCCCGTGTTTGAGCTCGCCGCCGGGATAGCCTTCGGCGTGGATGTAGCTCAGCTCCTTGAGCTTCAGCGCGCCTTCCAGGGCGATGGCGTAGGACGTGCCGCGCCCGAGGTAGAGCACGTCGCGCGCCTCCGCGATCTTGTGGGCGATGGCGGCGAGCGCACCGTCCTGGTGCAGCACCTCGGCGACCCGTGACGGCACCTCGATCAGCGCAGCCACCAGCTCGGCCTCGCGTGACCGGGTGATCGTGCCGCGGGCGCGGCCGGCGGCGATCGCCAGCATCGCCAGCACCACCAGCTGGGCGGTGAACGCCTTGGTTGAGGCGACGGCGATCTCCGGTCCGGCGAACGTCGGCATCACGACGTCGGAATCGCGCGCCATGGCGCTCTCCGGCACGTTGACGATCGACAGGATGCGCTGGCCCTGCGATCGGGCATAGCGCAGAGCCGCCAGCGTATCGGCGGTTTCGCCCGACTGCGACACGGCGATGCACACGCCGCCGTCCGGCAGCGGCGCCTCGCGGTAGCGGAACTCCGAGCCGATATCGGCCTCGACCGGCAGGCGCGCCAGTTGCTCGAACCAGTACTTCGCGATCAGGGCCGCGTAGAAGGCGGTGCCGCAAGCGGTGATGGTCAGCCGCGATACGTTCTTCCAATCGAACGGCAGCGCCGGCGGCGCCACCTCGCGCGTCATCGGATCGAGATAGGCGCGCAAGGTATTGCCGATCGCCTCGGGGTGCTCGAGCATCTCCTTGAGCATGTAGTGACGATGTCCGTCCTTGCCGATCAGCGCGCCTGACAGCGCCGTGGTTGTGATCGGCCGCTCGACGGGCTGGCCGCTGTTGAACACCTGCGCGCCGTCGGGGCGCACCACCACCCAGTCATCCTCGTCGAGATAGGAGATGCGCTTGGTCAGCGGCGCCAGTGCCATGCCGTCGGAGCCGAGGTACATCTCGCCCTCGCCGTAGCCCACCGCCAGCGGGCAATTGCGCCGCGCGCCGATCAGCAGGTCGTGTCGACCGGCGAACAGGCAGACCAGCGCGAAGGCACCCTTCAGCCGTGCCATTGCTTGGCCCATCGCCTGCTCCGGCGACATCTGACGCTCGAGATACGAGGTCAGGAGCTGCACCACCGTCTCGGTGTCGGTGTCGCTGTCAAACCGCCGACCCTCGGCCACCAGTTCGGCCTTCAGCTCCTGAAAGTTCTCGATGATGCCGTTGTGCACGACGGCGACCCGTTCGGTGGCGATGGGATGCGCATTGCGTTCGCTGACGCCGCCGTGGGTCGCCCAGCGCGTGTGCGCGATACCGGTTGTGCCGGCGAGCGGCTGGGCACCGACCCGCGCCTCGAGGTTGGCGATCTTGCCTTCGGCGCGACGGCGGTCGATGTGGCCGTTGACCAGCGTCGCGACACCGGCCGAATCGTAGCCGCGGTACTCCAGGCGCTTCAGTCCGTCGATCAGCCGCGGCGCGACCGCGCCCTTGCCGATGATGCCGATGATGCCGCACATGACTACGCCTCCTGTCGCACTTTGCGCGTCGACCGTTGGCGCGGTGCCGGTTCGGCCGTTACCACCAGAGTCGTCGCGTCCTGACGCCGCGCCGCCGCCTGGCCGTTGCCGGCCGAACGGGCCGACTTCGCCGCCTGTGCCCGCGCCTTGAGCTTGGCGCGCAGAGCCGGCGCGGCGCCAGGCTTGTCTACCTGCCGCGCGCGGCCGAAGGCCACACCTTCGGCGGGAACGTCGCCGGTGATCACGCTGCCGGCGGTGACGTTGGCACCGCGTCCGACCCGCACCGGCGCCACCATCGAGGCGTTGGAACCGATGAACGCGTCGGCGCCGACGATCGTGCGCCATTTGCCGTAGCCGTCGTAGTTCACGAAGATCGTCCCGGCGCCGATGTTGGTCCGCGCACCGATATCGCCGTCGCCGAGGTAAGAGACGTGATTAGCCTTGGCGCCGTCGCCCACCACCGTGTTCTTCAGTTCGATGAAATTGCCGATATGCGCGTCACGGCCGATTCGGGTCCCTGGTCGCAGGCGGGCGAACGGGCCGACCAGCGCGCCCGGCCCGATCTTGGCCGCCTCGATGTGGCAGAAACCGTGGATCACCACGCCGTCGGCGACCTCGACTCCGGGGCCGAATAACGTGTTGGGCCCCACCGTCACGTCTCGGCCGAAGCGGGTGTCGGCCGACAGCCAGACGGAGGCGGGATCCACCAGGGTGACGCCGGCGTCGAGCGCCGCCCGCCGCAGGCGCGCCTGCGTCGCCGCCTCGGCCGCCGCCAGGTCGGCCTTGGAGTTCACGCCCATGAACTCGGCCTCGGGACCTTCGACAACGATGGCGCCATGGCCGGCGCGGCGGGCGATCGCCACCAAGTCGGTCAGGTAGTACTCACCCTTGGCATTGTCGTTACGCAGCCGGCGCACCAGGTCATCGACCAGCGCGCCATCGATCACCATGACGCCGGAATTCACCAGGTTGATCTTGCGTTCCTCTGGCGAGGCGTCCCGCCCCTCGACGATGCGCAGGAGATCGCCGCCCTTCGCATACACCAACCGGCCATAGGGTGTCGGGTCGGCCGCGCGAAAGCCTAGAACGCCGACGGCAATCCGCCGCGTGCCGCCGGTTCGGACGCGCCGGCGCGCAGCCAGCAGGCGGCGCATCGTGGCGGCGGTCAGCAATGGCGAATCGCCAAACACCACCAGGATGTCGCCGACAAACCCCTTCAGGGCCGGCAGCGCCGCCTTCAAGGCATGCCCGGTGCCCAGCGGCCGGTCCTGGACGACGCATTCATAGGGCGCGACGGCCCGCGCCACGTCGGCCCGACCCGGGGGACCAACCACAACGACGCGGCCGGGACGCAAGGCCGCGACAGCGGCCAGCACATGGCGCACCATCGGCCACCCGGCGACGGGATGCAGCACCTTGGGCAAGGTGGATTTCATGCGCGTGCCGGCGCCGGCGGCCAGCACCACGACGGCGAGGGGATACGACATAGACCTGTTACGTTCGTGGGCGATCTGCCGAACCCACTATGGCGAAAATTCCGGCAGCCGTCAGCCTCTTGTACGGGCGCCCGACGGTCGACTCGCCGCAGGACGCAAACCGGCTGTCAGTGCCGATCGGCTGCGCTTGACGGGGTACCGGCCGGGTTCGGCACACCCAGCGCCGTCAGTAGCCGCAACAGCCCGACGCTGTCATATGGCTTGGACAGAAGCGCAACCGCGGGATCACTGTCG
>DATFGV010000237.1:0-5369 GCA_035249115.1 Vineibacter sp.
GCTCAAGCCGAAGCGCGGCTCCTTCGTGTGGGGGGGCTGGGAAGAGGCGATCGTCGAGCTCGGCATGGTCGAGCTCAAGCCGTTGCTGCAAGCGGCGTTCAATCGGGGATCCATCGATATCACCTGGAGCACCTTCGACGAGTCCGTGAAGGCATTGGATGAGGCGGTGGCCAATGGTTGCGCCAACATCGCCGGCGCCGACCGGCACTTCACGCCGTTCGGCGATGTCGTTGATGAGCTTTCCAGCTGGCACGCCTTCTCGGAGAAGGCAACTGAAGAGCGCGCAAAGAGGCGACAAGAGGATGCGCTTGCCTTGGTGGCAGCGCTGCCGATCCCGAGAAGGACGGCCGATAGTCTGCACGACGTGCCGCTGAAGGCGCCGTGCCCCTGCGGCAGCGGCCGCAAGTACAAGCACTGCCATGGCCGCGTGCACTGAATTTGTCGGCAGGTCGGACGCCCGGTCTGGTCCGCCGCGCCGGCGGGGCGCTGGACGCTGTCGCGGCGATGGCCGAAGATCGCCGCCGACCGGAGGAACAGGATGCCCGACACCGTCATCGCCGCGGCCTCGTCCGCCTTCCTTGCCAGGCTGCAGGCCATCGTCGGCGACAAGGGGATGGTCAGCGACCCGCAGGCGCAGTCGTTTCACCAGACGGATTGGCGTGGCTACACCCTGGGCCGCGCCGCCGCCGTCGTGAAGCCGGGCTCGGTCGAGGAGGTCGCGGCCATCGTGGCGCTGTGCCACGAGCAGGGCGTCAAGATCGTGCCGCAGGGCGGTGTGACCGGACTGGTCGGCGCCGGCGTGCCGGTCCGCGACGGCGAGGAGATCGTGCTGTCCTTGGCGCGGCTGAACCGCATCCTCGACGTCAATCCCACCGCCTACACCATGACCGTCGAGGCCGGCGTCGTGCTGCAGACCATCCAGGAAACGGCGGTGGCGCATGACCGCTACTTTCCGATCAGTCTCGGCGCCCAGGGCTCGTGCATGATCGGCGGCAACATCTCGACCAACGCCGGCGGTGCCACGGTGCTGCACTACGGCAACACCCGCAGCATGGTCATGGGGTTGGAGGTGGTGCTGCCCGATGGCCGCGTCTGGGACGGCTTGCGGGCGCTGAAGAAGGACAACACCGGCTACGACCTGAAGGACTTGTTCGTCGGCGCCGAGGGCACCTTGGGCGTCATCACCAAGGCGGTGATCAAGATCTTTCCCAAGCCGAAGGACGTGGCGACGGCCTGGCTGGCGGTGCCCGACCCGAAGGCGGCGCTGGAGGTCTTGTCTGGCGCGCGCATTGCGGCCGACGACAACGTCACCTCATGTGAACTGATGCACCAGCTCGGGCTGGACGGCATCTTCAAGCACATTCCCGGCACGCAGCCGCCGCTGCAGGACCGCCATACCTGGCAGGTCCTGATGGAGTGGTCGTCGACCCGGCCGATCCCCGAGGACGGCGAGAGCGGCATGCGGCCACGGCTGGAAACCTATCTCGCCGAGTGCATGGACAAGGGCTGGGTGCACGACGCGGTGATCGCCCAGAACGAGGCGCAGGCGCAGGCGTTCTGGAAGATCCGCGAGGCGCATGCCGAGGCCGGCCGGCACGATGATCCGGCCTGCTCCTTCGACATCTCGGTGGCGGTGCAGAAGATCCCGGACTTCATCGCGGCCTGCAACGCCGCCTGCGAGAAGGCCGTGCCCGGGCTGCGGCCGCGGCCGATGGGCCACATGGGCGACGGCAACCTGCACTACACGTTCTCGGCGCCGGTCGGCGTCAACGACCGCGCCGCCTTCGCGCCGCACGTCAAGCTGCTCGACCGCATCGTGCACGACATGGTGGCGCAGTTCGACGGCTCGATCTCGGCCGAGCACGGCATCGGCTCGGCCAAGCTGCTGGAACTCGAGCACTACCGCAGCCAGACCGAGCTCGACGTGATGCGCGCCATCAAGAAGGCGCTCGACCCCAAGGGCATCATGAACCCCGGCAAGGTGATCCGCGTCGACCCCAGCGAGCCGGTGCAAGACGGCTCGGGCATGCGGTAGTCCTCCCCACGAAGTGGGGAGGTGCCCCCGAAGGGGGCGGAGGGGACCCGACGGGGTCTCTCAGTGGGAGACACCACGTGTGGTCCCCATCCGGCCTTCGGCCACCTTCCCCACTGCATGGGGAAGGAAAGACAATCGGGACAAGAGGGCGCTGCCGTCCGGAGGCGCGGGCCGATAGGGTAGCGCTTGAGCTTGAGGCAGCCGCGATGCCCGATACCTACACCACGATTCCGAGCGCCGTGCCCGACACCGTGCTGGTGGCGATTCACCGCGTCGTCGGCGACAAGGGTTTCGTCGTTGATCCGCGCGAGATGGAGCCGCACGTCGTCGAATGGCGCGACAACTACCGCGGCCGTGCGGCGGCGGTGGTGCGGCCGGCGTCGACCGAAGAGGTTGCGGCGGTGGTGAAGATCTGCGCCGAGGCCGGCGTGCCGATCGTGCCGCAGGGCGGCATGACCGGGCTGGTCGGCGCCGGCATCCCGCACGAGCACGGCGGCGAGATCGTGCTGTCCTTGCGCCGCATGAACCGCATCCTCGAGGTCAACCCGACGGCCTACACCATGACGGTCGAGGCCGGCGTCGTGCTCAAGGCGATCCAGGACGAGGCCGCGGTGCACGATCGTATCTTCCCGCTGAGCCTGGCGGCGGAGGGCTCCTGCACCATCGGCGGCAACCTCGCGACCAACGCCGGCGGCGTGCAGGTGCTGCACTACGGCAACGCCCGCAGCCTGGTGCTGGGCCTGGAGGCGGTGCTGCCGGACGGTCGGGTGTGGAACGGTCTGCGCTCGCTGAAGAAGGACAACACCGGCTACGACCTGAAGCAGCTGTTCATGGGGGCGGAAGGCACCCTGGGAATCATCACCAAGGCCGTCCTGAAGCTGTTCCCGCGCCCCAAGGACGTGGCGACGGCCTGGCTGGCGGTGCGCGATCCGGCGGCCGCCGTCGAGCTGCTGTCGCGCGCCCATGCCGCCAGCGAGGACAACGTCACGTCCTGTGAGCTGATGGGCCGGCTGGGCATCGAGCTGGTGACCAGGCACATCCCCGGCTGCGCCGATCCGCTGGCGGAGCCGCACGACTGGACCGTGCTGCTGGAGTGGTCCTCGACCCGGCCGGCGCCGACGCAGGGCGGCGGCATGCTGGCCAAGATGGAGGCTTTCCTCGGCGATGCCATGGAGGCGGGCCTGGTGTTCGACGCCGTGCTGGCGCAGTCGACCGCCCAGGCGCAGGCGTTCTGGAAGATCCGCGAAAGCCATTCCGAGGCGCAGAAGCTGGAAGGCCCGTCGATCAAGCACGACATCTCGGTGCCGGTGCACCGCATTCCCGACTTCGTCACGCAGGGCATCGCGGCCCTGAAGCGCGTCATGCCCGACGTGCGGCCGGTGCCGTTCGGCCATGTCGGCGACGGCAACCTGCATTTCAATGCCCAGGCGCCCGAGGGCATGGACAAGCCGGCCTTCTTCGCGCGCATGCACGACATCAACCACGCAGTGCACGACCTTGCGCGCCAGTTCGGCGGCTCGATCTCGGCCGAACACGGCATCGGCCGCTTCAAGCTCGAGGAGCTGGAGCGCTACCGCGGCAGCGTCGAGCTCGACGCCATGCGCGCCATCAAGCGCGCGCTCGATCCCAAGAACATCATGAACCCCGGCAAGGTCGTGCGGGTCTGAGGTCGGGAACCTGGGAGCGCGGGCCTCCGGCCCGCTCAAGAGCGGGCGGACCCCCGCGCTCCCAGGATCATCGACTGGGTCGCCAGGTCTGACGAGCCCGGTTCACGGGGACTGTAAATAGGCTATCGCAGGTATACCATATCTGGTATCAATCGGCCACCCGTCGCCACCACAGGTCGTATGCCTCCAGAACGCGATTAAACGCCCGCTGGAGGGGGTCGCTGGCTGGATGAGGATGGGTACCCCGACCCAATTTACCATGATGTACAGGCCCTCCAGGCGCGCTGGCGGGCCTATGTCGGGGCGAGGCAGGGTAACCGTCCTGCACCGCGATTTCGGGGTGCCGATCGGCGCTCATCCGGCCAGCGCCGCAGCGACTTGGTCACGATATGGTAATTAGACATCCACCATGCCGTAACGCGGCACCCTTCACCTCGCCTCGACAGCGCTGCGATCGCCGGGCAGGTTTGCGATGGTGCCGCGCCATCGAATGGCGGCGGCGCAGAGCCGAAAGGGGTCGCGATGAGCGCAGCCGAGTCCGCCGCCGCACCGGCGCGTTTCCGCGACCGCGAGGTGGTCTTCGCCAACGGCATCGCCGGCCGCAACGTCGCGATCCGCAGCGCCAACCCCGTCAACTATTTCCAGATGGTCAGCCGGCCGGCCGAGATGCCGCCGGTCGAGATCGACGGCAAGCTGTTCCTGCCCAAGGCGGCGCGCGGCAAGCTGCCGCTGGTGATTGTCGTGCCCGGCAGCCTCAGCGTCGCGCCTACGCATCTCGGCCACGCCGAGACCTTCACCGACATGGGGATTGCCGCCTTCGTGCTCGACCCGTTCGGCGGGCGTGGCGTCACCTCGACCGTGGCCAACCAGACGCAGTTCTCCTTCGCCGCCAGCGCCTACGACGTGATCGTGACGGCGCGGCACCTGGCGAGCCTGCCCGAGATCGATGCGATGCGCATCGGCCTGCAAGGCCACAGCCGCGGCGGCGCAGCCGTGCTCGGCGCCGCGATGCGCCGGTTCAACGCGCCGGTGTTGGGCAAAGACCTCGCGATCAGGGCGGTGCTGGCGGGCTATCCGTGGTGCGGCCATCAGCTGCTCGATCCCGATATCGGCACGACCGAGGTGCGGGTGCTGATTGGCGATCGCGACGAGTGGTGCTCGCCGCAGCAGGCGCAGGGCCACGTGCAGGCGATGCGGTTGCGCGGCGGTACGGCATCAATCCGCATCTTTTCGGGCGCCGCCCACAGCTTCGACCGGAACGAGCCTTTGCGGAAGATCGACAACGCCTCGGTCGCACCGGCGGCGCCCACCGGCTACATCGCCGACGACGGCGCGCTGATCCATCCCGTTGTCGGCGTGCCCGACCCGAAGCTGGTCGACCGCGACATCGCGGTCTACGGCATCAAGGCGGGCTACGGCGCCAAGGGTGCGACCATCGGCAGCGAAGGCGATCTCGCGGCGCAGTTCCGCGCCGACATGATCGCGTTCTTCCAGCGGACGCTATTGGGGTGACGCCAACAGCAGTTGCTTCATGGTGAGCTTGTTGTGCTGCACAGGGACATGGTGGACGGGTGTACGGAGACATGGTGGACGGATTTGGCGAGCATCGCAGCTCTGTGGGTGGAGGGCTGCGATGCCATTCCAAGGTGTCTCCGTGGAAGATCGTC
>DATFGV010000238.1:0-7750 GCA_035249115.1 Vineibacter sp.
AGCCGGTCGAACGCCTCGCGGAGAAAGCGCTCCATCTCGGCGCGCGACAGTTGGCCGCGCGCCGTCAGCATGGCAAGCGCCGTGCACATCGCACCGCGCACATACTCGTCGGCGTCGCGGTCGTAGACCACCTCATAGAGGGGCGTCGGATCGCCGTCGTAGACCGAGGCCATGACCCGATTTGCCGTCTCGGTGACGGTGTCGTCCCCCATGAGCGTATCGATGTGGTTTCCCATCCGGCGCAAGAAGCGGCAGAGCGGTCGATAGGCCGAAGTTTCGCGCCATTGACCCAACAGAAGGAAGCCGAAGAACAAGAGCGGCTCGTCACCGTCCTCGGGCGTGTAGGTTTCGAAGGCGTCGATCAGGCGTGGTACCAGTTCGGCACGATGCTCCGTCGCGGCGCGCAGGGCGTCGCGCGGCAGACCTTCGGCATGGTCCAGATCAACAAGGATCTGCGCGATATTCACGGCGGCAACTCCTGACCGGAGAGAATGCTCATGAGCGAGCCGGCGTCGAATCCTATCGATCTCTGGTACGATTTTTCCAGCCCCTACGCTTGGATGGTGGTGGAACGAATCGGCGATCTCGCAGGCGCCGCTGGCGTGACTGTGCGCTGGCGGCCGCTCATTATCGGCCCAATCCTGCGGCAGCGACCAGATAACCCCTCGCCGTTCCAGAACGCCACGCCGGCGCAGCGTGCCTACCGCCGCCGCGACGTCGAGCGGCTGTGCGCCCGCTACGGCCTGAAGCTGCGCTGGCCGACCAGCTATCCGCGCAACAGCCTGCTCGCAGCCCGGGTGGCGCGCGCCGCGGCCGACGACGTCCGGCCGGCGCTATCGCGCGCTGTCTTCCGCGCCAACTTCGTCGAGGACCGCGAGATCTCCGACGCCACGATCCTGCGCGCGGTGATCGCGGCGCAAGGCCTCGACGCCGACGCCCTGCTGGCGGCGGCGCTGGCCGAGGACAACAAGCGCGGCCTGATGCGGGACGTCGACGAGGCGATCGCGCGCGGCATTTTCGGCGCCCCCAGCCTGCTGGTCGGCGACGAGCTGTTCTGGGGCAACGACCGGCTGGAACTGGCGATCGACTGGGCCCAGCGGCCGTGGCTGTGATCCTTCCCTTCCCCACGCAAGTGGGGAAGGTGGCCCGAAGGGCCGGATGGGGAGCCGACGTGGTCTCTCAACTGCGAACACCACGAGGGCTCTTCACGGCCGCTTCGCGGCACCTCCCCAGCTTCGCTGGGGAGGCATGAAAATGCGTCATCATTCCTCTGTTACCGGGCGGATCATCAGCGTGCCGCAGCCGCGCGCCGCAGGCGGTCGTTGATCGCCAGGCCGAGGCCATGCGCGGGGATCGGCATGACGGCGATGCGGGCAAGGCCGGGCCGGTCGAGGGCGCGCAGCATGGAGAAGAGGTTGGCGGCCGCCTCAGAGAGGTCGCCGGTCGGGCTGAGGTTCAGGGTGACGGCCGCGCCGCGCGGAACGTCGACCCCGAACGCCAACAAGCCCTCGTCGGCGCCGACCGACGTCGCGTCCAGCCGCACCGGCAGTGCGGGGGCGTAGTGGCTCTCAAGCTGCCCCGGCGCATGCAGCGCGCCCGGCGAGCCGATCGCCGGCCCCAACGCCAGTGGGCCGATCACCGCCTCGATCGCCTCCCGCGTGGCGCCGCCGGGGCGCAGCAACATCGGCTGCGGCGTAGTCAGATCCACGACGGTCGACTCGACGCCCACGGCGCACGGTCCGCCGTCGATCACCAGCGCCACGCCATTGCCCAATGCGGGCGCGACGTGCTCGGCGCGGGTCGGGCTGATGGCGCCGGAGCGGTTGGCGCTGGGTGCCGCGATCGGGCGGCCGGCGGCGCGCAGCAGCGCCTGCGCCACCGGATGCCCTGGCGCCCGCACCGCGAGCGTATCGAGCCCGGCACTGCACAGCAGCGACACCGCGCCATCGGCGCGGCGCGGCAGCACCAAGGTCAGCGGCCCCGGCCAGAAGCGCTGCGCCAACCGCTCGGCGGTGTCGGTCCACGTCACCTGCGCGCGCGCCGCCACCGCGTCGGGCACGTGCGCGATCAGCGGGTTGAAGTCGGGTCGGCCCTTGGCTGCGAAGATGCGGGCGACGGCGCGGTCATTGCTGGCGTCGCCGCCCAGGCCGTAGACGGTCTCGGTCGGGAATGCCACCAGCTCGCCGGCCCGGATCATCGACGCCGCGCGCGCGATGTTCTCGGTCGTCGGTGCGAGGATGTCGGTGGCCGTCACGCTGGGGGCGAGTCACGCAGGTGACGGCCAAGACCACCCCTTCCTCCCCACGCCTTGGCGTGGGGAGGTGGCCCGAAGGGCCGGAGGGGAGCCCACATGGTGGTCGCAATGACAGACACTACGTTGGCTCCCCATCCGGCCTTCGGCCACCTTCCCCGCAGGCGGGGAAGGAAATGGCACACGCGCCCCCAGCAGCACGCGCGCGCCATCACGCACCGCCGCGAGCGATGAACCAGGGGTTCGAGAAACCGGGCTTGCCGTAGTCCAGCGTCGTGTCGTCCTCGCGACGTACGCTGCCGCCGGCGGCTTCGAGCACAGCCTGGCCGGCGGCGGTGTCCCATTCGTTGGTTGGGCCGAAGCGCGGATAGAGATCGGCCTCGCCGGCGGCGATCAGGCAGAACTTCAGCGATGAGCCGGCGATCTTGCGCTCGGCCACCTGGATGCGCTGGTTGCGCAGCCAGATGTCGAGGTCGCTGTACCTGCCGTGCGTGCGGCTCGTGTACACGGTCAGGCCGGCCACCGGCACCGGCCGCACTTGAATGCGCCGCGCCCCGCCGTCAGCCGCGACCTCCTCGGCGAAGCCGTCACGGCCGGCGCCGGTCACGACGCCGCGCCACAGCCGCGCCATGGCCGGCGCCAGCACGACGCCCAGCACCGGTTTGCCGCGCTCGACCAGGGCGATGTTGACGGTGAACTCGCCGTTCTTCTTGAGGAACTCCTTGGTGCCGTCGAGCGGATCGACCAGCCAGAACGGCCTGCCGTCGAGCGGCGGCACCCGGCCGGCCGCGACCTCCTCCTCGGCGACCACCGGCAAGTCGGGCGTCAGTTGCCGCAGGCGCGCCAGGATAACGGCCTCGGCGGCGTGGTCGGCGTCGGTCACCGGCGAGGAATCGGCCTTGGCGCGCTCGCCGAAATCGGCGCGGGCGTAGATGTCGAGGATCACCCGGCCTGCTTCGCGCGCGAGGTCCGTCAGCGCTGGCAACAGCGCGGCGGGCGACGGCAGGACGACGGACGACTCGGGCACGCGGCGGATTTCCACATGAACGCGGGGCGCCGCCCTTATAGCGTACACACCCCGCCGCGCCAGCCTGCCGGCGACGACCGGTTTTGCGCTAGGGTGGTGGCTGTGGCCGCGGCCGCCGGCGAGCGACGCGGCCGAACATACGGGCCCCAGAGGGAGACAGGCATGGACATCGATGCGTATGTCGCCTGGGCGCGCGGCATGGGTCCGGTGCCCGCCACGCCCGACGCGACGGCCGATCACCTCGCCTCGCTCGCCCTCGGCCTGGTGGCGGATGCCGGCGAGATCGCCGATTTGATCAAAAAGCGACTGCGCGACGGCACCCTTGATCGCGACCATCTCGCGCATGAGCTGGGTGACGTTCTCTACTATTGGGCACGGCTGTGCGCCGTCACCGGCATCCCGCCCGCCGAGCTGCTGGAGCGCAGCCGCCGATCGATCGAGGCGCGCCACGCCAAGCGGGCGGCGTCGTAGCCGCCGCTTTGCTCGCAGATACCGCACCGCCATGACCAGCACCAAACGCCCGCTCGGCATCCTGTCGGCGATTCCCGAGGAACTGGCGCATCTCGACGAGGCGGCCGGCGCTACGACGCAGATCGGCGAGTTCGCCTTCACCCGCGGCCGGATCGCCGGCCGCGACGCGGTGTTCGTCGAGTGCGGCGCCGGCAAGGTCAACGCCGCGGTCGCCGCCACCCTGCTGCTGGACCGCTTCGACTGCCGGGCACTGCTGTTCTGCGGCGTCGCCGGCGGGCTCGATCCGGCCTATGGCGTTGGCGACGTGGTGATCGCGCGGCGCAACCTGCAGCACGACTATGGCCTGTTGGCCAACGGCGCGATCACCACCTTTCAGCCGGGCAGCCGCATGCTGACCCGACCGACGCTGGAAGCCGGCTACGATCTGCCGCCGCCGCTGGCGGCGCGGCTCGCCGCGGCGATGCGCGATCTCGCCCTGCCCGCGCTATCAGCCGATGTGACCGGCACGGCGCCCCGCGTGCCGGTCGTGGCATTGGGCACAATCTTGTCGGGCGACACCTTCCTCAACTGCGACGCCACCCGCCAGCGCCTGCACACGAACTTCCAGGCCGCCGCCGTCGAGATGGAAGGCGGCGCCATCGCCCAGGTCTGCGCCCGCATGGGCGACGCGCCGTTTGTCAACGTGCGCTGCCTCAGCGATCTCGCCGGATCGACCAGCCACCTCGACTTCCGTGCCTTCCTGCCGGTGGCGGCAAACCTGGCGGCGGCGGTGACGCGGCGCGCGGCGGCGGTGGTCGAATGAACGCGCCACGCCTTGGTGGCCCCTGGCGCTAACTCGCTTGACCAGTCAACTCGGCCTCAACCTGAGGAGCGAGCGAAGCGAGCGTCTCGAAGGGTGGGCTACATCGCGGACGGGGCGAACAGAAGTCGTTCCAATCACCGCGGCCCGCACCTCACCCTTCGAGACGCCCGCCCTTGGCCGGCTCCTCAGGGTGAGGCGCACACAATTGACAAACAGGTCAACCTTAAGGGCCATTGGCATGACACATACGCGACACTCACACGGCTCGACCTGAAATCGTCCGCCGCGCCCGCTCCTGTCCTCGCCCCTGGATCTCCTTCGCCAGCCCGCGCAGCACCTCGCGGTCGGCGTCGGTCTTGACGGCGATCGAGAACTCGCAGTGCGTCACCACGTCCTCGAACCGCTCGCAGAGCTTCCGGGCGATCCGGTCGTAGGTCGCGATGGTGACGAACTGGTGCAGCACGTCGTCGTTGATGTGCTGTGGCATCTCCTCCCAGCGCTGGGCGCGCGACAGCAGCTTCAGTTTGTCGGCAAGGTCGTCGAGGCCGAGATGGCTGAAGGCGGCGCGGTATTGCGGCGTCGAGGCGTAGAAGGCGATGCGCGCCCGCGTGTCGCGGATCTTGGGCACCAGCTCGGCCTCGGTCGCGGCGGTCGCCACCAGCGGTTTCATGCCAACCTGGAAGTCATCGAGGCGGCGGCCGGCCTTGGCGGCCCCGGCGCGCACCGCCGGCAGCATCACGTCCCGGATGTAGGACGGCGTGCACACCGGGTGCGGGCGGATGCCGTCGCCGACCTCGCCCGCCACCTGGCACATGATGGCGTTGACGGCGGCGATCTGGATCGGAATGCGCGGATGCTCGATCGGCCCGGGATCGAACAGCGGCACCATCAGGTTGATGCTGTAGCGCTCGCCCTTGACGTCGAGCTTGGCGCCGGTCTGCCAGCAATCCCAGACGGCGCGCACGGCGTTGACGTACTCGCGCATCCACGGGCCCGCCGGCGTCCATGCCATACCGTAACGCCGCTCGATATGCGCCTTGACCTGCGTGCCCAGGCCCAGGGTGAAGCGGCCGCGCGACAGCTTCTGGATCGTCCAGGCGCTGAGCGCCGTGACGGTCGGGCTGCGCGGGAAGGCGATGGCGACCGAGGTACCGAGCTTGAGGCGCTGCGTCGCCTGGGCGGCCAGGGCCATCAGCACGAAGGGATCGTCCTTGGTCTCCTCGACCACCAGCCCGTCGTAGCCGAGCTCCTCCAACAGGCGGGCGTCGGCGCCGATGCTGTGCAGGTCAAGCGGCGTCTCCGGCGCGCGCAGGCCGGGGTCGACCTTGCCCAGCGGCAGCAGGGTTTCGAGCAGCATGTCGGTCAACTCCCAGAGCAGGCCTGTCGGGTGTCCGCCCGGCGGTTTGCGTCACTGTAGCAAGGCACGCCGCAAGCCACATAGCGACGGTCCTCGCATCCAGGCGCTGGGCCGCGCCGTACCGCCTGTAGGCCGCGCCGCGGCTGGAATCCGCGCGCGGCCGGGTCCATGATCTCCTGAACCAACTAGGGAGAACGGTATGCGCAAGACTTTCCTGCTATCGCTGGCCGCCGTCACATCGATTTCGCTGGCGGCGCTGGCGCAAAGCGCCACCTATACCTGGACCGGCTATGGCAGCAGCGGCGGCGTCGGTGGCAGCGGCAACTGCAGCAGCTACAAGATGAAGGTCGACGTCACCGTCAACGGCACCGACGTCAAGGGTATCTTCCAGCAGGAAGGCCGGCCGCAGCGCAATTTCCAGGCGACGGCCAACGCCGCCGGCGCCTTCAAGACCAAGGCGCAGGTCCAGGGCGGCACCATGAACGTCAGCGGCACGATCAATGCCACGACCGCCAACGTCACGCTCGACGGCTATTGCAAGTTCTCCGCCCAGCTCAAGAAGGCCTGAGCCGGCGCCCGGCCGGCGACATTTTTTACCCACAGAAACGCCGGTTTCCCGCGGCACAGCGGTGCTCGAGCGCGACCGGTGTGGTTGCGGGGTGGCGGACCGCATGGTCGACTTCGACCTCGGCCGTCCCCCGGCCGCGTCACGCAGACCAGGAGACCGTCATGGCGTTACGTTCCCGCCTGCTCGCCGCCGCACTGATCAGCGCGTTTGCCCTCGCATCGGCGCCGCTGCTGGCGCAGGCACCCAAACCCGCTCCGGCGCCGGCCCCGGCGCCCGCCGCCAAGGCGGCCGAGCCGCTCGACATCAACAAGGCGACCAAAGAGCAGCTGATGAGTCTGAAGGGGATCGGCGAGGTGCGCAGCGACGCCATCATCAAGGGCCGCCCCTATCGCGCCAAGAACGAGCTGGTCGACAAGGGCATCATTCCCGAGGGTGTCTACAACGACATCAAAGAGCAGATCATCGCCCACCAGGTGGCGGCACCGGCGAGCAAGCCCGGCACACCGGCGACAAAGAAATAGCCCCTTCCTCAGCCGCCGCGCCGCGCGCGATGACCCCGGCGCGTCACTGCACGCGCCGGGACACGTTGCCGCTGGCATCCATGGTCGTGTTCCAGTCGATCAGGCGGACATAATTGCCGCCGCAGCTCGCGGTGCGCTGGCCGCCGTATGACGAGCCCTGCAAGCTGGTGGCGAAGAACACCGAACCGTCGGCGGCGAAATGTGCCGCCCATTCGCAGTGGCCGATCGACTGCGGACAGCTTGTGCCCAGCCCCGGCATGCTGATGCAGGTCTGCTTTTCATAGAGCAGCCGCCCGTCGGGCCACAGCGTCGTGCGCACCTGTGCGACGCCGCCCACGCCATTGGGTTCCTGGCCTGTCCAGATGCCGGCCAAACCCTGCATCAGGCGCGGGTCGCGCGCCGCCACCTGGTTCGGCCATCCCTGGCAGTTCTGCGCCATGGCCGGCGTGAGGCAGAGCGTCAGGGCCAACGCCAGCGCACCGGTTTCGATCGTCCGGCGGTGCGAGGCGCTTGGTCGGGAGGATCGCATCTCCTGGCTCTCCACACGTCGGTGACGGCAAGCCTGACGCTGTCCACCGCCGCCATCCGGCTACGCCAAGTGGCCGCTAGAGCACGTTTCGTTCAAGAGGAATCAGATTGTCATCCCGAGCGTTGCGAAGGGGATCTAGGCGCTGCCCCTGGATCCCTCGCTACGCTCGGGATGACAGTCTCGGTGAACGCAACCGCGTAGCTCCGCCAGCGGCCGGACGCGTT
>DATFGV010000239.1:0-3140 GCA_035249115.1 Vineibacter sp.
CCCCGCGGCCGATTCGCCGTTCGCCAAGCTGCTCGAACTGAAGCTCGGCAAGACCTGATCTGCGCCGGCGATGCCGTCGCCCGAACCGCCCGACACGATCCGCCTCGACAAGTGGCTATGGCACGCGCGCTTCTTCCGCTCGCGCGGCGCGGCGTCGCGTGCCGTCGCCGGCCATCCCTTCCGGATTGATGGCCGCTCCACCGAAAAGCCGCACGCCCTGATCGCGCCCGGCATGGTGCTGACCTTCGCGCTGGGCAAGCAGGTCCGCATCGTGCGCGTGCTCGCGCCCGGCACGCGCCGCGGTCCGGCCAGCGAAGCGCGCACGCTGTACGAGGATGTCGACGCCGCCGCCAGTCAAAGTCAGGCACCGTAGCCTGCGCGTCATGCTTGGCGACGTGGTCGATAGGAACCTGGGAGCGCGGGCCTCCGGCCCGCTCATGGGCGGGCGAGACGCCCGCGCTCCCAGGAGGTGTGATTCCGTGTCGTCGGAACATGCTCTAGTGTCGCCGCGATGATCGTTTTGTTGACCGGTTCGTCGGGATGGCTCGGCCGCTTTCTGGCGCCGCGCTTGCGGGCGGTGGGCCACCGCGTGGTCGGCCTCGACGTGGCGCCGGCTACCGATACGCAGGTCATCGGCTCGGTCGCCGACAGTGCGCTGGTCGAGCGGGTTTTCGCCGAGCACGCGATCGAGGCCGTGGTGCACGGCGGCGCGCTGCACAAGCCGGATGTGGCGCGCGTCGGCCCGCAGGCCTTCATCGATGTCAACGTCACCGGCACGCTGAACCTGTTGCAGGCGGCGATCGCCGCACGGCACGACCGCTTCGTCTTCACCTCGACCACCTCGCTGATGATCTCGCAGGAAATTCGGCAAGAGGCCGGCCCGGCCGCCGTCTGGCTCAATGAACAGTCGGGCCCGCTGGCACCGCGGAACATCTACGGGGTGACGAAACTGGCGGCGGAAGGGCTGTGCCGCATCTACCACCTGTCGCACGGCCTGAACTGCGTCGTGCTGCGCACCGCGCGATTCTTTCCCGAGGATGACGACACGGTACGCGACCTGAGCGGGCCCAACCTGAAGGCCAACGAGTTCCTGTACCGGCGACTGACGGTCGAGGACGCGGCCGACGCGCACGTTGTCGCCCTCGACCGCGCCGCGTCGATCGGCTTTGGCGTCTTCATCATCTCGGCGCTGACCCCATTCGACCGCGGCGACGCGCTGGCCTTGAAGCGGGACGCAGCCGACGTGATCTCGCGCCGCTTCCCGGCTGCCGCGGACCTCTACGCCAGACGTGGCTGGCGCCTGCCCGGTCGCATCGGGCGCGTCTACGACGCCGGCCTTGCCGAACGCGAGCTGGGGTTCCGCTGCCGGACTGATTTCGCGGCCGTGCTTAACGCCTTGGCAAACGACCGGCCGCTGCCTTTCGCGCACGACCCTGACTACGTCTCACCCAAAGAGCGGTCCGGTCGCTGACAGCGGCCGCCCGCCACACCGACCGACGGTGAGGCACCGATTGCCGGATCCAAGGCCGCGTGCCTGACCGCGAATGGATCGTGCCATACTGGCGGCATGGTGCACACGGCGTCTGCGGACGACGATGCCGACATCAGGACGGCAGGGCGCGACTGGGTGGCGCGGCGGTTGTCGACCCCTGGCGGCGTGACGGCGACCCAGCTGGTCTGCCGGCCGGACCGCCTGTCGCGCGTGCTGGCGGCGGCGTCGGCACCGGAGGGCCGCAGCCTGATCGCGCGCGGCGGCGGCCAGGGTCATGGCGACGCGGCCCTCAACGACGGCGGCGCCGTGGTGCTGACGACGCGGCTCGACCGGATGCTGGGTTTCGACGCCAGCAGCGGCGTGCTGGTCGTCGAGGCGGGCGTCACGGTCGGCGACATCCTGCGGACATTTCTGCCGCGGGGCTTCGCCCTGGCCGCCTGCCCCGGGTCGAGCCGCACCACGGTGGGTGGCGCCATCGCCGCCGACGTCCACGGCCTCGATCACGCGCGCGCTGGCAGCTTCGGCGCACACGTCGTGTGGCTCGACGTCGTGACGCCACGCGACGGCTTACTGCGTGTATCGCCGGCCGAGGAAGCGGCGCTGTTCGACGCCACCGTCGGCGGCATGGGTCTCACCGGCATCATCGCCCGGGCGGCGATTCAGTTGGTGCCGGTGACATCGGCGGCGATCGACATGCGCCACCAGGCGGTTGGCACGCTTGACTCGTTGGTCGACCAATTGGCGGCGGCAGCGCTGTCACATGCCTACGCCAGTGCTTGGATCGAGATCGGCGCGGGCGTGCCGGCGCAGGGACGCGGCGTGCTGATGACGGCCGATCCGCCGCTTGCCGCGGACGGGAGTCGGCCGCCATCCTGGCCGACACAGGCGCTCGGCGCGCTCGCCAACCGCACCGCGCAGTTGGTGCCTGGACGCCTGCACGGTGCGTGGCGCTTTCGCCGGGCGCATGGCTCGGGCTCGCAGCGTCGGCTGCCGCTCGGGCGGTTCCTGTTCCTGGCTGAGGACGCGCCACATGACGGCCGGCGGCGGTGGCTGCAGTGCGCGTTGCCGGCGGATGGCGCGGTCGCGGCCATCCGGCGTCTAGTCGACATCGCCCGGCGCGGTGGCGGTGTTGCGAACGCCCGACTGCAAGCGATGGGCAGCGAGGGTCGCGGCATGTTGAGCTTCGCGCGGCCGGGTATCGGGTTGACGTTCGAACTGATGCCGTCGGCCGCGACGGCGGACACGATGCGCCGCCTGGAGCGCGAGACCCTGGATCGCGGCGGACGCCTGTTTCTGGCCAACGATTCGCACCTGACGGATCACGGCTTCGCCGCCATGTATCCCAGGCTGGCGAAGATGCGGGCCGTGCTGGCGCGATTCGATCCGGAGTTTCGCATGCAATCCGACCTGGCGCGCCGGTTGCGGCTGCGTGACTACATCGTGTAGGTCGGCCATGCGCGCGCGTGGCGATACCTGGTTGATCCTCGGTGCGTCCTCGGCGTTGGCGCGCGCCTTCGCCCGCCGCGCCGCGAGCGACGGCGCGCGGCTGCTGCTGGCCGGGCGCGACCTCGCCGACCTGGCTGACACCGCCGCCGACCTGCGGACGCGCTTTGGTGCCGACGTCGAGACGCTGGCGTTCGACGCGACG
>DATFGV010000240.1:0-2234 GCA_035249115.1 Vineibacter sp.
ATGAATCACCGGTCATCGACAGGCATCTCCAGCAGTTTCATCGGCTGAATCCGGGTGCAGGCCGAAGGGTCTAGCGAACGACGACAACGAGATCGATAGCGCGGGGCTCAGGTTTCCGCGATGAAGCGCGGCACGGTGCGGCCGCCGAACGGTACGAAGCTCGCCCGCACCCGCGCGCCGATGCCGAGCGCCGGATCGGCGTGCGCCATCAGCCGGACGCCCTCGTCGAGGTCGACCAGGGCGATGGCATAGGGTGCGAAGGGCTGCAGTGCCGGCGACGGCGGCCGATGCACCACGGTGATCGAAAAGATCGTGCCGGTGCCCGCTGCCTGGCGCACCGTCACGCGCCGCGAGCCGCAAGACGCGCAATGGCCGCGGGGATAGAATTGCGCCACGCCGCAGTCGGCGCAGGCCTCATAGCCGATGCGGCCATCCGCGACATCGGCCCACCACTGGTGCGCGATCGGATCGGTGGAGAGCGACGTCGGCTCGGTCATTGGTCGGTGTCCTTTCCGACTGCCTGCTTCATCAGTTTCTGGACTCCCTTCCCCACGCGCAGCGTGGGGAAGCATGAGTTACACCCGCTCCAGCACCATCGACACGTGCGACGACATCACGCCGCCGTCGCCGTGCACGAAGCCGGTGGCCGCGTTCTTCACCTGCCGCTCGCCGGCGCGGCCGGCCAGCTGGCGTTGCGTCTCGACCAGGTGCGCCAGGCCGCCGCCGACGCCGCAATGGCCGAACGACAGCAGGCCGCCATGGGTGTTGAGCGGCAAATCGCCCGTGAGATCGAAGCGACCGGCGGCAGCGGCCTCGCCCGATCCGGCGCGGCGCACGAAGCCGATCTCCTCCAGCAGCATGGCGAGCGTGATGGTGAAGGAGTCGTAGACGGCGAGATAGCGCATGTCGGCCAGCGTCATGCCGGCATCGGCCAGCGCCCGGTCGGCCGAGGCCTTGGCACCCATGTCGGCCCAGTCGCGGGCGCAGGAGATGTGCTGATGAAAATGCGCCTGCCCGGCGCCGCGGATGCGGACCTTCGCGGTCGATGTCGGTTCGCGGGTGATGACGGCGGCGATGCCGCCGTCCGACACCGGACAGCAGTCGAGCAGCCGCAGCGGCAGGGCGATCGGCTTCGACGCCATCACCTCGTCGCGCGTGATCGGCGACCGTAGATGCGCATCGGGATGCCGCCCGGCGTGGCGACGCATGACCACCGCCAGCTCGGCGAGATCGGTCTGCGTGACGCCGAACTGGTGCATGTAGCGCGCCGCCAGCAGGCCGTAGTAGGCGGGGATGGTGGCGCCGTAGGGCACCTCGTAGTCGGGATGGCCGGCCTGGGCCAGGGTCTGGATCGCCTGGTCGCGGCTCTGGCCGGTGGCCCGGTTCTCGGCGGCGACGATCAGCACGGCGCGGCAGCGGCCGCTGTCGACCAGGATCTTGGCTAGCATCGCCATGGCGACGCCGGTGGCGCCGCCGGCCTGTAGGGTATGCGCATAAGCCGGCCGGATGCCCAGCCGTTCGGTGATCACCGTCGCCAGCATGATATGCGGCATGGTGGTGGCATAGCCGGTCAGGAAGCCGTCGACGTCTTTCGCGGCCAGGCCGGCGTCGGCCAGCGCGGCATGCGCCGCCTCGGCCGCCAGGCCCAAGGTCGTGCAGCCGTCGATCTTGCCATAGCGCGTGTTGCCGACGCCGGAGATGTACGCCATCGCCGTCCCTCCCGGCGAGACCTTAGCCCGCCGAGAGCGCGTCACTAACAAGAAACAACGGCTGTCACGCCTGGATTGGTTCGCTGGGGGCGCATCACTCCAGTGACGCGTCATGCGGGGGCGAGCCGTAACGAATACGCGCCACTGGAGTGGCGCGCCCCCGGCGGATACAGTGCGGCAAAAGCGCGGGGAGCGTCAGGGCGCATGGACCAACCGGTCGCGGTACCGCTGTGGCTGTTCCTCGCCATCGCCGCCTTCGCGCTGTGGTCGCTGCTCGACCGATTGCTGCTGCCGTCGGTCCGCTGGGTGTTGCGCCGCCGGGTCAACCGGCTGATCGACCGGGTCAACCGCCGACTGCAGGTCGAAATCCGGCCGTTCCAGCTGACCAAGCGCCAGGTGCTGCTCGATCGATTGCTCTACGATCCCGCCGTCGTCCAGGCGATCGAGGCCTACGCCCGCGAGCAGGGGGTACCGCGGGAGGTCGTGGTCGCGAAAGCCGAGCGCTACGCCCACGAGATCGTGCCG
>DATFGV010000241.1:0-2134 GCA_035249115.1 Vineibacter sp.
CTTTCCGGCCAAGGCGCCGCTGCGTGCCGTGATCGACCAACGCCGCGAGGCCGCGTCCGGCGCGCCTGCCGGATGGCCGGTGCGCGTTTCGGGCGATCCACTGCAGCCCTATGTCGCAACCCTGGGCGACGCACCGTGGACGCAGGACCTGCCCATCCTGCTGCCGCGGGGCCGTCTCGCGAGCGACGCCAAGGGCCATGCCTGGTGGCGCGCCAACGACGGCGCCGCGGCGCTGCCCTTGGCCAATGCTCCCTCGGGCGTGGCGCGCGGCGCCGACCTGGAGGCGGCGGTCGCCATCTGGACCGGCACGCGGGCGCGTCTGCTGGCGGCGCAGACATCGTGGGGACGGATCGATGGCGGCGCCTGAGCCGAACGACGCGGCCGCTGTTGAGGCGATGATGGCGCGCTGGCTGATGGGCGGCGCGGCGCTCGAGGCGGCCCCTGGGTCCTGGCGCACCATGCTCGCGGGAGTCATGCCCGCGGAGCGCGAACTGCGGCTGTTGGCGATCGCCGGCCAGTTCGCGCATGTCGCGCTGCGGCCCGTGCCGCCGCCGGGGCTGAAGCTGGCGCCGCCGGTGCCGGTATTGTCGCTGCCGACTCTGCCTTCGGCGCTGCGGCAGCTCTTTCGGCGCGTGCTGGCGGGCGCTAAGCAGCCGCTGGGGCCGGGCGCAGTGGTCGCGTTTCTGTCCGGGCGCGGCGTGACGCCGCATCCGGCCGATTGGCTGCCCGGCGCGGGCGATGATGATCTGCCGGAGGTCTACGCGCCGTGGGTCGCGTGGGCAGTGCAGGCATCGGCGTCGGATACGGCCGGCGGAACGCCGGTCGGCGACCAACTGACCGAGGACACCTGGAACGATTTTCCGCCGGCAGTGCGGCGCCTGCTGTTCATCGCCCTGCGACGCGCCGACCCGACACAGGCACGGGAGCTGTTCGCGGCCAAGGCCATCAACCTGCCGGCCGAGGCGCGGGCGCGACTGGTCGACTGTCTGGCGGCGGGTCTCGACGAGGCGGACGTGCCCTTGCTGGAAGGCCTGCTGGCCGACCGGTCCGACAAGGTGAAGGCGGCAGCGCAACTTCTGCTGGCGCGCCTGGGACACGGCAGCCGCGGGCAGGAAGTGGCAGAACTAGCGGCGTTCCTGGAGCAGGGCAAGAAGGGCCTGATCCGCCGCAGCATCGTCGTTCGGCCCGTCGTGCTGAAGACCGACGCGCAGCGCGCGCGGCGACGAGCGCTGTTCGAGGCCATCGATTTCGGCGCCCTGGCGGCAGCACTCGGCCTCGATCCGCTCGAGTTCGTCAACGCCTGGGCTTTCGGCGTCGACAGGTTCACTGACTACGACCTCGTCAGCATGGCGGTGAAGTCGGCGCCAGGGCCGATCGCCGCCGCCCTGGCCGAGCGCGCCGCGGACGGCGGCACCGAACAGCGCGGCTTCGTCATGATGCTGGCGCCACGACTCGAGGCGGCCGCGCGACCGATGTTGGCCGGCAAGATGATCCGCGACACCGAGATCTCGTTCGGCGAGGCGCTCGGCGTCGCTGGCGCCGGGCAGCACGTCGACGACGCGTCGCTGCTGCTCGGCAGCCTCGCAGGCCGGGCGCTGTTGACGCGCCTGGCGGGCGATCCCTCGGACGCCGACTCGACGCCGCACCATTTGCGCCCGGCCAATGAGTTGGTCGCGCTCGGCCTGCTGGCCGGCTCGGCCGCCGCCGCTGCGATTCTGCGCCGGGTTGAGAGTGCCGGCCTGCTGCCGGCCGATCCGCGCCTCGACATGCTTCGCCTCAATGCCGCGCTTCCGATGAAAGGAACCCCATGACCGACAAGCTGAGACTGCCGGCCGAGATCACCTACAAGGCCGAGCTCGATGCGCTGCGCGCCGCTGATGACGGTCCGCGGCCGCGGAACTGGGTGCTGTCGCCGCGCGCGGTGGTGACCTACGTCATGGGCGGACAGGCGCGCGACGGCACGGCGATCACGCCCAAATATGTCGGCGAGCGCCGCCTGATCGAGACCGCCGTCGCGACCCTGGCGACCGACCGGGCGCTCTTGCTACTGGGCGTGCCGGGCACGGCGAAGTCCTGGGTGTCGGAGCATCTGGCGGCGGCGGTCGCCGGCGACTCGACCATGCTGATCCAGTGC
>DATFGV010000242.1:0-5467 GCA_035249115.1 Vineibacter sp.
CGAGGTGGTCACCGACGGGCTGCTGAAGTTCTTCGCCCGCAGCGCCAACGACATCGACCTGTCGAAGCCGATGCAGGCGCTGGAAGCCGCGCGCGCCGGCCGCGCCGAGGCGCAGAAGATCATCGGGGCGCCGCTGCCGCTGCGGCCGCCCGGCTTCTGCACCGGCTGTCCCGAGCGCCCGGTGTTCTCGGCGATCAAGCTGCTGGAGCGTGAGGTCGGCAAGGTCCACATCTCCAGCGACATCGGCTGCCATTCGTTCGCGACCCTGGCGCCGTTCCATCTCGGCAATTCGATCCTGGGCTACGGCATGTCGCTGGCGGCGGCGGGCGCGGTGGCGCCGGTGATGCAGAAGCGCACCATCTCGGTGATGGGCGACGGCGGCTTCTGGCACAACGGCCTGCTGTCGGGCGTGTCGTCGGCGATGTTCAACCGCGGTGACCGCGTGCTGGTCATCATGCAGAACGGCTACACCTCGGCGACCGGCGCGCAACTCCTGCCGTCCAGCGCCGGCAACCGTCGCGACGGGCAGAACACCTCGGACATCGCCGCCACCTTGCGGTCGCTCGGCATTCGCTGGCTGCGCACCATCCGCACGTACAATGTCTCCACGATGTTGCGCACCTTGCGCGAGGCGATGACCACCGACACGCCCGGCCTGAAGGTCATCGTCGCCGACGGCGAATGCCAGTTGGCGCGCCAGCGGCGCATCCGGCCGCTTCAAACGGCGGCGCTCAAGCGCGGCGAGCGGGTGGTGCGCACGCGCTACGGCGTCGACGACGCGGTCTGCACCGGCGATCACTCGTGCATCCGGCTATCGGGCTGCCCGTCGCTCACCATCAAGCCCAGCCCCGATCCGTTGCGCGACGATCCGGTGGCGCAGGTGATCAACAGTTGCGTCGGCTGCGGCCTGTGCGGCGAGGTGGCCGACGCCGCCGTACTCTGCCCGTCGTTCTACAAGGCCGAAATCGTGCAGAACCCCGGCTGGTGGGACCGCCTGCTGTGGCGCGTCCGGTCGGCAGTGATCGGCTGGCTGCAGGGCAATACGCTCCCCCACGCAGTGGGGGAGGTGGCCGAAGGCCGGAGGGGGAGCCCACGTGGTGCATAATCAGGAGACACCACGTTGGCTCCCCTCCGCCCCTGCGGGGCACCTCCCCACTGCGTGGGGAGGAAAGAGCTTTGCATGACCGCATCCGACCGCCCCGTCACCATCCTGATCGCCGCGCTGGGCGGCGATGGCGGGGGCGTGCTGTGCGACTGGATCGTGGAGGCGGCGCATGCGGCCGGCCTGCCGGCGCAGGCGACGCAGATCCCCGGCGTGGCGCAACGCACCGGGGCTACCACGTACTACCTCGAAGTGCTGCCGACGCCGCGCATCAGGTTGGGTGATCGCGCGCCGGTGCTGGCGCTGAACCCGGCGATGGGCGAGGTCGACGTGCTGCTGGCCAGCGAACTGCTCGAGGCCGGCCGCATGATCGCCAACGGCTGGGTGACCCCTGACCGCACGACCCTGATCGCCTCCAGCCATCGTGTCTTCGCGATCGGTGAACGGGTCGCCATGGCCGACGGCCGCTTTGATGTCGGCCGCCTGCTGCGCGCGGTCAAGGAGCGGTCGAAGGCGCAGGTCCTGTTCGACATGGACCAGGCGGCCGAGGAGTCGGGCAGCGTGCTCAACGCCGTGCTGCTGGGCGCGCTGGCCGGCGCCGGCACGGTGCCGATCCCCGACACGGCGTTCGAGAGTGCGATCCGCGCCGCCGGCAAGTCGGTCGACGCCAACCTCGCCGGCTTTGCCTTCGGCCGCGCCCATGCGCGCGGCGAGCTGGAGCAGACGGTGCGAGCGCACCACAAGCGCCAGGCGCAGGCGCGCGGCATCGAAGACCTGGTGGCGCGGGCGCGGCAGGCGTTTCCGGTCGCGGCGCATGACATCGTCGAGGAGGGGGTCCGCCGGCTGACCGACTACCAGGACCGCACCTATGCGGCGCGGTACCTGGATCGCCTGGACAACGTGTGGTCGGTCGACAAAGCCGCCGGCGGCGACGGCATGCTGCTGCGCGAGACGGCGCGGCACCTCGCGGTCCGCATGTCGTTCGAGGACGTGATCCGTGTCGCGCAGGTCAAGGTCTCGGGCGAACGCTTCGCACAGGTGCGCCAGGAAGTGCGCGCCAAGGCGCACGAGCCGGTCGCGATCACCGAGCATTTCAAGCCGGGCATCGAGGAGATCTGCGGCCTGCTGCCACCCGGCTTGGCGCGGCGGATCATGGCTTGGGCTGAGCGCACCGGCCGGCTGGGCAAGTGGTACTGGTCGATGCATGTGCGCAGCAGCACCGTGTCCGGCTTCCTGCGCCTGTGGCTGCTGTCGAAGCTGCGCTGGTGGCGGCCGCGCAGCTGGCGCTATGCCGAGGAGCAGGCGCAGATCGGCCACTGGCTGGAGGCGATCCGTCGCGCCGCACCCCTGAGCCAGGCGCTGGCGCGCGAGATCGCCGAGTGCGCCCGGCTGGTCAAGGGCTATGGCGACACCCACAAGCGCGGCCTGCGCAACTGGACACGCATCGAGGCGGCGCTGATCGCACCGGCGCTCAGCGGCACAATGGCGCAGGCCTTCGCGGCCGACGCCATCGCCAGCGCCCGCGTCGCGGCGCTCGCCGATCCCGAGGGCGACTCGCTCGACAAGACGCTGGCCGACATCGCCAGCCGCACGCCGGAACTGCGCCGTGCCGCCGAGTGAACCGCGCGTCGCGCTGCCGGCCGACACGAAGGCCGTGACCACCGACACGGGCCTCGCGGTCCGTCACACGGTGACGGTCGAGTGGGGCGATTGCGATCCGGCCGGCATCATCTTCTATCCGACCTATTTCAAATGGTGGGACCAGGGGACGTGGCGGCTGTTCTGGGCGGCGGGTCTCGACAAGCGGGTAATGCGCGACGAGATGGGCGGCGCCGAGATGCCGATCCTGAACGCCAGCGGCACTTTCGAGCGGCCGGTGATCCCCGGCGATCAACTGGTGGTCGAGAGCCGGGTCGAACGCTGGGGCAACAGCTCGTTCCGGGTCGCGCATCGCGCGGCGCTGTCCGACGGCACGACGGTAGCGCACGGCCACGAGGCCCGCTGCTGGGTGGCCAACGATCCGGCGGCGCCCGGCCGCATGAAGCCCATGCGCATCCCCGACGCAGTCATCGCCCGCCTCGGCGGCATTCGGGCGTAAGCACAGACGACGACCTCATCCTGAGGAGCATCGCGCAGCGATGCGTCTCGAAGGATGAGGTCAGCCACATATCTGGTCCTGCGGTTGCCGTTCCCAACGTGCGTGGCCTCACCCTTCGAGACGCGGCCCTGCGGGCCGCTCCTCAGGGTGAGGCAAAGGTCACTGCGGTCACATCGCCTTGATCGCCGCGACCCGGGCGGCGAGGCCGTGCTTGCGGTTGCACAGCGGCCAGTGGCTGATGGCGTCGCGCTCGAAGATCGCCCACTTCGCCAGCTGCGCGGCTTGCCGGTAGTCGTGCGCCAGGTCGACCGCCTCCTTGTGGCTCAAGGTGCGGCCGTCGCGTTCACGCACGAAGCCGATGACGGTGCGCGGCGAGAACTGGAAGCGTCCAACATAGGCGCCGCCGGCGCCGTAGATCGGCCGGTCGGAGTCGCCGTTGCCGCCGCTCTCGCACTGGGCGAGCTGACGCAGCACGTCTTCCTTGCGGTTCTCGATGTCCAAGGAGCGCGAATCGAGCGCCTGGATGGGTTGTTGCGGCATCTGCGTGCAGCCGCCAACGACGATCAGCGCGAGCGCCAGAGGGCGAAGCATGTCGGGCATCCGGCCAATCTGGCACGACTCGTCGCGGATTCGCCACCCGGTCTGTTAGGCGAGGGCGTGCCGCTCAGCGAAACGATCATGGCGGCGTGACAATCACTTCCGGGGACGGATCGCGGCCCATTGATCGTCGCTCCAGTCGAGCATCGCGCTGGTGCTGGCGCCACCGCCCCCCGATTGCAGCATCTTGCCGCCGTCGATCACCACGGCGTCGCCGTTGATGTAGGCCGCACCGTTCGACACCAGAAAAGCCGCGAGGTTGGCGAGCTCGGCGTGCTCGCCGACCCGGCGCAGCGGAATGGTTTTCACCAGCTCGTCGTTGCCGCCGCGCGCCGCGGGCATCAGGCGCTCCCACGCACCCGGTGTCGGGAACGGGCCGGGCACGATGGCGCAGGTGCGAATGCCCTTGGGCCCCCATTCGACGGCAAGACTCTTGGTCATCGCCAGGACGCCCGCCTTAGCCATCGCCGACGGCACGGTGAAAGGCGCGCCCGTCAGCGACGAGACGGTCAGGATCGACAGGACGACCTTGTCGCGCTGGCCGGCGTCGATCCAGCGCCGTCCGGCGGCGACGGTGCAGTAGGCCGAGCCGTGCAGCACGATGTTCAGCACCGAATCGATGGCACGGGTCGAGAGCTTGTGGGTTTGCGCCAGGATCTGGCCGGCGGCGTTGTTGACCAGGACATCGAGCGGGCGCTGCCGCCAGATGCTGTCCATCATTGCCTCGACCGCATCGGACACCCGCACGTCGACGCCGTGCGTCTCGACCGAGGCGCCAGGGATCTGCTGGCGGAACTCGGCGGCGGTCGTCTCCAGCACCTCGGTGCGCCGGCCGCAGATCACCAGTTCGGCCCCCAGCTCGAGGAAGCGGCGCCCCATGCTCTGCCCCAGGCCGGTGCCGCCGCCGGTGACCAGGATGCGCTTGCCCTTCAACAGGTCGGTTTGGAACACGGTGGTCTCTCCGTCGTTGGGTGAGGCTATCGCGGACGAGATTGTAGCCATTCTCTAACCTGCCCCCGGAGGGACAAGGTGGCGTGCTGGGGGCGCGCGACTCCAGTCGCGCGTCTTTGTTGTCGCTGGCATATGACGCGTCACTGGAGTGACGCGCCCCCAGCTTCATCCCCCATCCACCCTTCCGGCACCTTCCCCCTCCGGGGGAAGGTTAAGATCAACCGTCGACGATAGCCGCCAGCCTGCGTGGCTGGCAGCCTGCCGCAAAGCGCCGGCCATCGCTACGCGGCAAACATGGGCTCGACCACGATGTGCGTCTCGGCTTGAATGGCGGCAATTGAAGACAAGGGAGGGTGCGATGAGTGAGGCGCAAAGCGGGACGACGCCCCCGATGTCACCCAAGGACGCCGCGCCGGCGACACAGCAGGCCAACCAGTCGATGCGCGCGGCGCTGCCGTTCGAGGATCGCGCCGACTTCGAGGCGGCAGGCCGCGGCCTGATCGAGCGCCTGCCCGAGGGCGTCATCAAGACCGAGTCCGGCACCGTGGTGTGGAACCTCAAATCCTATGATTTCCTCAACGGCCGCGATGCGCCCCCGACGGTGAACCCCAGCCTGTGGCGCATGGCGCAGCTCAACCTCGAGAACGGCCTCTTCAAGGTGGTCGACCGCGTCTACCAGCTGCGCGGGCTCGACCTCGCCAACATGACCGTCATCGAAG
>DATFGV010000243.1:0-3155 GCA_035249115.1 Vineibacter sp.
CCGTCAAGGTCATGCTGCTGGGCAGCGGCGAGCTCGGCAAGGAAGTGCTGATTGCGCTGCAGCGTCTCGGGGTCGAGACCATCGCGGTCGACCGCTATGAAAACGCGCCGGGCCAGCAGGTCGCGCACCATGCCCGCACCATCACCATGAGCGACCCGGCGCAGCTGAAGGCGCTGATCGAGGCCGAAAAGCCCGCGCTGGTGGTGCCCGAGATCGAGGCCATCGCGACGCCGGCACTCCAGGAACTCGAGGACGCGGGCGTGGTGCGAGTGATCCCGACCGCTCGGGCCGCCCGCCTGACCATGGACCGCGAGGGCATCCGCCGGCTGGCCGCCGAAGAACTCGGAGTACCGACCAGCCCGTACAAGTTCTGTGACTCACTGGAAGAACTCCAGGCGGCCATCGACGGTGGCATCGGCTATCCGTGCGTGGTGAAGCCCGTGATGAGCAGCTCGGGCAAGGGGCAGAGCAAGCTCGACGGACCGGACGACGTCGCGAAGGCCTGGGACTACGCGATGGGCGGGGCCCGCGTCACCAACACGCGCATCATCGTCGAGGGCTTCGTCGACTTCGACTACGAGATCACGCTGTTGACCGTTCGTGCCGTTGGGGCGAGCGGAGCGACGGGAAGTAGTCCAGCCGGCGGGCAGGTCGAAACCCAGTTCTGCGAACCGATCGGACACCGCCAGGTCGCCGGTGATTACGTGGAAAGCTGGCAGCCGCACCCGATGTCGGCCGCGGCCCTGGCCAACGCTCAGGAGATTGCGCACAAGGTCACCGAAAACCTCGGCGGGCAGGGCGTTTTCGGCGTCGAGCTGTTCGTCAAGGGCGACCAGGTGTGGTTCAGCGAAGTCAGTCCGCGACCGCACGACACCGGCATGACCACGATGATCACGCAGTGGCAGAACGAGTTCGAGCTACATGCCCGCGCCATCCTCGGCCTGCCTGTGGACACCTCGCTGAAGAGTCCAGGTGCCAGCGCGGTGATCTACGGCGGCGTGGAAGCCGAAGGCATCGTCTTCGACGGCGTCGATCACGCACTTCAGGTGCCGGGCACCGACATTCGGCTGTTCGGCAAGCCGGAGAGCTTCCAGACCCGCCGGATGGGCGTGGCGCTGGCCCGCGCCGAGGATGTCGACACCGCACGCCGCAATGCTGCCGAAGCCGCGAGTCGAGTCACGCCGCGCGCGGTCTGAGCCGGTCAACGTAAACGAGGGGCGCCCGCCGAAGCGGACGCCCCTCGTTTTTCACGACAGCTAGTCGTTGTTGAAGTAACTCAGCAGTCGCAGGATTTCCACGTACAGCCAGACCAGGGTGACGGTCAGGCCGAGCGCGACGCCCCACGCCGCCTTCGCCGGAGCACCGGCCCGGATCATCTGGTCCGCGGCGTCGAAGTCGATCAGGAAGCTGAACGCCGCCAGCGCAATGCAGACCAGCGAGAAGATGATGGCGATGGTGCCACCGCTACGCAGGCCCATGCCGGCGCCGCCGTTGAAGAAGCCGATGATGAAGTTGCCGAGCATCAGGGCAAGAACGCCGAACATGCCGGCCACGATCATCCGGGTGAACTTCGGGGTGACGCGGATGGCTCCGGTCTTGTAGACCACGAGCATGCCGAAGAACACGCCGAAGGTGCCGAGGATGGCTTGGCCGATCAGAGCACCGGCATTGGCGCCGGACACCGCGAAGTTGGCCATGATGAACGAGAACGCGCCGAGGAACATGCCCTCGAGCACGGCGTAGGTGAGCACGATCGCCGGGTTGTCCTGCTTACGGCCGAACGTGGCGATGAGCACCATCACCAGGCCGCCGAGCGCGCCGATCATGGCGATGGGCCCGGCCAGCGCCAGGTTCGACATGATCGTGAAGTACGAAATGACCGCACTGACCGACAACACTGCCAGCGTGATGCCGGTCTTGGTGACGACATCATCGATCGTCAGCGGGCGGGCGAAGCCGGCCTGCTGCTGCGGGTATTCGGTATGTGGCTGGGCCATGGTCTGCTGGGCACCATAAGCGGCGGCGCCACTACCGAATTGCGCGTATCCGCCCTGCGACTTGGGCAGGGAACGAAATATCGGGTTGCTGCTCTCGCGCACCGTCGGGTTCCTCTCCTGAAGCTGTGGTCCGTCTGCTGACGAACACCCACACAACGTACGGCGTCGGGTGTTGGTTCCCGGCGAGACGGAGAAACTGGGAACTTACTGTGAAACGGTACCTGGTCGTCGCAGCCGGTGCGCGACGATCTACATTGCTTACCGTGGCGGAAAACGAGGATATCCTAGTAAATGTCGAGAACGGCGTCGGCGTCGTCACGCTGAACCGCCCGAAGGCCATCAATTCGCTCAATCAGGTGATGGTCGCGGGCCTCGCCGCGGCGCTCAACGCCTGGGAGCACGACGACGACGTGCGCGCGGTGCTGCTGACCGGCGCCGGCGAGCGCGGACTGTGCGCAGGCGGCGACGTCGTCGCGCTCTATCACAGCGCCAAGGCCCAAGACGACAACGCCAGGACCTTCTGGCACGACGAATACCTGCTCAACGCCCACATCGGCCGCTATCCCAAGCCGTACGTCTCGCTGATGGACGGCATCGTGATGGGCGGCGGCGTCGGCGTCGGCGCCCACGGCAACATCCGCGTCGTCACGGAGAAGACCAAGCTCGGTATGCCCGAGGTCGGCATCGGCTTCATCCCCGACGTCGGCGGTACCTACCTGTTGTCGCGCGCGCCCGGCCTGATCGGTCTGCACGCCGCGCTCACCGGCGCCCCGTTCTCCGGTGCGGACGCCATCGCCCTGGGCTTTGCCGATCATTTCGTCCCGCAGGCCGACCTCGCCGCCTTCCGCGACCTGGTCATCAGCTCGGGCCCCGACGCGGCCCTGGCGAAGTACGCCGTCGAGCCGCCCGCCAGCGAGCTTCTGGCGCAACAGCATTGGATCGACGAGTGCTACGCCGCCGACACCGTCGCCGAGATCCTGGCGAACCTGCGCGGCCACGCCGCGGCCGAGGCCAACACCGCGGCCGACCTGATCGCCACCCGGTCCCCCATCGCGCTGACTGTCACACTGGAGGCCGTGCGCCGCGCCGCGAAACTGCCGACCCTCGAGGACACCCTCGTCCAGGAATTCCGAGTCTCGATGGCGTCGCACAAGTCTC
>DATFGV010000244.1:0-2602 GCA_035249115.1 Vineibacter sp.
CCTCCAGCCGCACCGCCTGCCCGAAATGCCGATGCTGCAGCCCCTGGCGCAGCGCGGTGCGCAGGTTCTTGACGTCCTCCTCGTCGACCGCCAGGTCGGAATGGCGCGTGACGCGGAACTGAGAGAAGTCGCCCACCTCGCGCCCCGGGAACATGCTCTGCAGGTGCGCCCGCACGATGCTCGAAAGCGCGACGAACAGCTTCTTGCCGCCGGACACCCGGGCCGGCATCGGGATCATGCGCGGCAGCACCCGCGGCACCTTGACGATGGCGATCGGGTTCTCGCGGCCGAAGGCGTCCTTGCCGCTCAGGCGCACGATGAAGTTGAGCGACTTGTTGGCGACCTGCGGGAAGGGATGTGCCGGGTCCAGCCCGACGGGAATCAGCAGCGGCCGGACCTCGCGCTCGTAATAGTCGCTCAGCCACTTGCGCTGCGCCGCATTGCGCTCGCCGTGCGAGATGACGTGGATGCCTTCCTTCGCGAAGGTCGGCATCAGCTCGTCGTTGTAGAGCGCGTACTGCCGGCCCACCAGCGCATGCGCGGCCTCGGCCATGCGGGCGAAGGAATCGACCGTGTAGTTGCCCTTGCGGTCCCCGGCGGTGTTGGCGGCCAGGTGAGGCGCCATCCGGACCTCGAAGAACTCGTCGAGGTTGGACGAGACGATGCACAAGTAGCGCAGCCGCTCGATCAGCGGGACCTCGGGTCTATAGGCCCAGTCGAGCACACGCTCGTTGAAAGCCAGGATGCTGTGGTCGCGATCGAGCAGCGTCAGCGAGGGTGCCGCGACGACAGGCGGGGTGTCCGCGAGGACAGGTGGGGAAGCGAAATTGTCTGGATCAACCGGCACAGGAATGGTCGCATGCGAGAACATGACAGTGTCGAACGTCTTTGTGACACTTGCATGACAACTGTGTGACGCTCTTTCCCGGCTGTCAATCGCCCAGGAAATGCTTGCGGTAGCGCGCCGGCAAGTCGTCGATGCGCATCAGCATCGGCAGGTCGGCGGTGTTGAAGTCCGGATCCCAGGCCGGCGGGCCCAGCACCTTGGCACCCAGCCGCAGGTAGCCCTTGATCAGCGCCGGCGGCTCGACCTCCAGATCGCCGTTGAGCCGATGCACCGGCAGCGGCAGGCGCGGCTGGACCTGGTACTGGATCGGCGCCATGTGCGTGGCCGAGAGCTGACGCCAGATGCTGGCGGCGGCATCGCCGCTGGTCACGCCGTTGTGCCACATCGGGATGCTGGCGCAGCCGATCATGGTGTCGAGCTTGTTGCGGTTCATGAAGGCCGCGAGCGCGCCCCACAGCGCAAGGATGACGCCGCCCTGGCGGTGGTCGGCATGCACGCAGCTGCGGCCCAGCTCGACCATGCGCTCGCGCAGGTCGCGCAGGCGCGTCAGGTCGAATTCGGTGTCGCTGTAGGTGCTGCCCACGCGGCGGGCTTGCGCCGGCGTCAGCACGCGGTAGGTGCCGATGACCTGGCGCGTGGCCTCGTCGCGCACCAGCAGGTGCTCGCAGAAATCGTCGAACAGGTCGACGTCGTGGCCTTCGAGCGTGGTGGTCAGGCGCGCGCCCATCTCGCCGGCGAACACTTCATAGCGCAGGCGCTGCGCGGCGCGCACATCGTCCTGGTGACGTGCCCAGCTCACGTTGATGCCGCCGCGGCCCGTTTCGATCGCCTCCGGCAGGGTGACGGGTGCGGCAGGCACGGGAACGGTCGCCGGCGTGCGAACCGGGGCGGGCCATAGGGCGGCGCGCAACCCCAGTTGCGAGAACGGAAACGTCGGCGTGGGCAGTTCTTTCATGCGGGGACCCTTTCTGCCGACGAAGTCTGTGAGCGCGCAATGAAACACGCGTGTCACTCCGATGGCAGTTGCATGACGCGTCGCGCAAGGCCCAAACTTTGGGCGTCTAATGCCCAACGGCTGAACCTTGCACCCGATGGAGTTCCACCCATGTCCGTTGAAATGACCGCTGAAACCCCCGTCGGCGTCGCCGAAACCCGACGCGACCAGATGTTCCCCACGCTGACTGCCTGCGACATCGAGCGCGCACGGCGCTTCGGCAGCGTGCGGCATTACGCGCGCGGCGACTGCCTGTTCTGTGCCGGTGAGCCGGGCCCCGGCATGTTCGTGGTGCTCGAGGGCATCGTGGCCATTACGCAACGAGACGGATTGGGACGTGTGGTGCCGATCCGGCACCAGGGCCATGGCCAGTTCCTCGCCGAGATCGCGCAACTCTCCGGCCGCCCTTCCCTGGTCGACGGCCATGCGGAAGAGGATGTCACGACCCTGCTGCTGCCGCCCGAGCAGTTGCGGGCCCTGATCATCGCCGAGGCCGACCTCGGCGAGCGCCTGGTGCGCGCGATGATCCTGCGCCGCGTGGCGCTGATCGAATCGGGCAGCAGCGGACCGGTGCTGATCGGCCCGCCGCAGTCCGCCGCCCTGCTGAGCCTGCAGAACTTCCTGCGGCGCAACGGCCATCCCTACCAGGTCGTCGACGCCACCCGGGACGGCGATGCCCGCGCCCTGCTGGATCAGTATCCCGACGCGGAGCTGCTGGTCACCTGCCCCAACGGCTCGGTGTTGACCGATCCCAGCGAGAG
>DATFGV010000245.1:0-34223 GCA_035249115.1 Vineibacter sp.
CGATGACGGCGCAGGCTTGGCCCGGTTCGACATGCCGGCCGGCCCGCTTGGGCGTGGCCGCGGCGATCGAGCCGGCCATCTCCACCGCCACCATGGTGCCACCGACCTTGTAGCCACCGTCCGGCAGCGGCCGGTACCAGAGCGTGTTCTCGACGTCGTACAGGAGTTCATCCGGCAGTTCACAGCCCTTGACTATGGCCATCGCGAATCCGTTCAGTAGGTCGGCACGCGCGTGTCATCGTCCATGGCGCGTTCGACCATGTAGGCCGCGCCGACCAGGCCGGCGCATTCCGGGATCAATTCGTCGCGTGACAGGCCGTGCAGGTCGAGATTAGTCGAGCAGGCGAGGAAACGCGCGCCATGACCGTGCGCCTCGCGGATGAAATCGTAGACGGTCTTGCCCGAGCCGGGCTTGATCTCGATCGCCGCCGCGGCACCCCGGCGCATCAGCGCGCCGGCGGCACCGGTGCAGATCACCTCGACCTGGTAGTCCATCGCCGCCGCCACCGCCGCCTGGTACAGCGGCGCGCCCAGTTCCGCGGGGTTGCGGGGGTCGCTATTGATCAGAATGATGGTCAGCCGCCGGGGCATGCGCCACCATCGCGCCGCGTTCCGCCGCCGGCAAGGGGGTAGGCATGACCAGTGAAGCGACGTCCGGGGCCGGCACGGTAGCGCGGCTGATCGATATCGGTGGCGCGGTGCCGCTACTTGCGCAGGCCCTGTATCACGGTATCGCCGACGCGATGCGGCCGGGCGACGCCCCCGTGCTGGCCATCGCCGATCCGACCGCGCCCTTCGTCAGTGCCGGCGTTCACCAGGACGTGGCGCGCGAGATCGACCTGAAGGCTTGCTTGCAGAGCAATACGCCGATCATCCGCCGCGAAACCGGTGGCGGCGCCGTGGTCCTGTCGGCCGGCGCCATGATGGTCCATGTCGTACTGCCGAGGGCTCACGACGAGGCGGCCACCACGGCTGCCGGGCTCTATGGCCGGTTCGGTGAGCCGATCCTGCGTACGTGGCGCAGCTTTGGCCTGCCGGCCGAGCCCGGCGCCTGGGGCGGCGTCCTGCTCGACCGCTACCACGTCGCGCGGCTGCACGTCGGGTTGATCGGGCACGCCATGGTGATCAGCGGTAGCCTGGTACGGCATTTCGATCCCGACACAATCGCGCAACGCGCCAGCCTGCCGTCCGACCACCTGCGCGGACAGATGCGCGATGCGATCCGCGGCTATCTGACGCGCAGTACCAACCGGCTGGCCGACCGCACGTCGATCAAGGCGTCGTTGTTGGGTCACATGGAGGACGTCCTGGGATGGCGGCTCGAAGAAGCGAGCTTGCGCGACGAAGAACAGGCGGCGATCGCCCGGCGCGAGACACAGATGGCTGACTCGATGCACGTCTTTTCCGGCGGCCAGCGGCTGGCGCGGGCCGAGCTGCGCGCCATCGGCGGCCTCGCCCTGGTCGACCTCGTGCGCTACGGCGCCGCCGGGATGGTCCGCCTGCGACTGCTGGAACGGGCCGGCGTCATTGAGGACCTGCAGATCACCGGCGAATTGACGGTCCTGCCGACCGACGGGCTGGAACGGCTGGCGCCGCGTCTGATCGGGCTGCGACGCGACGCACCCGATCTCGCCACGCGCATCCAGGCGCAGATCGCCTTGTTGGGGATCGAACTGCCTGGCGTCACGGCGGCCGAACTCGCCACGGCGCTGCGGCCGGTGGTGCGTCCCGCCGGTGTCGACCCGATCATGCTGCTGTTCGGTAGCGCCCCGCAGCAATAGCCGGCAGGAAGCGAGGCGGTCCGGCGGGCCTTCGGCCAATGGGCCCGCGGTCGACAGCTTGCTATTGCTTGAGGAACGCCGCCACGGCGTCGGCGAGATCTTCGCCATGAAGGTCGCGGAAGGAATGGTCGGCGCCATCAATGCTGACAACGCGCACGTGTCCGGGCACTGTCCGGACACGCGGTCCGAGACCGCGCACGATCTCGTCGTTTCCGGCGACCATGATCAGGGTCGGAGTGGCGAACTGCACCAGCAGACTGGGCGTGTCGTGTCGCTCCGGACCGGTGTAGGTGTCGAGGAACGTGCGCGGCGCGACGGCGGTGTCGCGGCAGTGGAGGAAACCGACCGGCCGTAGTAGCGCTCCGGGTGCGGCCACCAGCCCCATGGCGCCGGCCAGCAAGGGTGGCAGCGGCAACCCGAAAGTTTTCTCGTAGCCGGTCGCGACGTCGCCGGCATCGAAGGTCGCGGGCGCGATCAGAACGGCGCGTCGGACGTCGGATGCCGCCTTGATGGCCAGGGCATAGGCCACCTGCGCACCGCCGCGCGAATGGCCGGCAAGATCGACATGCCGCGCCCCGCGCTCGCGTGCCCACCGCGTCCAGGCGCCGATCTCGTCGGCGGTCTGGTTGAGCGTGTGGCGATGCGGCGTGGCGCATTCATAGGGACCGCGCCGATCGTCGAGGCCCAGCGACAGGGTGATCGCGAGGCTGGCGACGCCGCGTGCCGCCAGGTGCCGCTGCAGCGCCGCCATGATCTCCATGCGGCCGTGCATCAGCGTCCCGTGCACCAGGATGACGAGCCCGTCGGCGGGGCTGCCGTCGGTCGGCAGCGCCAGGTCGGCGTTCAGGGTGCGACCGTCGTGGCGCAGCTGGACCGGCTCGGCTCGCACCATTCCGCGCGGGCCGGGCGCGCCGAGCAGCGCGACGGCGAGCAGCAGGCCCAGGGTGCCGCGACGCATCGCCAGGCTATTTCCGAACTCTGGCGGGCTTGGCAGGGGGTGGGCAGAAGATCGCCGCCAAGGTTTCGATCACGCGCGCGGCCGCCGGATCGGCCAGGCGATAGTAGATTGTTTGGCCATCACGCCGCGCCGCTACGATGGCCAGGCCGCGCAGCCGCGCCAGGTGCTGCGACAGCGCTGACTGGCCAAGGCGGAGAGTGTCGGCCAGGTCGCCGACCGAGCGCTGGCCGTCGGCCAGAGTGCAAAGGATCATCAGGCGGCGGTGGTTGGCCAGCCCTTTCAGCAGGGCGGCCGCCTCGCTGGCGCTGCGCTGGAACCGCTTCCGGTCGATGCCGTCGAGCATCATGATGACGAGGCCCGTCGATTGCCGCTTGCCAATTACTTTAGTGCTTTCTAATATTAGCGGCAAATGAAATATGCGATTCGCGGAACTTCATGCGCATGACCGCCCGGCGTGCCCTGACGGCGCTTGGCGTCGCGCTGGCCGCAGTCGGCGTGCCGCAGGCTGGCGGCGCGGTCGCGGGCGAGCTGGTGATGTTCCAGTCGCGCAGCTGCGCCTGGTGTGCGGCCTGGGAACTGGAAGTCGGAACGGTGTACGAAAAGACCGACGAGGCACGGACGCTGACGCTGCGGCGGGTCGACGCTGATCGCGACCGTACTGGCGGCATCAAACTGGCCGCCCCGGTCGAATTCACGCCGACCTTCGTGATCGTGGCTTGCGGCCGGGAGTTGGGCCGGATCGCGGGCTACCCCGGCGAGGATCACTTCTGGGGGCTGCTCGGTACCGAGATTGCGCGGCACCGCGCGGGCCTCGTGGCGCCGTGCTGAGGCGGGTGGCGATTGCGGTGGTGGCGTGTAGGATGCGTGCGGCTATGTCGCACAAGGGAACACAGGCGGGGACGGCGCAATGAAGGGTTGGTACGGCGGCGGGTGCGCGATCGCGGCGCTGGCGCTGGCGGCCGGGACGCAGCTTGGCGGCGCACCAATGGCGCAAACCCAAGCGCCGGCGCCGCTGCACTTGGAAGGTTCCGCCGCGCCGGAGCCGTGGACGCGCTATCGCGGCTGGACGACGGTGCGCTGGGATTCCTACAACACGCTGGCGCGGCGCGACCTGACGCCGCCGCCGGGCAAGGAGATCGAGATCGCGGGCGACGTCACCGGCGATGCCAAAAAGGGCCAGGAACTGGCTTTCGCGCGCAATCGCGGCGGCGGCTGCCTGGTGTGCCATGTCATGGGCAGCTCAAGTCAGGAAACGCCCGGCAACGTCGCACCCGACCTGTCCGAGCTCGGTACGATGGGCCGGACCGACCAGTGGCTCTACAATTCCATCTTCGACCCGCGCGTCTACAATGCGCAATCCACGATGCCGCCGTGGGGGGCGCACGGCCTTTACACGCCGGAGGAAATCCGCGACATCGTCGCCTTCCTCAAGACGCTGAAAGCGCCTGCCACATTCAAGACGCCGCTAGACGATCCCAACAAGCGGCCGCCGCCGGTCGAGGACCGCGACGCGCTCGATCCGTTCGTCAATCCCGCCGCCGAGCGCATCGAGGTCGGCGCGGCGCTGGCAGCGAAGCCTGCGGCGGGCGGCAAGAGCTGCCTGTCGTGCCACGCCGATCCCAAAGCGGCGTTCGCCGGCTGGGCGACGTCGATGCCGAAATGGGAGCCACGGGTCAACAAGGCGTTGGGGGTCGAAGAGTTCATCTACCGCCACGCCCGCGCCACCATGGGCGTCGACTGGCGCATGCAGAGCGTCGAGAACACCGACATGAGCGTGTTCCTGCATTCGCTGTCCAACGGTCGGGAAATCAAGGTCGACGTTTCGACACCGGCGGCCAAAGCGGCGGCCGAGCGCGGCAAGACGCTCACCGAAACCAAGATCGGCCAGCTCAACTTCGCCTGCATCGACTGTCACACGACCGAGCGCGGCGCGCTGAAGTGGATTCGCGGCCAGTGGCTGGGCGAGTTCCGCGGCCAGCTCGATCATTTCCCGAACTGGCGCACCAGCCGCGGCGAGATCTGGGACGTGCGCAAGCGCTTTCAGTGGTGTGCCGTGCAGGTGCGGGCCAACGAGCTGCCGCCCGACGCGCCGGAATACGGTGACCTCGAACTGTATCTGAAGAGTCTGAATCAGGGCCTCAAGCTCACCGCGCCGAATATTCGGCACTGAGCAGCGCCCAGCGGTCTTCTGGAGGACGCGAGGATGAACAAGGATCATGTGGTCAAGCGGCGGCGGGTGGTTGTCGGCGGCCTGGGCGTGACGGCGATAGCGGCGCTCGGCGCAATGATCACCGGCCCGGCGGCGGCAACTCCGGACTCCGCCAAGCAGCTGTTGCAGAGCCTGGCCAAGGGCGATCCAAAGGAGGGCAAGGTGAGCATCAAGGCGCCGGAGATCGCCGAGAACGGCAATGCGGTGCCGGTCACCATCAGCGTCGACAGCCCGATGAGCGTCCAGGATCACGTCAAGGCGGTGCACGTCGTCGCCGACGGCAACCCCAACCCGGGTGTCGCCTCGTTCTTCTTCGCACCGGAGTCGGGCAAGTGCGAGGTGCAGCTGCGCGTGCGCATGGCGCAGACGCAGAAGATCGTCGTCGTCGCCGAGACGAGCGACGGCGGCCTATGGACCGCCGCCCGGGAAGTGAAGGTCACCATCGGTGGCTGCGGCGGCTGAGCCACGCTATTCCTCGAACGCTGGAGCGGACCATGGCAGACGACATCAAACCGCGCATTCGCGTGCCGCAAACAGCCAAGAAAGGCGAAGTGATCGAGGTCAAGACTCTGATCACGCATCCCATGGAATCGGGCCAGCGCAAGGACGCCCAGGGCAATACGATTCCGCGCAAGATCGTCAATGCCGTCTCGGTGACCTACAACGGCAAGCCTGTGTTCTCCGGCAAACTGGAGCCGGCGATCTCGGCGAACCCGTACCTGTCGTTTTTCGTCAGAGTGGACGAAGCCGGCACGCTGGCCTTCGAGTGGAAAGATGACGACGGCACGCGCTACACGGCCGAACAGAAGATCACGCTGGCTGGTTGATCCGACCTTCCCGGCGCCGCGGCGGGGCAAAGGCGTCGAGACACCCGGTGCCTGAATGACCACGCTGTCGCGACGCGATGTGATCCAGATCGGGCTGGCGGCCGCCGCCCTGGGATCTGGCGGCCTGGGCGCGCGCGCCCTGGCGCAGCAGCGGCTGACCCAGGCCGACCTGCTGGCGTTCGAGCCGTTGGGCCAGGTGACGCTGCTGCATTTCACCGACATCCACGCCCAGCTGCGGCCGCTCTATTTCCGCGAGCCGTCGGTCAATATCGGCGTCGGCGAGGTCGCCGGCCTGGCGCCGCACCTGACGGGAAAGGCGATGCTCGAGGCGTACGGGCTGAAAGGCGGGTCACTTGACGCCTATGCGCTCACCTCGAGCGAGTTCGCGGCGTTGGCCAGGACCTATGGCCGCATCGGCGGATTGGACCGTATGGCGGGCGTGGTGAAGACGATCCGCGCCGAACGCCCGGGCCGCACCCTTCTGCTCGATGGCGGCGATACCTGGCAGGGCTCGTACACGTCGCTCAGGTCGCAGGGCGCCGACATGGTCGAGGCGATGAACGCGCTTGGCGTGGACGCCATGACGGCGCACTGGGAGTTCACCTATGGTGCCGAGCGCGTCAAGTCGCTCAAGGACACGCTGCGCTTTCCGTTTCTTGCCGCCAACGTCAAGGACACGGCGTTCGGCGACGCAGTGTTCGATGCCGACATGGTGGTGTCTCGCGGCGGGCTGGCGATCGGCGTCATCGGCCAGGCGTTTCCCTACACGCCGGTGGCCAATCCGCGATGGATGATCCCCGAGTGGTCGTTCGGCATCGAGGAAGAGCGCATCCGTAGCCGCATCCTGGCGTTGCGCGACCAGAAGGTCGATCTGGTGGTGCTGCTCAGCCACAACGGCTTCGACGTCGACCGCAAGCTGGCGTCGCGGGTCGACGGGATCGACGTCATCCTGACCGGTCACACGCATGACGCCCTGCCACAACCGGTGCGCGTCGGCGACACGTTGCTGGTGGCATCGGGCAGCCACGGCAAATTCCTGTCGCGCCTCGACCTCGAGGTCAGGGACCGCAGGGTCGTCGGCTGGCGTTACAAGCTCATTCCGCTGCTGTCGGACGTCATCGCACCGGATCCCGACATGGCGGCGCTGATCACCCGACTTCGCGCGCCACACGCGGCGGCGCTGTCGCAGGTGGTGGCGCGCACCGAGTCGACCTTGTATCGGCGCGGCAATTTCGGCGGCACCATGGACGACCTGATCTGCCGGGCGCTGCTGGCGGAGCGCGACGCCGAGATCGCGCTGTCGCCGGGCTTCCGCTGGGGAGCGACCTTGCTGCCGGGTCAGGACATCACGGCCGAGGACGTCTACAACCAGACCGCCATCACCTACCCTGCGGCGTACCGCAACGAGATGAAGGGCAGCTTCCTCAAGGAGATTCTTGAGGATGTCGCCGACAACCTGTTCAACCCCGATCCCTACTACCAGCAGGGCGGCGACATGGTGCGGGTCGGCGGGCTCGCTTACGCCATCGACATCGCAGCGCCAATGGGCCGGCGAATCAGCGACATGACCCTGCTGCGGACCGGCGAAAAGATTGATCCGGCGAGGACCTACGTCGTCGCCGGCTGGGCGTCGGTCAACGAGGCAACGCAAGGCCCGCCGGTCTACGACGTGGTGATGCGGCACCTGAAGGCCAATCCCATCGTCAGGCTCGACGACCGCCGGCCGGTGCGGGTCAGCGGCGCCGATCCGCGCGGTATGGTGGAGTGACGCACATGGCGATCGACGATCGCGAACAGGTGGCGCGGCACCTCGCCGCCATGCGTGCGCCGGCACCGATGCGACCGCGCGGACGGCGCGATTTCCTGGTGGGCGGTGTCGTCGGCATGGCGGCCGGCACGCTGTCGCACCCCAAGATCGCGCTGGCCAAGGACAGTGAGAATCTGCCGCCTAACGTTCCCGAGTGGACCAGGACACTGGGCCCGGGTGTCGCCGAGAAGGCCTACGGGACGCCCTCTCCGTTCGAGAAGAACGTCGTGCGCCGCAATGTCGAGTGGCTGACCGCGACCGAGCAATCGTCAATCAACTTCACGCCGCTGCCCGACTTGGAAGGCATCATCACGCCCAGCGGCCTGTGCTTCGAACGCCACCACGCCGGTGTGCCCGAGATCGATCCGGCGCGACACCGCCTGATCATCCACGGCCTTGTCGAGCGGCCGCTGGTGTTCACCCTGGACGACCTGGTGCGCTTCCCGTCGGTGAGCCGCGTGCTGTTCCTGGAATGCCCGGCCAACGGCGGCATGGAGTGGAAGGGCGCCCAGATGGATGGCTGCCAGTTCACGCATGGCATGGTGCATTGCTGCGAGTGGACGGGCGTGCCGCTGTCCACCTTGCTGCAGGAGGCGGGAGTGCAGCCCGACGCGCGCTGGCTGCTGGCGGAGGGCGCCGACGGCGCGGCGATGACGCGCTCGATCCCGCTCGACAAGGCGATGGCCGACTGCCTGGTGTGCTACGCCCAGAACGGCGAGCGGGTCCGGCCGGAGCAGGGCTATCCCCTGCGCCTGATGGTGCCCGGCTGGGAAGGCAACGTGAACGTCAAGTGGCTGCGCCGCATCAAGCTCGGCGATCGCCCATGGCACCACCGCGAAGAGACCTCGAAGTACACCGACCTGATGCCAGACGGAAAGTCGCGGCAGTTCACGTTCGTGATGGACGCCAACTCGGTGATCACCGCGCCTTGCCCGGAGAAGCCGATGAAGTTCGGCAAGGGGTTCTACGAAATCCGTGGCCTGGCCTGGAGCGGTCGCGGCCGCATCAAGCGGGTCGATGTCACGCTGGACGGCGGCAACAACTGGCAAACCGCCGCCCTGCAGGAGCCGGTGCTGAACCAGGCGCTGACACGCTTCCGCCTGCCGTGGACCTGGGATGGCGGCTCGGCACTGGTGCAAAGCCGCGCCATCGACGAGACCGGCTACGTACAGCCAACCATCGCGCAGTTGCGCCAGGCGCGCGGCGTCAATTCCATCTACCACAAGAACGCCGTGCAGACCTGGCGGGTCAATGCCGACGGGACGGTCAACAATGTCCAGATTCTTTAGCCGCCGCCGGCGGGCGACCGGCGCGCTTGTCGCCCTCGCGCTGGTTGGCGTGGCCGAAGTCGCAGCGCAGGCGCCGCCGCGCTATGGCATTGGCCGCTCGGCAACCCCGGAAATGATCAAAGGCTGGGACATCGACATCCGCGGCGACGACGGGCTCGGCCTGCCGCCGGGCAAGGGCACGGCCAAGGCCGGCGAGGAGCTCTATATCGCGCAATGCGCCAGCTGCCACGGCGAGTTCGGCGAGGGCAACGGCCGCTGGCCGGAGCTGATGGGCGGAAAGGGCAGCCTGACATCCGACGATCCACGCAAGACCGTCGGGAGCTATTGGCCATACGCGCCCACCCTGTTCGACTATATCAAGCGCACCATGCCGTTCACGGCGCCGCAATCGCTGAGCGATGACGAGACTTATGCGCTGACCGCTTACGTCCTGCATCTCAACGATTTGTGGGCGCTCGACGCGGAGCTGGACGCCGACAAGCTCAAGGCCGTCCGCCTGCCCAACCGGGATGGCTTCGTTCTCGAGGACCCGCGCCCGGATACGTCCAGTCCGCCGGATCCCTGCATGCGCAACTGCCGGACCAGACCGCCGGAGGTCACCAGCGATCTCGCCCAACGCCTGGGCGTGACGCCTGACCGCAAGCCAAAAGACTGAGGATGCGTTGGCGCCGGGCCTTGGGCGGTTCGCTGGCAGGGCGTAAAGTGGGTGAATAGGCACGAAGTCTACGGGGAGGCCACATGAAGATCCGGATCGCTGCCGCGATTGTCGCGGCGCTTTGCATGCCGGCCGGCGCCTGGGCGCAATCGGCCGGTCCGAGCGGACAGGCGATGGTGGAGACCTGCTACGTCTGCCATGGCCCGGACGGCAAGAGTGCCGGGCCGATAGCGCCGCTGGTCGGCCTGCCCAAGGACCACATCGTCCGGCAGATGGCCGACTTCAAGGCCGACCGCCGGCCGGGCACAATCATGAACCGCATCGCCAAGAGCTACAGCGACGAGCAGATCGCGGCGATGGCTGAATTCATCGCGACGTTGAAGTGAGGGAGGGGAACATGACCGCCACTCGCCGTTCGCTGCTCAAGACCGCCGGCGCCGCCGCCGGCCTGAGCGTCATCGGCATGCCGGCGCTGGCGCAGGGCGCCGCCGGCAAGATCGTCGTGATCGGTGCCGGGTTCGGCGGCGCGACCGCGGCCCGCTACCTGAAACGCGCCAATGCTGCGCTGGACGTCACGGTGATCGAGCGCGACGACCGCTTCATTACCTGTCCATTCTCGAACTACGTCGTCGCCGGCTTCCGCAAGATCGAGGATGTGACGCAAAGCTTCGACGGATTGCGCAAGGTCGGGATCAAGGTGGTCAAGGGCGAAGCGACCGCCGTCGATACCGCAGCGCGGTCAGTCACATTGGCTGACGGCAGCAAGCACGCCTACGACAAGCTTGTCGTGTCGCCCGGCATCGACCTGAACTTCGGCGGCGTGCAGGGCTATAGCGAGGCGGCGTCGGAGAAGATGCCGCACGCCTGGAAGGCCGGGCCGCAGACCCTCCTGCTGCGCCGCCAGCTCGAGGCGATGCCGGACGGCGGCACGTTCATCCTGTGCGCGCCGGGCAATCCGTTCCGCTGTCCGCCGGGCCCGTACGAGCGGGTCAGCGTCGTCGCTTGGTACCTGAAGAACAACAAGCCGAAGTCCAAGATCCTGGTGCTCGACGCCAAGGACGCGTTCTCCAAGCAGGGCCTGTTCCAGGCGGCCTGGGAGAGCGAGTTCCCCGGCATGGTGACCTGGATCGCCGGCAAGGACGGCGGCAAGGTCGAGAGCATCGATCCGGCGACGATGATGGTGAAGTCGGGCTTCGGCACCGAGAAGGGCGCGGTGGTCAACGTCATCCCGCCGCAGCGCGCCGGCGCCATCGCGCAGGCCGCCGGCCTGACGGCGGAGAATGGCTGGTGCCCGATCGATCCCATGACCTTCGCCTCGACCAAGGCGCAGAACGTCTATGTCGTCGGCGACGCCAGCGTCGCCGGCGCCATGCCCAAGTCGGGCTCGTCGGCCAATGCCCAGGCCAAGGTCGTCGCGGCGGCGATCGTCGCCAATCTCGGCGGCAAGGCGCCGGGCGCGCCGGCCCTGTTCAACATCTGCTATAGCCTGGTGACGCCGGACTACGGCATTTCGGTCGCCGACGTCTACCAAGTCAGCGCCGACAAGGGCATCACGACCACGCCCAACGCCGGCGGCGTCAGCGTCAAGACACCGACCGCGCTTAACGAGCGCAAGCTCGAAGCCGAGTACACGGTCAACTGGTACAAGAGCATCACGGCCGACGTCTGGGCTTGAGCCTGGTGCTCATCTGACAATCGAAGGGGGCCGCAAGGCCCCCTTCTCGTTGTGTGCCACTGTCAACGGTTCATCGTCCGGCCAACGCGTCAATTTCCTCGTCGGTCGGGAAGCGACCGGTCTGCGCGCGGGAGTAAGCCAGTTTGCCGTCGACCGTGACGTCGAACTGGCCCGACTTGCCTGGCGCAATGTCGATGTCGCCGATACCAAACTGCTCAAGCTTCGCCTTCACACGGAGGGCCTGGGGTTTGTAGCCTCAACCCCCGCAGTAATCGATGCGGACTTTCATGCCGGTCTCCAGCGCGATGACGGGCGCCGCAACCGTATCGGCCACCACCCGTCGACCCTCGTAATGTAGAGACCGGCGGCGCGGCGGACAAGACGGCCACCATCGCACCGCCGGCGTGGCCATGCGGCAAAGCGGCAACGGCCCAGATCACATTCGCGCGGCGATCAGCTGATCCTTGCCATTCAATGTTCCGCGCATCGGCTTGTTGCCAAAGCCCGGTTCCCTGCTGAACTTCTCGATCGATCCCTTGGGCGCGAACCATTGAAGCGTGACGTCCTTGCGGAACTCGACGACGTAGTTTCCCGTGGCCTCCGCGGCCAGCGGCGGGTAAGCGATGCTGCGCGGCTTCATCTTGGTCCATTTCACCTGGCCGTTGCGGTCGAAGAAGTAGTAGTAGGTCCGCCCCTGCCAGTTGACGTTCCACCACCCCGGCAGCCAGTCGGGGATGGGGCCAGCATTGACGACGCCGGGTCCGAAAAACAGCTCGATATCAACCCAGCCCTGCAGCAGGCTTGGATCCCAGGGCTGCTGTTTGCGCTTGGTTATGTCGTATCCCGTGTTCTTGCCGCCCTGTCCGGACTCGGCCGTGTTCCATTGGTCGCCCTGGAAGTCGAGCGAGACGCCCATATGAAACTTCTTGGGACGGAAAATGTCGCCGTATTTCGGCCGCTTGCCGGATGTGGCCGGCACCCAGGCGTACGCCTTGTGCCAGCTCGCGAGCAGCTTCTCGATCTCGAACTGGCCGAGCGACTTCTGGGCGCCGAGAAAGGCTCCGTACGCGCCGACGAACGCGTTGCATGTGGTCGTGATCTTTCCCTCTTTCCACTCGTTCTGCAGGAAGCTGTGCGTGGAGTTGGTCAGAGTGTTAAACAACTTGTTGGTTTTGCCGTCGGGACCTTCATTTCCATATGAAACGACCTCCTTACCCAGCGGTGGCAACTGCTCCAGGAACAGCCGGGCGCGGTCGCGGATAGTGTTCGCCATCGTCCTCTCCCTCGGCATCGGGCGGCGGGCCGCCGCGGATTTGACGGCGAGGAAGCTACGCGCCGGGTGTTTTCGGACGATTGCGGCGCGCGGCGATTGTGTTTCGTGTGTTACGCCGGAGCGGTCAGTCCGCCGACGGGCGCCGCCGCCGCAGGCCGTCGGCCGCGCGCCGGAAGGCGGCCTGAGCCGGAGGAATGGACCACAGGATCGAGACCACCGTAATCGCCGCCAAAACGCCACTGACGGGATTGGTGAAGAACGGCGATACGTCGCCGCCTGACAACACCAGACCGCGGGTCAGGTTCTTTTCCAGCAGATCGCCCAGCACAAGGCCGAGGATCAGCGGCGCCATGGGGAATTTCAGCTCGCGCAGGATGAAGCCGACCAGTCCGAAGAACAGCATGATGTAGATGTCGAAGACGCGCGAGGTGATGCTGAAAGCGCCGACGGTGCAAAGGATGAAGACGATCGGCATCAGGCGCTCGCGTGGCACCAGCAGGATCCACAGCAGCGGTCGCACCAAGACGAAGCCGAAGATCAGCTTGACCATGTCGGCGATCACCAGCATGGCGACGATCTGGTAGAAGAACTGCGGCGTCTCGACCATCAGCATCGGGCCGGGGTTGTAGCCGTGGATCATGAACGCGGCCATCAGCACCGCGGCGGGCGCCGAACCGGGCAGCGCCAGGGTCAACACCGGGATGATCGCGCCGGGCACCGAGGACGCCTCGCCGGTTTCCGCCGCCATCAGGCCCTCGATTGATCCGCGCCCGAATTTCTCCTTCTCCTTGCTGGCCCGCTTGGCGGCGGCGTAGGACGACCAGGCCGCCGCGTCCTCGCCCAGCCCGGGCAGGATGCCGATGAAGGTGCCGATGGCGCCTGAACGGAAGATGGTGCGCCAGTACTTGGTGACGTCCTCGATACGCGGGATCACCGAATCGATCTTGCTGAACACGGCCTGGTAGGCCGGCGCGCGCATCGCGAGCAGCACCTCGGCGACGCCGAACACACCAACCAGTGCCGGCAACAGGCCGATGCCGCCGGCGACGTCGGTGTTGCCGTAGGCGAAGCGCTGGTAATTGTAGTGCGGCTCCTGGCCGACGGTGGCGACCAGCAGCCCGAGGAAGCCGGCGATGTAACCCTTCAGCGGATCGCCGCCGGACAGCGAGCCGGCGATGACGACACCCAGCACGGCGATCCAGAAGAACTCGTAGCTCTTGAAGCTGAGCGCCATCTCGCTCAGCACCGGCGTCATGGTGGCGACGCACAACGTGCCGAACAGGGTTCCCAGCCACGAGCCACTGGTCGAGATGCCCATCGCCCGGCCGGCCATGCCCTGCCGCGCCAGCGGGAATCCATCCAGGGTCGAGCAAGCCGAGGCCGGCGTGCCGGGAATATTGAGCAGGATGGCGCTGCGGCTGCCGCCGTAGATGGCGCCGACATAGACGCACACCAGCACCATGATCGCGTCGGTGGGCGGCATGCTGAAAGTCAGGGTCGTCATCAGCGCGACGCCCATGGTGGCGGTCAAGCCGGGAAGGGCGCCGATAATGATGCCGACGAACATGGCCCACACGACGTTGACCAGCGCGGCTGGCGTCATGAAGGTGCCGAAGGCGGCGCCGAACTGGGAGAGGCTGTCGAGCATCTGGCGGTCCGGGCCTCAGGGCAGTCGCACGTAGAAGACGCGCTCGAACAGAAGGGTCACCGCCACGCCCGTCGCGACGCCGATGGCGATGGCGAGCGCCAACCCGCCGATCCGCTCGCGCCAGGGCTGGCCGGCGCGCCATTCGAAGAGGGTGATGAACAGGAAGATGAAGATCGCCGACGACAGCCAGAACGGCATGCGCCCGAGCAGGACAAAGACGAAGAACAGTCCCAGCGCCGCCGACAGCGCCAGCCGCGCGTTGCTATACCCCTCGCGCGGTGACGGCGCGACGTCGCCACCGCCTACGCGCAAAGCGCCCCGCCCGATCGACCGGACCACCAGCCACACGCTGAGGACGGCCACGACCGAACCGTAGAACGCCGGCACCAGGCCCGGCGCCGTATAGAGTTCGCCCTTCTGGTCGGCGTAGGTCGGCATCAGCCACGCCAGGTACAAAACGGTGAGCCCGAACAGGCAGAAGAACGCGCCGGTCACCAGGTCGACCCGCGGGCGCAGCGGCTGCTCGTGCGGCAGGAGCGGGTCGGTCGATGACATCGTCTCAGCCTTCTTCTCGCCTTCGCGAGGTTGAAGGCCCGGCACCTAGCCAAACGGTCGCACGTCGAGCCGCAGGGGCGTCGTCATGTCGAGCGCTGCAACACATCTAGGCGCCTGCGCGTGAGCTCACGCTTCGCTCTCGATGCCAGGCGCATTTGCGGCACAACCGACGCGATCCCACCTTAGAGACGCGGGATGCCCAGCGTGTCGGGCGAGACCTTGGCCTTGCCGGCGTCGAAGTAGAGCCACACGGTCTGGCGCAGCATGGTATCGGCGCCCGCCCAGGCTTTCTCGCCATAAAGCGGGTCGAACAGCGCGCTGCGGCCGGCGGCGTACTTCTTCAGCGCCTCGGAGTTGGCGATCTTGGTCTGCCAGACCATTTCCATGGTCTTGATCACCGGCTCCGGCGTGCCCTTGTGCGCCCAGATGCCGAAATAATTCAGCGGCGCCGGCATCTTGGGCAGCCACTTCGTCGTCGGCTGCAACTCGCCGAAGCCTTCCAGCATCACCGGCCGGTCGGCCAGCACCGCCAGCGGCACCAACCGCTTGCCCTTGATGTGCTCCGACATCTCGACCAGCAATTGCGCCACCGCCTGCGTCTCGCCGGCCACGGTGGCCAGCACCGCCGGGTTGCCGCCGTCATAGGTGACATGCCGGTACTCGGTCTTGGCGTTGGCCTTCACCGACTCCATGAAATTGTGGCCGGCCGACGACAGGCCGGCGGTCGCGACCGGCGTGGTCGGCTTGGCTTTGAGCGTTTCGAGGAACTGGCCGAAATCCTTGAACGGCGCGCCGGGATGCGCTGCGGCCGCGGTCAGGTTGGCGACCGCGAAGAACATGTGCCAATCCTTGAGCTGCGTGTCGAGCATGCCCAACACCTTGTAGCCGCCGACGTCGACGGCGGCGCCGGCCGCCCAGGTGTAGCCGTCGTGGGCGGCTTCCATCGCGTTCTTGGTGCCGATTGACCCCGAGGCGCCAGGCTGGTTGACGACAATGAACTTCTGCTTGAGCTCGGCTTCGAGCTCGGCTGCGACGATGCGCGCCATCTGGTCGGTCGAGCCGCCGGCCGCCCACGGCACGATGATGGTGACCGGGCGATCCGGTTTCCATGGATAGGTCTGGGCTGCGGCGTTGCCCGCGACCAGCGCGAGCGCAAGCGACGCGACGGCTGCGATAATGCGCTTCATCCCCCGACTCCCTTTGTCCTACAGTTCGGCGTCACGATCCGATTTCTTGCAAGGCAGACTGTCCGCCGATGGCCGCCGTCGTCAAGCCCGATGCGAGAGGATTGCGCGTGCTGCTGGCCGGCTACGGTGCGTTCGGCGCGGTTCACGCGCGCGCCTGGGCCGACCTCGGCTTCGCCGACCGGTTGACGATCGCCGAGCCGGATCGCGAAGGACGCGCGCGGGCGGCAGCGACGCTGCCGCGGGCGCGCGTCGTGGCCGATTGGCGCGCCGCCCTGGGAGACGTTGACGTGGTCGACATCGTGACACCGAGCGACACGCATCTGGAGATCGCGCTGGCGGCGCTCGACGCCGGCCGCGATGTGATGATCGAAAAACCGATGACCATGAGCCGCGCCGAGGCGACGAAAATCGCGGCACATTCCCGCGCCACCGATCGCATCGTGCAGGTCGGTTACGTGCTGCGGACACATCCCGCGGCGCGTCGCCTGCGCGACATCGTGCGCAGCGGCGAGATTGGCACGCCCACCTGGGTGGCAGCCGACTTCATGTGCCTGAAGCGGCCGCGCCGCGACGCTGGCGTGGTGCTCAATGACGCCGTGCATGTGCTCGATCTCGTGCTGTGGGCGATCGGCCGGCCGCCCGACGAGGTGTCGGCCATGGCCGCCGATCAGTTGGGGCGCGGTGTCGAGGACATTGTGTCGATCGGTCTTGCCTGGCGCGACGGGCCGATTGGCCGGGTCGAGGCATCGTGCATTGTCGCCGGCGAGCATGCCGACCCCTACGTGCCCGGCGGCGTCGCGCGCAAACGCGTATCGGTGACGGGCGATTCCGGCCAGGTCGTGGCCGACTTCATGACCGACAGCCTTGAATTCCGCCGCTGCCGCCTGCGGCGGACGGCCGACGGCTGGTGGGCGCCGGATGTCGCGCCGGCCACAACCACGTCGTTCGCGGCGATGGCGCCGCACGAGAATGTCGCGGCCGAGCTGGCGGGCTTCGTCGAGGCCGTGACCACGCGCACGCAGCCGGACGCCGACGTGCGCAGCGGCGTGACGATGGCGGCGGTGTGCGACGCCATCTTCGCCGCCGTGCGTGAGCGGCGCACCATCGCGGTGGCGGCCTGAACCATGAAGCTGTCGCTGTGCAACGAGGTGATCCGAGAACTGCCGTTCGCGCGCCAGTGCGTGCTGGCGGCGGAGCTGGGCTACGCCGGCCTGGAAGTCGCGCCTTTCACGCTGGGCACCGAAATCTGGACGGCGTCGAGCGCCGAGCGCGCCGCCTGGCGGCGTGCGCTGAGCGATGCCGGCATGGCGGTCAGCGGCCTGCACTGGCTGCTGGTCAGCCCGGCCGGCTTGTCGATCACCACCGCCGACAGGGCCGCCTGGGACCGCACTGTCGACGTGCTCCGTCGGCTGATCGACATCTGCGCCGAGTTCGGCGGCGCCTATCTGGTGCACGGCTCGCCGGCGCAGCGCAGGGTCGGCGACCAGCCGGACCCGGCAGCCGCGGCGGCGCGCGGCGAGGCGGCCTGGACGGCGATCGCCGACGACGCGCGCAAGGCCGGCGTGGTCTATTGCATCGAGCCCCTGGCCCGTCCCGAGGCCGACTTCGTCAACACGCTGGCCGAGGCGACGGCTATCGTGCAGCGCATCGGCCATCCGGCGCTGCGCACCATGGTCGACACCCTGGCCGCCGGCCAAATGGAGCCCGAGCCGGTGGCCGACGCGCTGCGGCGGTGGTTGCCGACGGGGATGGTCGCGCACATCCAGCTCAATGACCGCAACCGGCGCGGACCGGGCCAGGGCGACGACAAGTTTGAACCGGTCCTGCGGGCGCTGAAGGACGGCGGCTACGCCGGCTGGGTCGCGATGGAACCCTTCGACTACCATCCCGACGGCCCGACCTGCGCCGCCCGCTCGATCGGCTACGTGCAAGGCATCTTGGAGGCGTTGGGATGATGGACCGGGTGCGATGTGCCCTCCCCCACGCAGTGGGGGAGGTGGCCGAAGGCCGGAGGGGGAGCCGACGTGGTGTCGTTTACGAAGACCACGCGGGCTCCCCTCCGCCCCTTCGGGGCACCTTCCCAGCTTCGCTGGGGAGGATGATGCGATGAGTGACGCACCGAAACTGCGGCTCGAGGCGGTCGAGCGCTACGAACGCGACGTCACGCTGCGCCTGCCGTTCCGCTTCGGTGTCATCACCGTGACGCATGCGACGCAGGCGATCATTCGCGCCACCATCGCGCTGCCGGACGGCCGCACCGCCACCGGCGTCGCCGCCGAGAGCCTGGCCGCCAAGTGGTTCGACAAGAACCTCGCCTACAGCGATGCGCAGAATCTCGACCAGCTGCGTCAGGCGCTCGCCATCGCCATCGACCTCTACCGCGCCCGCGGCTGGAGCACCGCCTTCGGCCTCTACGCCGACACTTACCGCGACCAGCTGGCGCGCGGCGCGGCGCTTGACCTCGTGCCGTTGGTGGCGTCGTACGGGCCGGCGTTGCTCGACCGGGCGATCATCGACGCGCTGGGTCGGGCGTTCAGGCTGTCATTCGCCGACATGATCCGGCGCAACGTGCCGGGAATCGGCGCCGCCGGCCTGGCACCGGATTTCGGAGTCTACAATCTTGCCGGCTTCCTCGCCGGCCTGACGCCGGGCGAGAGCATCGACGTGCGTCACACGGTCGGCCTGGTCGATCCAATCGTCGCCGCCGACCAGAAGCCGGACGAGCGCGTCAACGACGGCCTGCCTGAAACCCTGGAAGAGGTGGTGCGCCACTACCGCGGCCGCTACTACAAGCTCAAGGTCGGCGGCGACGTGCGCGCCGACCTCGACCGGCTGTCGCGCATCGCCGCCGTGCTCGACCGCGACGCCGGCGACTACCGGGCCACCCTCGACGGCAACGAGCAGTACGACGACGTCGACGGCATTGCCGACTTGTGGCGCCGCATGGAAGAGACGCCGGCGCTGGCGCGGCTGGTCGGGTCGATCCTGTTCATCGAGCAGCCGATCAAGCGCGCCGTGGCGCTGTCCCGGCCGGTCGAGTCTCTGGCGCGACGCAAGCCGCTGATCATCGACGAATCCGACGGCGAGATCGGCACCTTCCCGGCGGCGCTGGCGCTGGGCTACACGGGCGTCTCGAGCAAAAACTGCAAGGGCTTCTACAAGTCGATCCTCAATGCGGCGCGGGTGGCAAAGCTCAACCAGGCGGCCGGCGTTGCGCGCTGTTTCATGTCGGCAGAAGATTTGACGACTCTGGCCGGAATCAGCGTGCAGCAGGACCTGGCGCTGGTATCGCTGCTCGGCCTGACGCATGTCGAGCGCAACGGGCATCACTTCATCGACGGCATGTCCTTCGCGCCGGAACGCGAGCAGGCGTCCTTCGCCGCCGCCCATCCCGATCTCTACGACCGCTCGGGCGGCCCGACCCACCTGCGCATCGAACGCGGCACGCTGCAGCTGGGCTCGCTGGTATGCCCCGGTTTCGCGGTCGCCGGCGAGCTGGACATCGCGTCGCTGCGTCCGATGCCGCCGGCGCCAAAGGACCGCATCGTGCCGGCCAATCCGGGAGGCAAGTCATGACATCGCCTGGTGACCTGCCGGCCCGCTTCGAGTCCGTGGAGGCGGTGGAAGACTTCATGACCGAACCGACGCCGGCACTGATCCAGGACCTGTCGGCGGCGCCCGGCGACATCCTGGTGCTCGGGGTCGGCGGCAAGATGGGCCCGACATTGGCCCGCCTGGCGCGGCGTGCCGATCCAAAACGCCGCGTCATCGGCGTCGCCCGCTTCACCGAGCCGGGACTGCTCGAGCAGTTGCGGGCACACGGCGTCGAGACCATCGCCTGCGATCTGCTTGACCGCGCCGCCATCGCCCGCTTGCCGCGCGCCCCCAACGTCGTGTTCATGGCCGGCCGCAAGTTCGGCGCCAGCGGCAATGAGCCGCTGACCTGGGCGATGAATGTCATGGTGCCGGGCTGGGTGGCCGAGACGTTCGCGGCCTCGCGCATCGTCGCCTTCTCGACCGGCTGCGTGTACCCATTCGTCGACGTCAATGGCGGCGGCGCAACCGAGGACGTGCCGCCGGATCCGCCGGCCGGTTCCTACGCCAATTCCTGCGTCGGCCGCGAACGGCTGCTCGAGTACCACTCGGCATTGCATGGCACGCCGGGTCGTCTTATCCGGCTGAACTACGCCATCGACATGCGCTATGGCGTCCTGCACGACGTCGGCCGCAAGGTGCGCGACGGCGAGGCGATCGACGTGTCGATGGGCCATGTCAATGTCATCTGGCAGGGCGACGCCAACGCGGTGGCGCTGCGCTGCCTGGCGCACGCGACGACGCCGACCACGCCGATCAATGTCACGGGCCCTGGGACGATCAGCGTGCGCTGGCTGGCCGGCGAATTCGGCCGGCTGCTGGGCCGCGCGCCGCAGCTGGTCGGTAAGGAGGCGACGACCGGCTGGCTCAACAACGCCGATCGTATGCACACCCAGTTCGGTCCGCCGCGCGTGCCGCTCGCCACGATGATCGCGTGGACCGCCGACTGGCTCACCCGCGCCATGCCGACCTTCGACAAGCCGACGCACTACGAGGTGCGCGATGGCCGGTATTGACCCATTCCCTCCCCCAACGGAGTTGGGGGAGGTGGCCGAAGGCCGGAGGGGGAGCCGACGTGGTCTCTCAATAGGAGACACCACGTCGGCTCCCCTCCGCCCCTTCGGGGCACCTCCCCACGCCAAGCCGTGGGGAGGAAGGCTCATGGACCTGTCGTGAGCGACGCGCTGACCGAACGCGATCTGCAGCCCGAGGACGCCGAGGCCGTCTGGCCGCTGTCGATCGAGGCCGGCTGGAACCAGAACGTCGCCGACTGGCAGTTCATGCTGGCGCGCGGGCGGGCGCTCGGTGTTCTCGATACCACGGGACGCTGGGTGGCGAGCGCGCTCGCGCTACCGCTAGGGCCGCACCTGTCGTGGCTCAGCATGGTGCTGGTCACCCAGGATCAGCGACGGAAGGGCCTCGGCACGCAGCTGCTGAAGAACTGCCTGGCGCATGTCGAATCGACCGGCGCTGCCGCTGGATTGGACGCGACCGAGCTGGGACGCCCGGTCTACCTGCCGCTGGGCTTCCGCGACCTCTACAGGATCTCGCGCTGGCGCATCGAGCGCGCCGGTGTGGTCGCGGCAGCGCCCGTTGGCGTGCGCCTGCGGCCGATGAGCGAGGGCGACGACGTCTCGGTCGCCGCCTTCGATGCGACCCGCAGCGCCATGCGGCGCGGCTACATCCTGGCACATTTGCGCCAGCGGCGGCCTGATCTGGCCTGGGTCGCGGAACGCGGCGGGACCATTGCGGGCTTTGTCGTGGGACGAGAAGGACGCGCCGCGACCTCGGTCGGCCCGATCGTCGCCGATGACGAACGGGTGGCGTTGGCGCTGGCCGGCCGGGCGCTGGGCGCCGCGCCGGGGCCGTTCCTGATGGATGCGCCCGACAGCCATGGCGGCTTCGCGAACTGGCTGCGCGAGTCCGGCGCTACGGCGCCGCGCTACTTCATCCGCATGCTGCGCGGCGAAGCGCCCGGGTTGGAAAGCGACCGGCATGTCTTCGCCCTGGCCGGTGCAGAGTTGGCGTGACGAAGTATCTGGTTGGCCCGCCACAGGACGTTGCATTGGCGGCAATCGTCGACGGTATTGAGTCAGGGTCCTCCCCGCGGCTCTTCGGGCCGTTGACAGCGCGTCGAGCAGTGCGCCACCGTTGAAGCTACGGAATCACGATAGGTAGGAGTTCACGATGGCGGCCAATGGCGGGCTGCACTGGTCCGACATTCCGGCGCCGGTGCTGGCGGTATTGCGCCGCGGCGCGGTGTTGCCGGCGCACCCGCTGGCACTGGACGACGAGCGTCGTTTCGACCGCGACTCGCAGCGGGCGCTGTCGCGCTACTACATCGACGCCGGCGCCGGCGGCCTGGCGGTGGGCGTGCACGCCACGCAGTTCCAGATCCGCGATGTTGGCCTCTACCAGCCGGTGCTGAAGCTGGCGCAGCAGACGGCGCGCGACTGGACCGACCGGCCGCTGGCAATGATCGCCGGCGTCATCGGCCGTACTGACCAGGCGGTCGACGAGGCGCGCCTCGCGCGGTCGCTGGGCTATCACGCCGTGCTGCTCGGCCTGGGCGCCTTCAAGGGCGCCGGCGAGGACGAGCTGGTGGCGCATTGCGCTGAAGTGGCACGCGAGATGCCACTGGTCGGTTTCTATCTGCAGACGGCAGTCGGTGGCATCGCGCTGTCGCGCGGCTTTTGGACCCGCTTCGCCGCCATCGAAAACGTCCTCGCCATCAAGGTGGCGCCATTCAACCGCTACAAGACGCTCGACGTGGCGTTCGGCGTGGCGGCGGCGGGCGCCGAGGACCGCATCGCGCTCTACACCGGCAACGACGACCATATCGTCGCCGACCTGTTGACGCCGCTCAGCATTCGCCTCGGCAACCGCGAAGTGACCTTGCGTTTCCGCGGCGGCTTGCTGGGGCACTGGAGCGTGTGGACCAAGGCGGCGGTGGAATTGCTGGAGCGAGTGCACGATGCGGTCGATGGCGGCACCGTGCCGGTCGAACTGCTGGCTTTGGACTCGCAGGTCACCGACTGCAACGCCGTGATCTTCGACGTCGCGCACGATTTCCGCGGCTGCATCCCGGGCTGCCACGAGGTCCTGCGCCGGCAGGGCCTGATGCGCACCGCCCACTGCCTTGATCCTGAGGAAGTGCTGAGCCCTGGCCAGTCGCAGGAGATCGACCGGCTGTACGCCACCTATCCCGAGCTGACCGACGACGCCTTCGTCGCCGCGAATCTGGCGAGGTGGCGGGCTTAGGCGATATGGTGCGTGCGTCATTCCCTTCCCCGCGCGAAGCATGGGGAAGGCGGCCGAAGGCCGGATGGGGAGCCAACGTGGTGTCTTGGTTGTGAACACCGCGTCGGCTCCCCTCCGCCCCTTCGGGCCACCTCCCCGACTTCGTTGGGGAGGATCAGAACAATGAGGACCTCCACCCATGGCCACACGTCGCCTCGGCGTCATCATGAACGGCGTGACCGGACGCATGGGGACCAATCAGCACCTCGTGCGCTCGATCGTCGCGATCCGCGACCAGGGCGGCGTCGCGCTCGCCAACGGCGATCGCGTGATGCCTGATCCGATCCTGATCGGGCGCAACGCTGCCAGGGTCGAGGCGCTCGCCAAGGCGCACGGCATCGCGCGTTGGACCACGGACCTCGAGGCGGCGCTGGCGGACCGCAAAGACGAGGTGTTCTTCGACGCCGCCACGACCCAGATGCGCGCCGGCCTGCTCGGCCAGGCGATCGACGCCGGCAAGCACGTCTACTGCGAGAAGCCGGTCGCCGACACCTTGCACCATGCCCTGGCGGTGGCCAAGAAAGCCAAAGCGGCCGGCGTCAAGCACGGCGTGGTGCAGGACAAGCTGTTCTTGCCGGGATTGCTGAAGCTGAAGATGCTGCGCGACTCCGGCTTCTTTGGCCGGATGCTGTCGGTGCGCGGCGAGTTCGGTTACTGGGTGTTCGAGGGTGACTGGCAGACGGCGCAACGTCCGTCGTGGAACTACAAGAAGGCGGAGGGCGGCGGCATCATCCTCGACATGGTCTGCCACTGGCGCTACGTGATGGACAACCTGTTCGGCGAGGTGAAGGCCGTCAGCTGCCTCGGTGCCACGCACATTCCTGAACGCTGGGACGAAACCGGCGCCAAGTACAAGGCCGACACTGATGACGCCTGCTATGCCACTTTCCAGCTCGAGGGCGGGGTGATTTGCCATATCAACAGCTCCTGGTGCACCCGCGTGCGGCGCGACGACCTGGTGACATTCCATGTCGACGGCTCCCTGGGTTCGGCGGTCGCCGGGCTGCAGAGCTGCCGCGCCCAGGCGCGGGTCAACACGCCGCGACCGGTGTGGAATCCCGACGTCAAGCAGTCGATCGACTTCTTCGGCGGCTGGCAGGAGGTGCCGGACAACGTCGTCTACGATAACGGCTTCAAGGCCGAATGGGAGATGTTCATCCGCCACCTCTGCGAAGACGCGCCGTTCAAATGGACCCTGGTCGAGGGCGCCAAGGGCGTGCAGCTGGCCGAGCTGGCAATGCAGAGCTGGAAGGAGCGCCGCTGGCTCGACGTTCCGCCGCTGGACATGTGATCCTTCCCAGCGAAGCTGGAGAGGGCTGGGGGCGCGTCACTCCAGTGACGCGTCAAGGGCTGGTACAGAAAATGACGCGCGACTGGAGTCGCGCGCCCCCAGCGCACCTCCCCACGCTGCGCGTGGGGAAGGGATAATGACACGCATGAGGCCTGACCATGCCGACCATCCATCTGCCGACCCGTGACGGTCACGTCGCGCCGTTTGTCACCCGTGCGCCGCGCGCCTTCCCAAAGGCTAACCTTCCGTTCAACCGGATCGCCTACTCCGCCGCGCATGTCGTTGCCGACCCCTTCGCGGACAACGATCCGTGGCTGACGCCGGCGATCGACTGGGAGACGACGCTGAAATTCCGTCGCCATGTCTGGTCGCTGGGCCTGGGCGTCGCCGAGGCGATGGACACGGCGCAGCGCGGCATGGGCCTGGATTGGTCGACCAGCCTCGAGCTGATCCGCCGCAGCACGGCGCTGGCCAAGGCCGAGGGTGGCCTGATCCGCTCCGGCGCCGGCACCGACCACGTCGCGCCGTCGCCCGACCTGACTGTCGACGATGTGATCCGCGCCTACGAGGAGCAGTGCGAGGCGGTCGAGGCTGCCGGCGGCCAGATCATCCTGATGGCGTCGCGGGCGCTCACCGCCTGCGCCCGCTCGGCCGACGACTACCTCAAGGTCTACGACCGCATCCTGCGCCAGGTGCGCGAACCGGTCCTGATCCACTGGCTGGGCGAGATGTTCGACCCGGCGCTCGACGGCTACTGGGGGCACAAGGATCACTGGCAGGCGATGGATGTGTGCCTGGCCGCGATCGGCGCGCATCCGGCCAAGGTCGACGGCATCAAGATCTCGCTGCTCGACAAGGACAAGGAGATCGCCATGCGCCGCCGCCTGCCGGAAGGCGTGCGCATGTACACCGGCGACGACTTCAACTACGCCGAGCTGATCGCCGGCGACGCCGAGGGGCACTCGGACGCACTGCTCGGCATCTTCGACGCCATCGCGCCGGCGGCGTCGGCGGCGTTGGGCGCGCTGGCGCGCGGCGAGAGCAATGTCTTCCACGACGTCCTGGCGCCGACCGTGCCGCTGTCGCGCCACATCTTCCGGGCGCCCACCCGCTTCTACAAGACGGGCGTGGTGTTCATGGCCTACCTGAACGGCCTGCAGGAGCACTTCGTGATGGTCGGCGGCCAGCAGAGCGCCCGCTCGCTGCTGCATCTGGCCGACGTCTTCCGGCTGGCCGATGCCGCCGGCCTGCTCAAGGACCCCGACGACGCTGTCGCCCGCATGCGCCGCGTGCTGGCCGTGCACGGGTTGGCGAATTGATCCAATTCCTCCCCACAAAGTGGGGAGGTGCCCGAAGGGCGGAGGGGAGCCCTCGTGATCTTTGTAACTGACACCACGATGGCTCCCCATCCGGCGCTTCGCGCCACCTTCCCCACGCTGCGCGTGGGGAAGGGAAGGCTCTGACTGAGACAGAGCCGCCATGCGCGACCTCGCCGCTCGACACGAGCTGTTGTCACTGAACACCGCCACGGTACGCGAGCGCTGGAACCTGCCGCAGATCATCGAAGGCTGCGCCCGGCACGGCATCCGCGCCATCGCGCCCTGGCGCGACCAGGTCGCGGCCTGCGGCCTCGAGGCGGCGGCGACGCTGATCCGCACCCACGGCCTGCGGGTCAACGGCTATTGCCGCGGCGGCATGTTCCCCGCGGCCGACGCGGCAGGCCGCGCCCGTGCGGCCGAGGACAACCGGCGCGCCGTCGACGAGGCGTTGGCGCTGGGCGCCGAATGCCTGATCCTGGTGGTCGGCGGTCTGCCTCCTGGCTCGAAGGACATCGCTGGTGCACGCCAGCAGGTGGAGGACGGTATCGCCGCGCTGTTGGACTACGCGCGGCCGCGCGACCTGCCGCTCGCCATCGAGCCCCTGCACCCGATGTACGCCGCCGACCGCGCCTGCGTGAACACCCTGGCGCAGGCCAACGACCTGTGCGACGCGCTGGGCGCCGGCCTGGGAGTGGCGGTCGACGTCTACCATGTCTGGTGGGACCCGGCGCTGGTGCCCGAGATCGCCCGCGCTGGCCGCGCCGGCCGCATCCTGGGCTTTCATGTCTGCGACTGGTTGGTGCCCACCACCGACCTGCTGCTCGACCGCGGCATGATGGGCGACGGCGTCATCGACATCCCGCGGATTCGCGGCTGGGTCGAGGCCGCCGGCTACGCCGGCTGCGTCGAGGTCGAGATCTTCTCCGCCGCCAACTGGTGGAAGCGCGATCCCGACGAAGTGCTTCGGGTCGTGCGCGTGCGCGTCGCGACGGTGTGCTGACCGAACGGCGCGACCTGCATTAAAGGCTACGGCCGTCGAACGGGGTCGGCTTCAGCGATGCCAGATCGACGCCGTCGACGCAGCGGACATTGATCGCGATCATCGGCGTGCCGTCGGGCATCGCGCCGCGGGCGAACGACTCCACAACTCACCCGGCATGGTTTCCTCGCTCACTCCCGGGCATCAGCCCGTCGTCTGGTCAACGACCGGCGTGGCGGACAGCGTTGCGTGGTATTGCCGCGATAGCAGCTCGCCGCCGGCCAGCAGGTGATTGAGATACCAACGCGGCGGGCGCAGGCCGGTCGCGACGACGGCCGGCAGCGCCACGTACATCACGGCGTCGACGGCAGCACCTGAGTCAACACGCGTGACCTGCACGTTGCGCCGCTGGTACTGGCCGGTACCTACGCCTTCGTCGACGTCGAGCAGATTGAGGCCCGCCAAAGCCATGCGGTTCAACGTGCCTTCGACCAGGCCGCTCGCGTCTTCCATGACGTTGGCTACGCCTTCGCCGGGGTGGTCGCGGCGCTTCTTGTTGAACGCGAGTCGCCAGCCGGGCAGGTGGCCGGCAATGCGCTCGAGGATAGGAACGCCCTTGTCGGTGCAGCGTTCTTCAGGCGTGTCGGATCCATGTTCGAACCGTAGGCGAAGTACCACACGCGGCCGTCGTCCATCAGAGCGCCCTGGCTTGACCCTCGGGTCGGACGCAGCGCACGCTCGCCGTTCGACACCGCCCTCAGGGAAATGAATTCGATGATAGCGCAGCCAACCGCCATCCGTAACGTATCGTGGGCTGTCGCCTGGGACGAAGCCGCGCGGCGTCACGTCTATCGCCGCGACGTCGACATCCGCATCGCCGACGGACGCATCGCGGACATCACCGCGGCTGGTGCGACGCCGTCCGCGGCGCCGGGCGAGCAAGCGCTGGACGGGCGCGGCATGCTGGTGCTGCCCGGCCTGGTCAACATCCACAGCCACCCGACCACCGAGCCTGCCGGCCGCGGCGTGCGGGAAGACCATGGCGTGCCCGAGCAGCAGATGACCGGTCTGTTCGAGCGCCTGCAGGCCTTCCGCCTCGACGACGCCGGAAGGCGCGCGGCGGCGGTGATGGCCTACAGCGAGATGCTGCGCGCCGGCACCACCACGGCGATGGACCTGACCAGTGCCTTCGACGGCTGGTTCGACACCATGGCGGCCAGCGGCATGCGCTGGTACGCCGGGCCGGCCTTCGCCTCGGCGCGCTGGGGCATGAGCGCACCGCAGACCGTGACCTGGACCTGGGACGAAGCCGCCGGCCGGCGCGCCTTCCAGGAAGCACAGGCGGTGATGGACGCGGCCGAACGGCATCCCAGCGGCCGCATCAAGGCGGTGGTGTTCCCGGCCCAGATCGACACGGTCGAGGAGGGCCTGCTGCGCGACGCCATCGCCCTGGCGCGGCAGACCGGCCGGCCGTTCACCACGCACATTTCGCAGGCCGTGGTCGAGGTGCGCGAGATCATCCGCCGCCACGGCGTCACCTCGGCGCAATACGCCCTGCGGCTCGGCCTGCTGCGGCCCGGCACCATCCTCGGCCACTGCATCCTGCTGGATGATCATCCGCAGATCGGCTGGCACACGCGACGCGACCTCGATGTGATCGCCGACGGTGGCGCGGCGGTGGCGCATTGCCCGCAGCCCTTCGCGCGCTATGGCGTGGCGCTGAACCATTTCGGTCGATACCGCGCGCGCGGCGTGACCGTGGGCTTCGGCACCGACTGCGCGCCGCACAACCTGATCGAGGAGATGCGCCTGGCGATCGTCGCCGGCCGGCTGATGAGCGCCGACGTGCACAGCGTCGACACCGGCACGGTGTTCCACGCGGCCACGGTGGGCGGCGCCGACGCGCTGGGCCGTTCCGACCTCGGCCGGCTGGCGCCGGGCTGCGCCGCCGACCTCGTGCTGGTCGACCTGGCGCATCCCCTGATGCAGCCGGCGCGCGATCCGCTGCGCTCCTTCGTGTTCCACGCCGCCGACCGGGCGGTGCGCACCGTGCTGGTCGGCGGCGCGGTGGTGCTGCGCGACGGCAAGCCGGTCGGCCTCGACCCCGAGGCGGCGGCGGCGCAGGTGGCCGACAGCCAGGCGCGCATGCTGCGCGACGCCGCTAACCTCGACTACCGCGGCCGCGACGGCGATACCATCGCACCCTTGTCGCTGCCGCTGCATTGACAGGGGTGGCGGCGAAGACCGGCCCTGGACGCAGCGCCGCGGCGCACGCCCTCGCCGGTGATCCGATGCCAGGTTTAATCAGGCTTTTGACGCGGCCGGCGGGAGCACAGGCCGGCGCCGAAGTAGATTGCGCATTGCAATTTACCGCCCGTAAACGGTAACAGCGTCAAAGGCCCTGGAACGCCTGAGTTGACCCGAAAAAACCCGTCTTTACAGATAGTTAGCAGATCATCCCACAAATCGATCAAGATCGATGCATCGAAGATTATCGATTGATCGATGGTGATCGATACCATGATCGACGAACAGATTGACTTGGTCTTCAAGGTGCTCGCCGACCCGGGCCGCCGGGTCAGGCCTGCAAGGTTGCAACCTGATGCACGCCTTCGGTCGCCCGGTTTGGTGCGCCGTCAATCGGCGCTACGGCAAGTCCAGTCGTAGTGTTTGAGGGTCAGGCCTGCAAACCTGCGCCTGGCGTGACGCCGGTCAATGGCGCGCCTAGTGGTGCGGATGTTATGCAGGACAGGATGCAGTTCTGCAGGCCTGACCCTGTTTCTGTTCGCGTCGGCGGCCTGCGGCTCTGTCCCACGCCTCGGGGAAGAATTAACTGGAGGGCAATGAACAACGATGGAATTTATAGAAGCCCAGATTCAAGAAGCAATTGAAGCTCTTGAACGCGAGATGCCGGGCGCATGGCAGCAAATGGTTAACCAAGCGCTCGGAGTTTACACGAACGTGGACATCGAGCGTGAGGTCGCTCGCAGCTGTGCTCATGCGATGATCACAGCATTCCACGATCTGCCGTTGGTGCGAGACAGCGCGGATCCGTATGACGCCAAATACAAGCTCATGTTTGCTGTTCAAGGTGCAGCCCTCAAAGAAGCCGAACGACAAAACCGACAAAGCGTGCCGGGCCAGGCCTGCAAGACTGCAACCTGATGCACGCCTTCGGTCGCCCGGTTTGGCGCGCCTTCAATCGGCGCTACGGCAAGCGCGGTCTTGCAGCGTCATCCGCCGCGGTTGGGCCAGTCGAGCTAAGTTGCATCCGCCGTCTGGAGCAAGGCGGCCGCCTCCAGCGAAGCCAGCGTCTTGTCGATCAGCGCCAGCGCCGCCTGCCGCTGGGCCTCATCGCCGCTGATCGGCTTGCCGTCGCGCAGCAGCTCGCCGGCGCCATCAGCCAGCAGGCGCAACAGCGCATCAGTGCGTGGCGGGGTCAGGCCTGCAAACCTGCACCCGGCGCGACGCCGGTCAGTGAGGATGGCGGGGTCAGGCCTGCAAACCTGCACCCGGCCCGACGCCGGTCAATGGCGTGCCGGGTAGGTGATGCGGATGTCGATGCAGGACAGGATGCAGTTCCGCAGGCCTGACCCCTTAGGCTCTCGCTCGCGAACGTTGCCGCAGGTCATGCAGGGCACGAAGTGTCAGCACAGGTGACAACCATGGCACCAGCTCGGACGGATCAATGCTTCCTGATGCGGGGCGTCGACAATACGACATGGGCGTTCGACCAGGGCAAGGTCAGCGACCGCGGGCTCCATGATACAGCCTTGATTGGGATCGGCGTGGTTGAGAACACGTACCCAATTCACGGACTGCCGGAAGGTGTGGTGCCAGGACTTCAGTTCGGTGAACGATTGTCGGATGAACACGCAGCCCGTCTGCCGGGCGTCATCGGAGTCTTCGGTACGTCACGACGGCCGCGGATTCCGCCGCAGCTGTCGCGTGTCACGGAAATGCCGCGGGAGGTCAACCAGGTCGTGTCGGAACGTCTTCGATCGGTCATTGAAGAGTTGGAACCCGGAGTCCACCAGTTCATTCCCGTTCGGTATGTTGATGGCCGAACAGGTAAGCCCGTCTATGAAGATATGCGATGGTTTTACTTCAATGTTCTGACGTGGATTCCCCCTAATGAGCTGTTCGATGTTCATGCGATGGGAACTGAAGTTGACGTACGTGCCGTACATAATCGAAGAAAACTGATGTACTTTAGCACGGTCAAGAATCGGTATGTCGTCTCGGCAAAATGCTTGCAGTCGACACTTTCCGGAAAAATGATATGGAGAACAGGTTCGTATATTACTAAAGAAAATGACAAAATGGTCGCTCCTACCGAAATATTCTGCCGATCTGAAGTGATGGAAGCAGTCAAGGCCCATGACATCCGAGGGGTGCGGTTCATCGCTGTCCCAGTCGGATCGACGTGAACAAGCTACTCAGAGGATGGACGATGCCCGATGTCTGTTTTTACCAACAACACGGTAGGTTTGAGGGTCAGGCCTGCAAACCTGCACCCGGCCCGACGCCGGTCAATGGCGCGCCGGCTGATGCGGATGTCGATGCCGGACGGGATGCAGTTCTGTAGGCCTGATTCCTAAGGCGGTGGGATGAGCCATGACGGGGGCCGACATGTCACGATGGCTGTATCACCTGTGGCGATCGCTCGCCTGGTGCGCGGGCCCGCGTTGCCGATGGCGGTCGCAGACCCCCGCGTCGCCCGCCGCGTGGATGCCGACAGTCCGTACACTGGTCGCCGATGTCCATCGGCCTCCGCGTCGCGAGTTGGTTGCCCCAGGGTCAAAGTCGACGATCATGGCGGCCCTCACTCTTGGCTTGTGCGCGGCAGCTGCGCCGGCGACGGCCGAACCTCTCTCCTACTACCGGTTCGAAGCGTCGCTGACGACCGACGGCGAACCAATCAACGCTGACATCATCGTGCGCTGCCGCTTTGTCGAGCGCAGGTTCCTGGGCGAAGGCCGCTCCTATCTCCCCGTCCGCTCGCCTTACCTGTGGGGCGTGCGCACCAAGGTCGGGTCCGTGGTGATCTTCCAGGTGCCTGACGCGTGCGATCAGGGGAAGACGAGGATCCCGGACAATCTGCTGCCGATCGTGTTCTGGGGGCCGAAGGCGGACGATTTGGGCTTCCTCGTCGCCTACGTGTCGGAGGCCACGTATGGCGCCCGGAACAGCCGGATGACCCTGCCCAAGGCCAGGATCACACTGGCGACGGCTAGCGACTTCGCCGAGTGGCAGGCGAAAGGCCAGCGCAACTTCTTGACGAAAAAGAACGATCCCTTCGGGTTCGGTCGGAACGCGATGATCGAACGGGGCACATTGGGGAGCAAGTGTTACGTCGCCTACGAAGTGCCATTGGATGAAAAGAGTCGCGCGCGCGTGGCGGCAGTACGTCTGCCGGACGCGCCGACCTACTGGCGTCCGGCAGACAAGAACATGGGCGTTTGGAGCCTGCTGACCTACAGCCACAATCTGTCCACGCGATACCGCTATGTCTTCGATGAGCCGTATATGGCGACGGGCGTGCCGCGTCCGCCCCGAGGTGGCAATATCGGCTACTCGAATGAGGCCCATCCCATCGAGAGCTGGCCGTACCGCCAAGATGCGGGTCTGCCGTGGCTGACGGACGCGACGGTTCGCTCCAACGTCAATCGGATCACGATTGAGACGGGGAGTGAGTTCGGTGGGCCGGGCCGCATGTACTGCTATGCGACCTTGCAGTCGGTCGGCCCCGACGGGAAGCGGGACCCGCGCTGGCGGGTCAAGACGACCGAGGTACGTTTCGATGTTGGCCCCGTCATCCAGTCGACGCCGCCTGGCCTTTTCTTTCATGCGCTGATTCGCGACGACGTCGCGGTCTTGAGCATCGTGGAACCCTCTATCGGCAATCCGGAACGAGGAGAGCTTCAATGAACAAGCCCTGGCAACTGTCGGCCCTGGCGGAGTTCGCATTTTCACGAGATGCGCTTGATCATCGTTTGATCGTCGAAGTGGCGGGGTCAGGCCTGCAAAGCCGCAAACCAATCGATACAGTTTGAGAGCCAAGCCTGCAAAACTGCGCCTTGGTGCGCGGCTTCGGTGGTCCGGTTTGGTGCGCCGTCCAGCGGCGTTACGGCAAGTGTAGTCTTGCCGCCTGATCCGGCCACGATTGGGCCAGTCGAGCTAAGGTGCGCCCTCCGCCTGGAGCAACGCGGCAGCCTCCAGTGACGCCAGCGTCTTTTCGATCAGCGCCAGCGCCGCCTGCCGCTTTGCCTCGTCACCGCTGACCGGCTGGCCGTCGCGCAGCAGCTCGCCGGCGCCGTCAGCCAGCAGGCGCAACAGCGCATCGGTGAGCGCGGCGCGGTCACGGGTGCCGTCCAGCAGCGGCAACAGCAGGCGTGCCGGCGCGTCGAGCGCCACCGGCTCGTGCCGCAGGCTTGCGGTGGAGGCGGCACCCTGCGTTGCGTCGAAGCGCGCCACGGTGCTGGCACGCGGCTGCGCGACGGCAGCCGAGCCGGCGCGGATCGGTGCGCCGTAGAAGTCGAGCATGCCCGAGGTGAGCATTCGGAAAAGCGCCGCGACGACGGCCGCCTCCTGCGCTTGTGGCGCCGCCGCCCAGCGTCCGCCGATGCCGACCAGCTCGGCCGGTGTCGCGGTCGAGGGATGGCGGCCGGCCAGCGCCGCCAGCGCGACGCCGACACCCGTGCTGTCGGTCGTGATCGTACGACCGGCCGCGTCGCGGAACACCCGGGTGTCGTTGTCGCCCGCGCCGGGTTCGGCCACGACGCGGCAGGTGAGGTGGAGATTCGACAGGCGCATCGCATCGATCGCGCGCTCGGCCCGGGCCGCGGCCGCGGCCTTCACCAGGATCGACTGCCGGAAGGTGCGGCCGGTCAGGATGTCGATGTACTGCTCCAGCGGCAGCAGCCGGTTGTCCGACAGCTGCCGCAGCGCCGCCGCGATCTCGGCGCCGTAGGTCTCGGCGATCATGGTGTGCAGCTCGGTCTCGCCGAGATAGCCCAGGCCGGCCGCTTCGACGGCGCGTACGAACTCGGTCACGGTGCACGGGCTGTTCTCGTCTTCGAGGAACTCGTGCAGCACGTAGTCGTCGCGCTGGCCGGCGAGGAACGTCGCCTCGCTGCGCAGGGCCGCCGCGTAGGGTGTGTCGCGTGGCACGCGATCCTTGAGGAACTCGATGAACCAGCGGGCCTGGGCGATCTTCTGTGACGGATCGGGGATGTGGGCGGCGTGCGCGATCATCGAGTCGCGCACCACGCGCTTGAGGTGCCAGCCCGGCATGACGTTGTAGCTGACGATCGCGACCCCGTCGTCGCTCAGCCGTTCGGCGCAGAGGCGCAGGATGGCGTCGCGCACACCCTGCGGCACCCAGCTGTAGACGCCGTGGCAGATCACGTAGTCGAACGGCCCGTCTCCGGCGCCGAGCGCCGTTACGCTCTGCTGGCGCAGCTCGAGGTTGGCCAGGCCGATGCCTTCGGCGCGGCGGCGCGCCTGGTCGATCTGCACGCCCGACAGGTCGATGCCCAGGCAGCGCATGCCCGGCCAATACGCCGCCAGCGGGATGATGTTGCCGCCGGCGGCGCAACCGATCTCCAGGATCCGCGCCGTAGCCACCGGCGGTGGCGACAGGCCGAACAAGGTGGCGATCGCCGCGAGGCGCGCCGGGTGGGTCAGCGGAAACGGATGCGACTGGTAGGGCACCGCGTCGTAGTGCGCCGCCGTGCGCGCCAGCGCTGGCGCAAGCTCGGCCAAGGTCGTGTCGGTGGGGCGGTCGGGAGGTGCGGTCATGGCGAGGGTCGCCGCATCTGGTTTCTGTCATCCTGAGCGCCGCACACTTGTCATCCTGAGCGAAGCGAAGGAT
>DATFGV010000246.1:0-4076 GCA_035249115.1 Vineibacter sp.
GTCGTTCGTCCTTGCGTACCGCCATTGGGACGACCTGCCGCCCGGCACTCGCTGGCTGGCCAGCCTGCCATTGCTGGTCGTGCTGTTCTTGATCGCCGCGTCGCTGCTGGCGGCCGCTATCGTTGGTCCGCCGGGCGGCACCGTGCGCTGAGCTGGGATCGGCGCGCTGCTGCGGCGAGGTGGCGCCGGACGGCGGGTTGCGGACCTTGTGGGGAGGATCGCCCGCCGCCCGGCGCCGCCGCCCGTCGCGCGAAGAAAACGACGGACAGCGAAATGGTCATGGCGCCTCAACGGCCCGAGACGCTCTTCAGATAGGCGATGATGTCGGCGCGGTCGGCCGGATCGGCGACCGAGAATCCCATGCGGCTACCAGGCAGGAACTTCGACGGGCCGGCCAGCCATTGCTCGAGCCGTCCCTCGTCCCAAACAAAGCCGGCGTTCTTGACGGCCGGCGAGTAGCTGAAGCCGGGCGCAGTGCCGGCCTTCCGGCCGACGACGCCGCGATGCAGTGGGCCGACCCGGTTGGCGTCGAGCGAATGACAGCCGATGCACTTGGCTTCCCACAGCTCCTTGCCGCGGTTGGGATCGACCGCGGCAAGCTGCGGACCCATGCACACCTTGGCCGCGATGACGGCGCAGGCAAGCAGCGTGTCCATGCAACCCTCCAGGGCGTTGTGTCCCGGGAGCGCGGGCGTCTCGCCCGCTCATGGTCGGGCCGGAGGTCCGCGCTCCCTGGTTTCGACCGGTGCTAAGCGCCGAAGCTCAGCGCCTTGGGCGGCAACGCGTCGCCCAGCGCTTGACTCAACGCCACCCAATGCATGGTCTCGTCGGCCGCCAAGCGGCCCGAGACCTGCGCCAACGCCTTGTCGCTGAAGGACGGGATGACGCCGAGATAGGCGTTGGCCGCGCCGCGCTCCAAGCGCTGCGCGAGGCGCAGCACGTCGGTCTGGTTCTTCAGCGACGCGGCGTTCAGCGCCTTGGCAACTTCGGCATCGGGCTTGGCCGCCACCGGCGTGCCGCCCATCTTGCGGATGGTGGCGACCAGCGCGTCGCGGTGCTCCTTGTGGTGGTTCTGAAACTGCACCGCCACCGGCAGCACCGCCTTGCTGACCAGGCCGCTGCCGGCCGCGATCGAGTAGGCGCTGATAGCTTCGTGCTCGAGGCCGAGCGCGACGTTGAGGATCTGCACGTCGCCGGCGGCGGTGCCGCCCTGCGCCATGGCCTGCGAGGCCATGCGCTCACAGCCTGCGAGCAACGCCACGGCCGAAGCCGACAGGACGGCGGTACCCGAGGCCCGCAGGAGCGAACGACGAGCAGTATCGACGGTGTCCTTGGTGTCCGTCTGCGACGGACGGATGAAGAGCGACATGAACTGATCTCCCTAGCTGAGCTGTCCGCGGGGCCGGCGCAAGTGCCGCCCCTGACCGCTCTACGTCGCGACGCGATGGCGGGATGCCGCGCCGGCATCACGAGGCCGCGGGAGAAAAGTGATCGGCTCGTGACGGCTCCCGTGCATCCAATCGCCGAACGCGGTGCGTATCCGAGGTTCGGGCGGAGTTTCCGCCGCTGGCCCAACTTCCGTCGTCCCGAGCAAAGCCGTGCGAAGCACGGCGCAGTCGAGGTGTATCGACAGCAATCACTGATGTTGTGGAGGCGAGGTCCCTCCACGCGGCCCTTCGGGCCTTGGTCGGGACGACGGATTAGGGCCGCAGGCGATTGACCAGAGGCAGTGCGCAGCAATGATGATGCGATCCGGCCCGCGGCTAGGCCGCCCCGGCAAGCCAGCGCACGGCGCCGTGCGCACCCGGGCCGCGACCCAGGGCGTGCGCCAGCCAGGGCAGCGCGCCCTTCATCGTGTCGTCGAACGTCCAAGGCGGATTGATCACGATCAAGCCGCAAGCGTGCAGGCCGTCTTCCGGCAAGGGCTGCGCCAACTTCAGCTCGAGATCGACCGCGCGCGGCGCAAACCCGGCGACGGCGGCGCGCAACACCAGCACGGCCGCCTCGTCCTTCAGCGGATACCACAGCGCGTAGACGCCGGTGGCGAAGCGCTTCAGCGCCTGCACCAGAGCCCGCGCGGCACGCGGAAACTCGTCGACCTTCTCGAACGGCGGGTCGAGCAGCACCAGGCCGCGCCGCTCCGGTGGCGGCAGCAGCGCTTTCAGGGCCGCATAGCCGTCGGCAAACCGCACCTCGACCGCCTTGTCGCCGGCGAATTCCCGCCTGAGCAGGGTGGCCTCGCCCTGATGCGCCTCGCAGATCACGCAGCGGTCGCCGGCGCGCAAGGCGGGACGCGTCAGCCGCGGCGAGCCGGGATAGTGGCCCAGTGTCGTGCGTCCGACGCCAAACTTGCGGTCGTAGGCGCGGACCGCCTCCAGGTACCGCCGCACGACGGGTGGCCGCGCTTCGGCCGCAAGCAGTCGCCCAACCCCCTGCTGCCATTCGCCGCTGCGCGCCGCCTGCTCGCCGGTAAGATCGTAGCCGCCGCGCCCGGCGTGGGTGTCGAGCACAAACAGCTTCTTGTCCTTGGCGGCCATCAGTCGCAGCAACTCAAGCCAGGCGACGTGCTTGAGCACGTCGGCGAAGTTGCCGGCATGAAACCCATGACGGTAATTCATCGGCCGCCTATATCACGCCGGCCGGCGACGTGCTTGGATCGCGCCGTGACCGCCCCCGCCAAGGACAGCTTCATGACCCTGCTGCTACAATCGACGCCCGCGACCGTGCACTGGGGCTACTTCGACGCCAACCTGAAACCGCAGCTGACGGTCAAGTCGGGCGACATCGTCACCATCGAGTGCGTATCGGGCGCCGCCGAGATCCTGCCGGCACCGCCGTTCACGGTGTTGCCCGAGCACCGCGACATCGTCGCCAAGTGCAAGCCGCATCTCGGCCGGCACATCCTCACCGGCCCGGTCTTCGTCGAGGGCGCCGAGCGCGGCGACGCGCTGCAGGTCGACGTGATCGACATCAAGTTCCGCACCGACTGGGGCTGGAACGTGCAACGGCCGCTGATGGGCACCCTGCCCGAGGACTTTCCGTCCTTCCGCTTGACGCACATTCCGATCTCGGCCAACCGCAATGTCTGCACCCTGCCGTGGGGCACCGAGATTCCGCTGCGGCCGTTCTTCGGCATCATGGGCGTGGCGCCGCCGCCGGAATGGGGCCAGTGCAGCTCGGTCGAGCCGCGCGCCTTTGGCGGCAACATCGACAACAAGGAGCTGGGCATTGGCAGCACCATCTACCTGCCGGTGTTCGCGCCTGGCGCGCTGTTCTCGACCGGCGACGGGCATGGCGTGCAGGGCGACGGCGAGGTCAACCTGACGGCGCTGGAAACCTGCCTGACCGGCACGTTCCGCTTCACCGTGCGCAAGGACATGAAGCTCAACAACCCGCGCGGCGAGACCAGGACCCACTGGATCACCCATGGCTTCGACATCGACCTCGACCAGGCCGCCAAGGAAGCGCTGCGCGACATGATCCGCCTGATCCGCGGCAAGACCGGCATCTCGGCCGAGGACGCCTACATGCTGTGCAGTCTCGCCGCCGATCTGCACGTCACCCAGACGGTCGACGGCAACAAGGGCATCCACTGCATGATCGAAAAGGGGCTGATCGGGGGCTGAACGCCTGATCCATCCGCCCTGACGGGCAATAGCCCGTCCCTATGGAAATCAGAGGCAGACGGCATTTCAGCTGGCGGCCCGGCTCGCCGATCCTGCGCGCACCGCCGCGTTCATCCCGGTCGCGGTTCTCAGCGCAAAGGAGCCTCGTCTCATGCCCAGTACGCCCGGCCGGACCGTCCGGCGCAGTCTCTCCCTCGTCGCCATGGTGGCTGGCGCCATGACCGTGGCCGGCACGGCCGTCGCCGGCGAATGCCCCAGCGACAAGCGCATCAAGGACTACACCAAGCCAGTCACGCACGCCGCCAAGGACGTCACCGACAAGGTGATCGGCATGATCGACCTCAGCAAGGAGGCGTCGGTCGGTATCAACCGCCAGTTTCGCCTGCGCAAGCTCGAGGTCAAACCCGGCGGCATCGTGCCCTGGCACAGCCACGGTGAGAGGCCGGCGAT
>DATFGV010000247.1:0-19315 GCA_035249115.1 Vineibacter sp.
ACAATGGCTACACTGTAGAGGAGGTCGAGCCGCCGGCGTTCGAGGCGGCGGTCCGCGTGTGGCGCAAGCTGGTGTTCGGCGAGACCCGGCATCTGATGCTGGAGAACATCCAGAAGATGGGTGACGCCCAGGCGCGCAAGAGCGCCAGCCTGTGGATGGAGATCGAGCCCGACATCACCCTGAAGGACTACATGCTCGGCCTCGCGGAGGTGCAGACGCACCGCCGCGCCTGGTCGGTGTTCATGGAGCGCTACCCGCTGATCGTCGGGCCGAACTCCGGCGATCTGCCGTTCGAGGTCGGCTTCGACCACAAGGACGTCGCGACCTACCGGCATGTGCTCGACGCGCAGGCGCTAATGACGGTGGTCAACATGCTCGGCTTTCCGTCGACGGCGGTGCCGGTCGGCACCACGGCGGTGGCGGATGCGCCCAAGGGCCTGCCGCTGGGCGTGCAGATCATCGCCCAGCGCTATCGCGAGGACCTGTCGCTCGCCGCCGCCGAGATCGTCGAGGCCGTCCATGGCCTCGCGACTCCGATCGACCCGGCGTGGTGATCTCTTCCTTCCCCCGCGCTTCAGCCTGGGAAAGGTGGCGCTGGCGGCGCGCGACTCCAGTCGCGCGTCTTCGCCGTCGAACATGCATGACGCGTCACTGGAGTGACGCGCCCCCAGCCCCAGCTTCGCTGAGGAGAAACTCTTCACCATGACAATCAGAACCCGGAGAAACGCCATGCCCCTGTCCCGCCGCACTCTGATCGCGAGCGCCGCCGCCACGATCGCCGCACCGGCCATCGCCACGGCGCAGGCGCCGTGGCCGACCAAGCCGATCCGGTTGCTGATCCCCTTCGCGCCCGGTGGCACATCGGACATCCTGGCGCGGCTGTTCCAGCCCAGGCTTCAGGAAGCATTCGGCCAGCCGGTCGTGGTCGAGAACCGGCCCGGCGCCAACGGCACCATCGCCGTCGACATGGTCGCCAAGGCGGCGCCGGACGGCACGACCCTGGTGCTGACCGACCTCGGCGCCGTCGCCATCTCGCCCAGCGTCATGAAGCTGCCGTTCGACCTGGGCAAGGATTTCGCCTCGGTCAGCGTGCTGGTCTATTCGCCGCACATCCTGGCGGTCTATCCCGAGACACCCTACAAGAGCGCCGCCGAGCTGATCGCCTACGCCAAGGCCAATCCCGGCAAGCTCAACAATGCCACCGCCGGCCTTGGCAGTGCCCCGCATCTCGCGAGCGCCCGCTTCGCGCTCGAGCTCGGCCTGTCGTGGATCAACATTCCCCTCAAGGGCGGCGCCGAGGCCATCCAGCAGGTGATCGGCGGCCACGCCGACCTCCTGTTCAATGGCATGGTCGCCACCTTGCCGCACGTCAAGAGCGGCAAGCTGCGCGGACTCGCCGTCTCCAGCGCCCAGCGCCACGAGCAGGCGCCCGACCTGCCGACCATCGGCGAAGCCGCCGGCCTCAAGGACTTCGTCACCGGCAGCTGGCAGGGCGTCCTGGCGCCGGCCGGCACGCCGGCCGCGATCACCGGCCGCCTGCACGCCGAGATCGGCAAGATCGCCGCCCTGCCCGACGTAGCCCAGCGGTTGAAGGAACTCGGCGCCGAACCGGTGATGATGCGGCCGGCCGACAGCGATGCGTGGCTGCAGGCCGAGACGGGGCGCTGGGCCAAGGTCGTGAAGGAAACCGGCATCAAGCTGGAGTAACCACGTCCCGCACCGCCAATGCCCGAGGCCGCCATGCAATTCATGGTCATCGAGACCTTCCGCAACCAGGACGGCAAGGCCGTCTACCGCCGCTTCCGCGACAAGGGCCGCATGGTGCCGCCCGGCCTGACCTTCGTGAGCAGCTGGATCAGCGCCGACCTTGGCCGGTGCTTCCAGATCATGGAATGCGATGACGTCACCCTGCTGCAGCGCTGGGTGACGGAATGGTCGGACCTCATCGCCTTCGAGATCGTGCCGGTCGTGCCCGGCAAGGACACGGCGGCGGCGCTGGCGGACCAGCTTTGAGCGTCGGAGCGACATCGAGGGATTTTGGACGCTCATGCCCAAGATCGAATTGATCGACGCCATTCGAGCGTTCCTCGACATCGTGACAAGCGACGCCACCGACGCCAACCTGCACGGTCTGTGCGAGGCGCTGGATCGATTGTCGCTAGCCTATTTTCAGGCGCCGCGCGGAGCGCTTGAAAGTGAGCACGCGCCAGCCGGTACGATAGAAACCGATCTGCGGCAGACCATCGCCCGGCGCTTCCCCACTCTTGGCCTCTACGCGACCACCATCCCGGTGGCCGATCCGGACGCCAGCGTCATGATGGGCCATGCTTTGGACGACCTGATGGACATCACCCGCGACCTGGAGGAGATCGTCTGGCGCTGGGAGAGTACCGGCCCGAACGACGCAGCCGGCCATTTCCGCTTCCTCTACGAGATCCACTGGGGTCGGCACCTACACGATCTGCGCCGCTACCTTCATTTCGTCGTCTTCGAGAAGTAATCCGGGGCAGCGAAGCGATCCGCCATAGACTGGTCAGGGTGGCTGGATTCGAACCAGCGCCCTCCGCGTTCCAAGCGCGGCGCTCTGCCAGGCTGAGCTACACCCTGTTGGTGTATCCGGCAGGACTCGAACCTGCGGCCTCCGCGCTCGCAACGCGGTGCTCTGCTCCAGCTGAGCTACGGATACCCTGCCTACGACCGACACGTCGCTTCGCCCCGGCGCGCTAGGCGCGCCGCGGTGAGCGTCACGGTCGTCGGGGCTTCAGGGTATACATGGCGTCGCTCGGCGCCTGTTCTGCTTGATCGATGGGACGGCGCTTATGATCGCTCCGGCGCGCCGAGTCAATGACGATCGCCACGCAACAAGGCTCGCGCGTGCGACCGATCAGAACGGCCCGCTCTTGCTAACCGTCCAGCCGCGGGCGCTCATGCAGCTGTTCATCAGCTTGCCGCTGCGATTGGAGTCATCGCGGTCGCGGAACTGCTGCGGCAGCTGGGTGCGGCCGAGTTGCTGGTCCTTGGCGCCCAGCGTGGTCTCCCGGTCCGAGACGATGGCACGCTCGCGACCCATCATGTCGTTGACCTGGGCGCGGCATAGCGCCTCGTCCCGCCGCAGCGCGGCGTCATCGGCGCCGTCGCGGCTGTATTGTGGTGCGCAGGCGGCCAGCGACAGCGCACTGGCAGCAACTATAGGCAACGCGATACGCGACATTCAGTTCACTCCTCTGGACGCGATCGCCTGCTCGATCGCCTTCAGCGCCGCGTCGGCCTGGGCCGCGTCGGGGCCGCCGCCCTGCGCCATGTCGGGCCGGCCGCCACCGCCCTTGCCGCCCAGGGTGGCGACGGCGGCACGCACCAAGTCGACGGCGCTGAGCTTGCCGGCCAGGTCCTCGGTGACGCCGACCACGGCCGATGCCTTGCCGTCCTCGACCCCGATCAGCGCGACGACTCCGGAGCCGACCTGCTTCTTGAAGTCGTCGGCCATGCCCTTGAGGTCCTTGCCCGGCACGCCGTCCAGCCGGCGCGCGATCAGCTTGACGCCGGCGACGTCGCGCGGGCCGCTGTCGGCCTTCGCCGCGCCGCCGCCGGCCAACGCCAGCGCGCGCCGCGCTTCACCGATATCGCGTTCCAGCTTGCGGTGGGTCTCGACCAGGGTGGCGATGCGGCTCGCCACCTCTTCCGGCCGCACGCGCAGCGCCGCCGCCGCTTCGGCCAGCCGGTCACCCTGGTCACGCACATGCGCTTCGGCGGCGGCACCGGCGACCGCTTCGATGCGGCGCACGCCGGCCGCCACGGCGCCTTCCGAGACGATCTTGAACAGGCCGATGTCGCCGGTGCGCCGTGCATGCGTGCCGCCGCAAAGCTCTACCGAGTAGGTCTCGCCCTCGGCCGCACCCATGCTCAGCACCCGCACTTCCTCACCGTACTTCTCGCCGAACAGCGCCATGGCACCCGCCTCGACCGCCGCCTCGGGCGTCATCAGGCTGGTGTCGACCGGCGTGTTGAGCCGGATGCGGGCGTTGACCTCATCTTCGACAGTGCGCAGTTCGTCGGGCGTGATCGCCTTGTTGTGGCTGATATCGAAACGCAGCCGGTCGGGCGCCACTAGCGAGCCCTTCTGCGTTACGTGTGCCCCGAGATGGTTGCGCAGCGCCTTGTGCAGCAGGTGCGTCGCCGAGTGATGTGCCCGCAGGCCTGTCCGCCGCGGCGCGTCGATCGCCAGGCTGACGTCGTCGCCGACCTTGACCTCGCCAGACTCGACGCTGCCGACATGGGCGTGCACGTCACCGGTCTTCTTCTGCGTGTCAGCCACGCCGAAGGCCCCGCCCGCCGCAGTGATGCGCCCGGAGTCGCCCATCTGGCCGCCGGACTCGCCGTAGAACGGCGTCTGGTTGACGATCACCTGGCCCTTCTGGCCGGCCGAGAGCGACGCCACTTCCTTGCCGTCGGCGACAATCGCCACGACCTTGGCCTCGGCGGTGTCGACCTCGTAGCCCAGGAAATCGGTGGCGCCGACCTTCTCATGCAGGTCGAACCAGATGGCTTCGCTCGCCGCCTCGCCGGAGCCGGCCCAGGCGGCCCGCGCCTTGGCTCGCTGCGCCGCCATCGCCTGGTTGAAGCCCTCGAGGTCGACACCGATCTGCCGTGCCCGCAGCACGTCCTGGGTCAGATCGAGCGGGAAGCCGAAGGTGTCGTAGAGCTTGAAGGCAACTTCGCCCTTGAGCGTGCCGCCGGCGCCGAGATGCGCCGTCTCCTCCTCCAAGAGCCGCAGTCCGGTGCCGAGAGTGACGCGGAAGCGCGTCTCCTCCAGCTTCAGGGTCTCGGTGATCAGCGGCTGGGCCCGCATCAGTTCGGGGAACGCGTCGCCCATCTGGTGCACCAGCTCCGGCACCAGGCGGTACATCAGCGGATCCTTGGCGCCCAGCATGTGGGCATGCCGCATGCCACGGCGCATGATCCGGCGCAGCACGTAACCGCGGCCCTCGTTGGACGGCAGCACGCCGTCGGCGATCAGGAACGAACAGGCGCGCAGGTGGTCGGCGATGACCTTGTGCGATGGCGCCTGCTTGCCGTCGGGATCGATGCCGGTGGCGTGCGCCGAGGCCTCGACCAGGGCGCGCAGCATGTCGATGTCGTAGTTGTCGTGCTTGCCTTGCAGGACGGCAGCAAGCCGCTCGAGCCCCATGCCCGTGTCGATCGACGGCCGCGGCAGGTCGACGCGCTCTTCCTTGGTGACCTGCTCGAACTGCATGAACACCAGGTTCCAGATCTCGATGAAGCGATCGCCGTCGGCGTCGGCCGAGCCCGGCGGCCCGCCCGGCACCTTGTCACCATGATCGAAGAAGATCTCGGAACACGGCCCGCACGGACCGGTGTCACCCATCGCCCAGAAATTGTCCGAGGTCGGGATGCGGATGATCCGGGAGTCGGGCAGGCCGGCGATCTTTCTCCAGTGGCCGGCCGCTTCGTCGTCGGTGTGGTAGACCGTCACCAACAGCCGGTCCCTGCTAAGGCCATACTCCTTGGTGATCAGGTTCCAAGCGAGCTCGATGGCGCGTTCCTTGAAGTAGTCGCCAAACGAGAAGTTGCCCAGCATCTCGAAGAAGGTGTGGTGGCGCGCGGTGTAGCCGACATTCTCCAGATCGTTGTGCTTGCCGCCGGCCCGCACGCACTTCTGCGACGTGACGGCGCGGCTGTAAGACCGTTTCTCAAGGCCGGTGAAGACGTTCTTGAACTGCACCATGCCGGCGTTGGTGAACATCAAGGTCGGATCGTTGCGCGGCACGAGCGAGCTCGACTCCACGACCTTGTGTTGATGGTCGCGGAAGAACTCGAGAAATGTCCGTCTGATGTCGCTTGCCGATGCCATGGACCCTGCCGTCCGCCCCATCGCCACCGGAAATGGGACTATCGCCCTGAAACACGACGGCTTGTACCGTGCCCGGTATTCGGGTGTCCACCTGTGCGACCGCCTCGCGGCCTTGGCCATGGCGCGTGGATCGTGCGAAACTTGCATGCGAGCCGCATTGGAGGAACGACGATGCCGATGGAGGCACCGACGACCGCAGTGGCCGGCGAGACTCACACACTCACCGTGCAGATCGGCGCATCCGCGGCGCCGCTCAAATTGGCGCTACCGGCGGGCGAACTGCCGCCGGAGGCGGTGCTGCCGACGCTGAACACCCTTGTCGACGCCGTCGTGCGGCAGGCCATCACCGCGGCGGAGGCGAAGGGCCGCACGATGTCGTGCCAGTCCGGTTGCGCCGCCTGCTGTCGACATCTGGCGCTGGTTTCCGACGTCGAGGCACGGGCGCTGGCCGACCTGGTCGAACGCATGCCTGAACCGCGACGCGGCCAGCTGCGCGCGCGCTTCGCGGCCGCCCGACGGCGTATACAGGACAGCGGACTGAGCGAGCGGATCGCCGCGGCGACGACGGCGTCGGCCCAGGACTTGCGCGCATTGGGGCGCGATTACTTCCGGCAAGCGATCGACTGTCCGTTCCTCGAGGATGAACGCTGCTCGATCTACGCCGACCGCCCCGTGGTCTGCCGTCGCATGATCGCGACGACACCGGCGGCGTATTGTGCGGACCCCGACGATGATCGGGTGCGCCTGCTGCGCGTGCCGATGTCGGCGGCGGCGCTATGGTTGTTGACATCCGACGATGATCCGCCGCGACCGACGGCGATGCCGCTGCCCTTTGCCCTCGCCTGGGCCGAAGCCAACCGCTCGGCCGTACCGCGACGCGGCGCCGATGTCTGGATGCGGCGCTTCGTGGAGCGGCTGGCCAAGGCTCAAGGCTGAGTCCGCGGCCAGCGGCAGGGCTGTCACAGATGGCGCAGTCCTCACTGTTCGAGACGTCGGCCACGCGGGCCTCTCGGGGTGAGTTTGGGCGCGGCCAAATGCGATCGCCTTGCGGTCAGCGGCCGGGCAAACCTGCCGGGTAGCCGTGGCATCTCCGAGGTGTCCATGACACACTTGATCGCGAGGCGGTGGTGATGACAGCTGACGCGTCAAGCAACAGCAATCCTGGCGAGCCGCATACATTGACCGTCCAGCTCGGTGACGACGCTGGCCTCCTCAAGATTGCGCTGCCGCCGGGCCAAATGCCGCCGGCGGCCGTGCTGCCCGCCCTGCAATCAGTCGCCGACGCGATCGTCGCGCGCGCCATCGCGGTGGCCGAAGCGCGCGGCCAGGCGATTTCCTGCGGCGCCGGCTGTGCCGCCTGTTGCCGCCATCTCGCGTTGATTTCCGACGTCGAGGCGCAGGCGCTGGCCGATCTGGTGGCGCGCTTGCCGGCGGCGCGACAGGCGCATGTCAGGGCGCGCTTCGCGTCGGCGCGCGAGCGCCTCATACAAGCCGGTTTGGCCGCGCCCGCAAAAGCCGCGACCGGTTTGCCGCCTGAACGCCTCAAGGCCCTGGCGCGCGACTATTTCCGGCTGGAAATAGCGTGCCCATTCCTCGACGACCAGGAGCGCTGCTCGATTTATGAGGAGCGGCCGCTGGTCTGCCGGCGGATGGTCGTGACGTCACCGGCGGTATTCTGCGCCGAGCCGGATGGCGATCGCGTCGAGATGGTGCGCGTGCCGATGCTCGCCGCCGCCACCTTGCTGCTGACTTCGGAGGAAGACCCACCCCAGCCGGCCGCGGTGCCGCTGGCGTTGGCACTCGACTGGGCGGAGTCCGAGCGACCTGTGATCCCACCACGCGGTGCCGATGAGTGGATGCGGCGCTTCGCGCATCGGCTGGCGGAAACGCGCGGCTGAGCCGGTCGGCGAGAGCAAGCGAGCGTCACGCGATGAGTCGCCCAACAGATAGCCCAGCCGCCGGCGAGGACGCGGTTTCGGTCGACCTTCGTCTGCAAGTCGGCGGCTACGGCCTGCAGGCGCGGCTGTCGGCGCCGGTGGCGCCGGTCAAGCCGCAGGCGGTGCTGCCGGCGTTGCAGGCGCTGGTCGACGCCGTCGTGGAGGCCAGCCTTCAGGCCCTGCAAGACGCGGGACAACAGGCGTCCTGCTCGACCGGCTGCGCTGCCTGCTGCCGGCAACTGGTGCCGGTGTCGGCGATCGAGGCCTATCGCATCCGCGACCTGGTCGACGCGCTGCCCGCGCCACGCCGCACCCGCGTCGAGGCGCGGTTCGCTGACGTCAGCCGCCGGGTCAGCGAGGCCGGCCTGTACGAAACGCTGATGGCGCCAACCGCCCTTTCGGCCGAGCAACGCCAGGATGTGGCCTTCGCCTACTTCGCGCTGCGCCTTGACTGCCCGTTCCTCGAAAACGAACTCTGCACGATCTACGCCGACCGGCCGTTGGTTTGTCGCGAATACCTGGTCACATCGCCGCCGGCACGCTGCGCCGCGCCGGCCGACGGCGGTATCTCGCCGGTGAACCTGCCGCGCCTGTCGCGCAGCGTGCTGGGGCTCGGCATGGCCGACGACCGTCCCACCACATGGCCGCCACTCGCCCTGGCGCTCGACTGGGTCGCCGGCCACCCCGACGCGCTGCCGCTGCGGCCCGGTGCGGCGTGGCTCGGGGCCGTCGTCGATCGGTTGGAAGCTGTCCAGACGCCGACGCTTTCGCCGGCGGTGCCTCCGGGCCCACAGCCGACGAAACCGGTCGACGGCGCGGATGGCGGCATCACCCTACCCATGCCCTCGGGTGACGTGACGGCGATTGCCATGCTGCCGACCTTCCGGGCTTTCACCGAGGCGGTGGTCGCGCGCGCCATCGCCGAGTCGGAGGCGCAAGGCAAGCCGGTCTCCTGCCGGGCCGGCTGCGGCGCCTGCTGCCGCCACCAGCCGGTGCCGATTTCCACCATCGAGGCGCGACGCATCGCCGCCCTGGTCGACGCCATGCCCGAGCCGCGCCGCAGCGCGGTCCGCGCCCGCTTCGCGGCGGCCGACGATCGAATCCGGGAATGGTATGAATCAGTCGGGCCGGCGTCGGCGGCCGCGCGGCCGATCGTCGACGAGCGCTATGCGTCCTTTTTCGAAGCTGGCATCGCCTGTCCGCTGCTCGAGGACGACAGCTGTTCGATCTATACCGAACGACCGCTGGTCTGCCGCGAATACCTGGTGACGTCGCCGGCCGAGAACTGCGCCCGGCTGGAGGAGGCGGGAGTCGCGGTCGAGGCGCTGCCGCGAGTCTTCGCCGCCGGGGCGCTGGACACCTTGCTGTCCGACGAGACCCCGCCTAGCCCGTCGAACATCCTGTTGGCGCAAGCCCTGCGCTGGACCGCCGAGCATCCGGAGCAGGACCGGCCCGCCCGTCCGGCCGAGCAATGGTTGCAGCGCTTTTTCCAGCGCCTGGGCGGGCAACCGCGCTGACGGCAGACGAGTCCCGCATCCGCCGCCGACCCTGTATACTGGCCGCCGTCGCGATATCGGGAGCATGCTTCGATGGATCCCTCACCCGGCCCCGACGAGACTGGTGACGGGACCGTTTCCGCCAATCTGACGCTCAAGGTCGGCGACTATCAGATCCAGGCGCGGCTGACCGTGCCGGGCGCGCCGATTAAGCCGCAGGCGACCCTGCCAGCGCTGCAAGCCCTGGTGAACGCGGTGGTCAGCACGGCCGAGCGCGAACTTGAGGGCACCGGCAAGTCGGTGTCGTGCAAGGCCGGTTGCGGTGCCTGCTGCCGGCAGGCCGTGCCGGTTTCGGCCGTCGAGGCCTATCACCTGAATGACCTGGTCGAGGCCATGCCCGAGCCGCGCCGCGGTCTCATCAAGGCGCGCTTTGCCGAAGCCGGCCGGCGGCTGAAACAAGCCGGCCTGTACGAGACGCTGCTCAATCCGCCCACCCAGACCACCGCGCAGCGCCAGGCCCTGGGCCTGGACTACTTCAAGCTCGGGATCGCCTGCCCCTTCCTCGAGGAGGAAAGCTGCTCGATCCATCTCGACCGGCCACTGTCGTGCCGCGAATACCTGGTGACCTCGCCGGCGGCGAACTGCGCCACGCCGGACAAGGGCGGCATCGAGCCGGTGCGGGTGCCCATGCTGTCGCGCACGGTACTGCGCATCGGCGCCAACGACGACCAGCCCACGTCCTGGCGCCCGTTGACCCTGGTCCCGGATTGGGTCGCGGCCAACCCCGATACCCTGCCGCTGCGGTCCGGGCCCGAGTGGGTCGAGTACATCCTGAACCGGGTCGGCAAGATGGCGTCCGCCGACCTGCCGGAGGACTTGCCGCCGACGGCCGGGTCGACGCCGGAGCGCGCACCGGACCCGGGCGCGACCAGCATTGCGCTGCCGATGCCCGCCGGCGCGGTCTCGGCGATCGACATGCTGCCGGCGTTCCGTGCCTACACCGAGGCCATGATCGACCGGGCGGTCAAGGAGTTGGTTACCGAGGGCAAGCAGATTTCCTGCCGCATGGGATGCGCTTCCTGCTGCCGGCAGTTCGTGGTCATCTCGACCCCCGAGGCGCGGCGCATCGCCGCCGTGGTCGACGCCATGCCAGAGCCGCGCCGCAGCGAGGTGCGGCGGCGCTTCGCCGACGTCGACCAACGGATCGCGGCCTGGAGCACGACGGTCGGCAAGCACGCAGGGCCGACCAACGACGGGGCGCGCGCGAGACACCTGGCGCGCTCGTATTTCAGCCAGAACATCGCCTGCCCGATGCTGGAAAACGAGGCCTGCTCGATCTACGAGGATCGGCCCCTCGTCTGCCGCGAGTACCTTGTCACCTCGCCGGCGGAGAATTGCCAGCGACTGACCGATCCCGACGTCCAGATCGACCTGTTGCCCCGCCAGCTGGCGTCCTTCGCGCTTGGCCACGTGCTGTCCGACGACACGCCGCCCGAGCCGTCGCGCATCGCGTTGGCGCACGCCCTGCGCTGGGTCGAGCGCAACCCGGTTGACGACTCGCCGCGGCTGACCGCCGAGGCCTGGCTCCAGCGATTCTTCCGCCGCCTTGAACAGGTCGACGAACTGGTCGAAACGCTGGCCACGCCGACCCTGCCGGCTGCCCTGGACACCGCCCCGCCGCCGACGCTGCAGATCGACGTGCCGGCCGAACCGGTGCGGCTGCGCGACATGTTGGAGGCCCTGCGGGCAGTCACCGACGCATCGGTCAGTCACGCCATCACCCGGGTCGAGGCGCAGGGCAAGCGTGTCTCCTGCAAGGCCGGCTGCGGCGCCTGCTGCGACCAGTTGGTGCCGCTCGGCATCGGCGAGGCGCACATGATCGCCGACCTGGTGGCGCGGCTGCCCGAACCGCGGCGCGGCGTCGTGCGCGCGCGCTTTGCCGCCGCTGAAGCCGCGTTGGCCGCCTGGTCGCGGCGGCATGATCTCGACAACCTCGATGCGCTGCGCGGCGTCGACAAATACCAGCTCGCCATCGACTACTTCCGGCTGGGCATCGCCTGCCCGTTCCTCGAACACGGCAGCTGCTCGATCTACGCCGACCGGCCGCTGGTGTGCCGCGAGTTCCTGGTGACCTCGCCCGCCATCAACTGCGCCCGCCACGGCGATCCGACGGCGGAGATCGAATTCGTGCCGGGATCGAACGCCAACCACGCGCTGGCCCTGCTGCCTTACGACAACTCGGCCGACTTACAGCGCCAACCCCTGACGCTGGCGTCGTCGTGGGCGGCGGCGCAGCCCGAGGATACCGAGACTCGACCGGGCCGCGTCTGGATGGAACGCTTCTTCACCCGCCTGCGCGCGGTGGGGTCATCCTGACGACACCGGCATCATAGGCCTCCGCGACAGAGGGACAGTGCGGCAATGAGCGACACGACGCCGACGGCACAGGGCACCGCCGAACCGCAAATCCCGATGACCCTGCGCTGGCAAGTCGGCGACAAGGAATTGCCCCTGGAGCTGTCGCTGCCGGCTCAGCCGGTCGAGCCGCAGGCGATCCTGCCGGCCCTGCGACAGCTGGTGAACGACGTGGTCGCCGCCTCGGTCGAGGAGCTGGAGAGCCATGGCCGCCACGTGACCTGCAAGGCCGCCTGCGGCGCCTGCTGCCGGCAGGTGGTGCCGATCGCCGACTTCGAGGCGCACGCCATCGCGGCCCTGATCGAGAACATGCCGCAGGAGCGTCGCAGCCGTGTCCGCCAGCGCTTCGCCGACGCCGAGCGGCGCCTCGCCGCCTTCAAGCCGCTGGACGAGATCATCACCGCGCTCAACGCCCGCGACTTCTTCGATTTCGTGGTCGCGTACTTCCGCCAGGGCGTGGCCTGCCCGTTCCTCGAGGACGAGAGCTGCTCGATCTACGCCGACCGGCCGCTGATCTGCCGCGAGTACCTGGTGCACACCCCGGCCGAGCACTGCGCCAGGCTGGGCGAGTACGGCATCGGCGTGGTGCCGATCAACCGCGCGTCGAAGGCGCTCTACCGGCTGTCGACCATGCACGGCACGCCGACCGAAAAGTGCGTGCCGCTGTCGCTGGTGCCATACTGGACGGCGCGCAATCCCGCCCGCTATCCGATGACCAACGGCGCCGACTGGATCATGCGCTTCGTGGCGGCCATGGTGCAGGCCGACGAGGACGAAGAGCGGGCCGCCCAGCACGCCCGCGAGGACCGGCCGGCCGACGCCGCCGGCTCGATGCTCGCACCGTCCGATACCCCGCGATAGAGGAAGGGCCGACCGATGAGCGACTCCGGGCCGGGCGCCGCCGCGCCCCCGCAACAGATCGCGATGACCTTGCGCTGGGACGTCGGCGACAAGGAATTGCCGCTGGAGTTCTCCTTGCCGGCCCAGCCGGTCGAGCCGCAGGCCATCCTGCCGGCCCTGCGACAGCTGGTGAACGACGTGGTCGCCGCCTCGGTCGAGGAACTGGAGAACCACGGCCGCCACGTCACCTGCAAGGCCGGTTGCGGCGCCTGCTGCCGGCAGGTGGTGCCGATCGCCGACTTCGAGGCGCATGCCATCGCGGCCCTGATCGAGAACATGCCGGAGGAGCGGCGCAACCATGTCCGCGAGCGCTTCGCCGACGCCGAGCGACGCCTCGCCGCGGCCAGGCCGCCGGACGAAATGATCGCCGCGATCAACGGCGATGACCGCTACGACTTCGCGGTCGAGTACTTCAAGATTGGCGTGGCCTGTCCGTTCCTCGAGGACGAGAGCTGCTCGATCTATACCGACCGGCCGCTGATCTGCCGCGAGTATCTGGTGTACACGCCGGTCGAGCGCTGCGCCAAGGTGGGCGAGCCGGGCATCGGCGTGGTGCCGATCAACCGCGCATCGAAGGCGCTCTACCGGCTGTCGACCATGCACAACACGCAGGCCGAACTGCGCGTGCCGCTGTCGCTGGTGCCGTACTGGACGGCGCGCAACCCGGCACGGTTCCCGATGACCAATGGCGCCGAATGGGTCATGCGCTTCGTCGCGGCCATGGCGCAGGCCGACGCGGAAGAGGCGCGGGCCGAGCAGCGCGCGCGCGAAAGCCAATCGACCGGCGCCGGCACCGCCGACGGCGCGGTGCCGGCGCCGGACGCGAAGGCCTGACGCCATAGCACCATGCACGCGAGGCGGCGTTGCTGGCGCACAGCGGTCAGTATCGCCTTCCACCCGGCGGCGAGAATCTGCCCTTCGCTCGGGATGACAGCGGGTTGGCGGGTGCGGCGATCCGCCGATCCGAAAATCGATTGACATCCGAGCGACGTCGCAACAATAGTCCGCCCGCGATGACCAGGACCGCCACGATCCGACGCCGACGCAACACGCACCCTCTCCCGGGGCCGCGTGGGCGCGCGTGCGTGAGTCGAGATCGCTAGACGATCCCACGCCATCGCCACCGCGACAGGCCACGGGCGCTCCCGTGGCCTTTTTGTTTGTGGCCGCGGCCCGCCCTCACATCGAAAGGACCCGCCATGAACCCGTCCCCGAATCCGACGCATAGCCTGATGGACATCACCGCCCGCCCCGACACGGTCTTCGTGCAGGGCAACGGCAGCTGGCTGACCGACCACCGCGGCAAGCGCCACCTCGACTTCGTGCAGGGCTGGGCGGTCAACACCCTGGGCCATTGTCCGCCGCAGATCGCCCGAGCGCTCGCCGACCAGTCGGCCAAGCTGATCACGCCCAGCCCGGCCTACTACAACGCGCCATCGCTGGAGCTGGCGTCGCTGCTGACGCAGCACAGCTGCTTCGACCAGGTGTTCTTCTGCAACAGCGGCGCCGAGGCCAACGAGGGCGCCATCAAGCTGGCGCGCAAATGGGGCCGCCGCCACAAGGCCGGGGCCTACAAGATCATCACCTTCACCGACGGCTTCCACGGCCGGACGCTGGCCACCATGTCGGCCTCGGGCAAACCGGGCTGGGATACGATGTTCGCGCCGCAGGTGCCGGGCTTCAGCAAGGCGCAGCTGAACGACATCGCCTCGGTCGAGGCCCTGATCGAACCTGACACCGTGGCGGTGATGCTGGAGCCGGTGCAGGGCGAAGGCGGCGTGGTGCCGGCGACGGTCGCGTTCATGCACGACCTGCATGCGCTCGCCCGCCGTCACGGCCTGCTGCTGATCTTCGATGAGATCCAGACCGGCATGGGCCGCAGTGGCCCGTTGTTCGCCTACCAGCACTACGGCGTCGAGCCGGACATCATGACCCTGGGCAAGGGCATCGGCGGCGGCGTGCCGCTGGCGGCGCTGCTGGCCACGCAGGCGGTGTCGTGCTTTGAACACGGCGAGCAGGGCGGCACCTTCAACGGCAACCCGCTGATGACCGCGGTCGGCGTTGCCATCACCAGGACCCTGCTGGCGCCGGGCTTTCTCGAGCAGGTGCGCACTGCCGGCGAGCACTTGGCGCAGCGCCTCGCCGGACTGGCGGTCGAGCACGGGATGAAGGGCGAGCGCGGCCTTGGCCTGCTGCGCGCCCTGATGCTGGCGGGCGACGACGGGCCGCGGATCGTCGAGGCGGCACGGCAGTTGCAGCCGACGGGCCTGCTGATCAACGCGCCGCGGCCCAACCTGCTGCGCTTCATGCCGGCGCTCAACGTCACGCTGGCGGAGATCGACCTGATGATCGACCTGCTGCAACAGGCGCTTCACGACGCTGGCGTGGCGCACCGAACGAAGGCGGCCTGAGCAACGGCCGACGGTGCGAGAGCCATCATGCGCGCGCTGTTCCTGCCCGGCGTCAGCGGCGACGGGCGCGCCTTCTGGCAGCCGGTCGCCGAGCGCCTGCCGGCCGGCTGGGACAAGGTGTTCCTCGACTGGCCGGGCCTCGGCGCGGTGCCGCCTGCGCCCGACGTCAACGGCTTTGGCGACCTGGTGGCACGGGTGGTCGGCCAGTTTCACACGCCCGCCGTGCTGGTGGCGCAATCGATGGGCGGTGTTATCGCCGTCCGCGCCGCGCTGCAGCGTCCTGCGAGCGTGCCGGCGCTGGTGCTGACGGCGACGTCCGGCGGCATCGATCTCGGCCCGTTCGGTGTCACCGACTGGCGACCGGACTACAGGGCACAGTACCCGCAAGCGCCGGATTGGGTCTACGACCGCGGGCCCGACCTATCAGCCGGATTGCGAACGCTCGATGTTCCGACCTTGCTGATCTGGGGTACCGCCGATCCGATCAGCCCGCTGGGTGTCGGACAGCATCTCGCGCGCCTGCTGCCGCGGGCGCGGCTGTTGACAATTGAGTGCGATGACCACCGGGTGGCGCGCATTCACGCCGACACCGTCACCACTGCGATCGAACGGCATGTCGCCGACCAGAATGCTTAATACGAACTGACGTTAATCATGACTCGTCGCCGCAAGCCTTCATGGTGAGCCCTGTCGAACCATGAAGGCCCTCGCACCTGCTGCCGTGCGTCGCTTCATGGTTCGACAAGCTCACCATGAAGCAATCAACACTTCAGTCAGTTGGTGTAACCGTGTGCGACGGCGACGCCACGAAAGACAACGGGCGGCGCCGTGGGGTGCGCCGCCCGTTAGGTGCCGTTGCGTGCGACGACACCTTGCGGTCGCGACGTTGCCGTGAGGTGAAGCGCGTCGCGGCCCGCAAGCCCGGTGATCGAGAGTAGCCGGCGACCCCGCCCCTCCCTGAGGCGCGGCCGCCGGCGAGGGCCCCTCGCCCAGTGACGACTGTCTACTCGTCCTCCTCGCCGCCGCCCGTGGCGTCCATCAGGGCGTTCGACAGGATGCCGGCATTGGTCCGCACGGCGGTCTCGATCGCCGTCGCGACCTCGGGATGCTCGCGCAGGAACTGCTTGGCGTTCTCGCGGCCCTGGCCGACGCGCTGGCCATCATAGGAGAACCATGAACCGGACTTCTCGACGACTCCGGCCTTCTGCCCGAGGTCGATCAGCTCGCCGGTCTTGGAGATGCCCTCGCCGTACATGATGTCGAACTCGACCACCTTGAACGGCGGCGCCATCTTGTTCTTCACCACCTTGACGCGGGTCTGGTTGCCGACCACCTCGTCGCGCTCCTTGATGGCGCCGATGCGGCGGATGTCGAGCCGCACCGAGGCGTAGAACTTGAGCGCATTGCCGCCGGTCGTGGTTTCCGGGTTGCCGAACATCACGCCGATCTTCATGCGGATCTGGTTGATGAAGATTACCAGGGTGTTCGACTTCGAGATCGAGGCGGTGAGCTTGCGCAGTGCCTGGCTCATCAGGCGGGCCTGCAGGCCGGGCAGCGAGTCGCCCATCTCGCCTTCCAGCTCGGCCTTGGGCACCAGGGCGGCGACCGAATCGATCACCAGGATGTCGATGGCGCCGGAGCGCACCAGGGTGTCGGCGATCTCCAGCGCCTGCTCGCCGGCGTCGGGCTGCGAGATCAGCAGGTTCGCGACGTCGACGCCGAGCTTCTTGGCGTAGCCCGGGTCCATCGCGTGCTCGGCGTCGATGAAGGCGCAAGTGCCGCCCTTCTTCTGCGCCTCGGCGACGCAATGCAGCGCCAGGGTGGTCTTGCCCGAGCTTTCCGGGCCGTAGATCTCGACGATGCGGCCTTTGGGCAGGCCGCCGATGCCCAACGCGATATCCAGCCCCAGCGAGCCGGTCGAGATCGCCTCGATCTCCAGCGCCTCGCGCTGGCCGAGCTTCATGATCGAGCCCTTGCCGAAGGCGCGCTCGATCTGGGTCAGGGCCGCGTCCAGCGCCTTGTTCTTGTTGTCCATGCCGTCTTTCTCGACCACTTTGAGCTGCGCCAGCGACATGCCGACCTCCTTGGTTATGTCCGGCCCGAGGGGGGCTTTCAATGCCGATAAGTCCGCGAGGTGGCGTCAATGTACACTTTTTGTTCTGGTCGGCAACGAGGAAATTAAGTATCTGATTTTATTTCTGGACTTGACACATGTTCTGGTATCGTTCGCGCAAGACGCCTCCTAGGGCCTGTGCGCCGATCTGCAATGATTGTCTTGTGGCAGGCATCGGCGGCTAGGCACTCCAGACCGCCGCCTTGGCAGCTGTCAGCGGCGGTGTCCGTGCGCTGCCCGGCTCACGAGAAGACGGCTGCTCGCCGCTCGGCCGAAGAACATCAAGCGATGCGACGCGCCCGGGCCCCGATTGGCAGACCTGGGGATCGAACTCGGCGGCAAGCGAGCAACCCGCTTGCTGCGCTGCTCACGCGAGCGGCTTGAGCTCGCCGAGCATGGTCGGCAGCAACTCCGACACCGTCGGGTGGATATGCACGGCGCGCTGCATCACGGTGTAGGGCGCCTTGGCGTACATCAGGTCGACAATGGCGTGGATCACCTCGTCGCCGCCGACGCCGAGGATCGTCGCGCCGACGAATTGCCTGGTTTCGGCATCGACCAGCACCTTCATGAAACCCTGCGTCTCGCCCTTCTCGAAGGCGCGGCTCACGTCCTCCATGGCCATCTTGGCCATCAGCGCCGGCCGGCCCGATTTGCGCACCTCGGTCTCGGTGAGGCCGACGCGGCCGAGCGGCGGGTCGGTGTAGAGATTGTAGGCCGCGATGCGCTCGCCGACACGGCGCGGGTCGTTGTCGAGCAGGTTGGCCGCAATGATCTCGAAGTCGTTGTACGACGTGTGCGTGAAGGCGCCGCGGCCGTTGCAGTCGCCCAGCGCCCAGATGCCCGGCACGTTGCTGGCCAGCTGGTCGTCGACCTCGATGAAGCCGCGCTTGTCGACGGCAACGCCCGCCTTGTCGAGGCCGAGGTCGTCGGTGTTCGGGCGGCGGCCGACGGCGATCAGCAGGTGCGATCCCACGACCTCCTTGCGGCCGCCGGCATCGAAGCTCGCGACGATGTTATTGCCGCGTCTGGCGAGCTGGAGGGCTGTGGCGCCGAGGTGCAGCGCAATGCCTTCCGCGGCCAGGATGTCGGCGACCGCGGTGGAGACGTCCTCGTCCTCGCGCGGGATGAGACGCGGCGCCATCTCGATGACGGTCACGTCGCTGCCGAAGCGGCGGTAGACCTGCGCCAGCTCCAAACCCACGTAGCTGCCGCCGATAACGATCAGGTGCGGCGGAAGGAACTCGACATCGAGCAAGGTGCTGTTGGTGAAATACTCGACCTGGTCGAGACCGGGAATGGCAGGCACGGCGGCGCGGCCGCCGACGTTGATGAAGATCCTGGCCGCGTCCAGGGTCTCGCCGCCGACCGTCACCGATCGCGGCGAGGCAAAACGGGCGTGGCCCTGATAGACGGTGATTTGGGGATTTTCTCGAAGCCCGCGCTCGACGCCGCGGGTGGAGAAGCCGAGCACATAGTCCTTGCGCGCCTTGACCTTGCGCATGTCGACCGTCACCGGACCGGGGACCGAAACGCCATAGTCGCCGGCACGACGCGCGAGATGCGCGGCATAGGCGCATGCCACCAGGGTCTTGGTCGGCGTGCAGCCGGTGTTGACGCAGGTGCCGCCAAAGCGGTGGCGCTCGATGATCGCGACGCGCTGGCCGGCGGCTGCCAGGCGATGGGCGAGCGACGGGCCAGCCTGGCCTGTACCAATGACGATGGAATCGAAATGGGGCATGCCTGTCTCCTCAGCGGGCGCCGGCCGGCGCGCTTCGGCCGCAGTGGTATCCTATATGGTCACGCACAACCTCATCCTGAGGAGCCGGCGCAGCCGGTAGCCTGCCCTGAGCTTGCCGAAGGGTCTCAAACGAAGCGTTACAGTCTCGTTCGATCGTTCCAGCGATTGTCGCAACGCTCGTGCGGTTGCCCACCCTTCGAGACGGCCGCCCCTTCGACAAGCTCAGGAGCGGCCTCCTCAGAGTCTGACTCAAAATGAAAGCAGCCAAACTCGAGCCTTGCGATCGCATTGACAGGATGACTTCATGGTGAGCTTGTCGAACCATGAAGCCTCGCACGGCCGTAGTGCGGGCCACTTCATGGTTCGACAGGCTCACCATGAAGCGGCCCTCGGTGATCGCAAGTGGTTGAAATGACTCAGTTCATTCTCGGCC
>DATFGV010000248.1:0-4395 GCA_035249115.1 Vineibacter sp.
AACACCGCCTCGACGGCGGCGCTCGCCTCGTCGCCAACCGGCCGGACCCGCACCACGCGGCGGCCGCCGATCATCGACAGCGACTGGAAGTCGTCGACCAGCCGCGCCGGATCGTCCTTGAGTTTCGCACTGCTCAGCTCGACGACGCGGAAGGCGTCAGTGAGATCGTCGCACACGGCGCTCGCCAGCATCCTGCCGCGCTCGGCGATCATGCCCTCGTCATTGCCGTAGACCAGGGCCACGCGCAGCGCCGGATCCGGCCGCCGCGCATAGCCGGCGACGAATGCCTCGGCCTGTCCTGCCTTGACGTCCATGGCTCAACGACCCGACGTCACGACACGCCAGCCCTCACAGGCCACGGCGATGCGCGTAGAACACCGCCAGCTTGACGCGGATGTCCTCAGCCAGCTCGCGGGCGGCGCGCTCGCGGGCGCTGTCCTCGGCGGCGATAGTGGCGTATTGCGAGCGCAACGTGTTGTAGCGGGTGATAGCCCGGCTATATCCGGTGTTGAGGATATTGCCTTTCGGATCGCGCACCTCGAAGTCGGCGATCAGCCGCAGGTTGGTGGCTGTCGAAAACTCGTCGCTGCGTGTCAGCACGGCATCTTTCTGCTCATTCAGTCGCACCACCAGGTAATAAGCGGGTTGGCCCGGTTCGCCTTGCGGATTGAGGCGGTCGACCAGCTGGTTGCGCACCATCTGGCCAACCCGGTCGGCGATGGTGGCGACACGGGTCGCGAACATGTCGCTCTGCACGCCAGTCTGCGCAGGTCGGTCGGCCGGCGTCGTGCCGGCGCGTTCGCCATACATCGGTTCGAAGCCGCAGGCGGCCAGCGAACTAGCCAGCGCCAGCACCACCCACAAATGGTTGATCGAGCCCGAGTTGACAGCAGAGCGATGCGAAAACCGTAACACCGTTGGACCTCAGCGGACGATTTCGGCCACATTCCGGCGATAGGCGCCGTCGTAGCACCCGTCGCGCCGTCGGACAGCACGGCTGGTGGGCAATCATGCATGGAACCTTGGCTGCCGCGAGGCCTATTTGGTGTGATGACCCCGCGTCCAGGAGCTAAGTCACCCGACATCCTGTGGACCTGGCCGTCCGCCATTCCGTGGCGAAAGGCGGTTGCCGTAGCGCGCGCGGGCGCGGGACTCGCGCCTTGGGCAAATCCTGCACTGCAGCGCTGGGCTCCTCCGGTCTGCATCACCGTGGCCTGCCTCACCTTGGTGGCCGTGACGTCACCGGCGCAACCGCCGGCAGCCCCGCCGCAGGCGCCGCCGACGGCCGCACCGCCACAGCGCACCGGCAAGCCCGTCGTCACCTTGCGGGTGAGCGGCGACATGGCGGTCCAGGAGGAACTGCAAAAGGTAGTTGAGGTCGATGCCAAATCGCAGGACCAGGGCGGCTCGGCGGCGACCATCCTGCAGCGCGCCCAGGCGCAGCGCGATCTGGTGGTCAAGGTGCTGCGCGCCCAGGGCTACTACAGCTATCGCGTGACCGCCCGCGCCGCCGGCCAGGGCATCGATGAGGCATCGGCGATTGACGCCATCGACGCGCTGCCGCGCGCCGCCGACGTGCCGGTCGACGTGACAGTCGAGACTGGTCCGCGCTTCACGGTGCGCAACATCGACATCGTACTGCAAGGTCCGCCCGGACCGGCGATCGCGCGCGACAAGCTGCCGCTGGCGGTCGGCCAACCGGCCGCCGCCGCGAAGATCCTGGCGAGCGATGAGGAGATCCTGGGTCAGCTCCAGCGCCAGGGCTATGCGCTGGCGCGGATCGCCAGCCGTGACGTCACGATTGATCACGACACGCGGGCGGCCCGCGTCATCTGGCGGGTAGACCCGGGTCCCCAGGCGCGCATGGGACCAGTGACGTTCCGCGGCGCTGAGCGAACTGACGCCGGATTCCTGGCGCGGCGCGTGCCATACAAACCCGGCGAACCGTACCATCCCGATCGGATCGAGGAGCTACGTACGCGGCTGACCGAGCTCGGCATCTTCAATAGCATCCGCATCGTCCGCGGCAGCGGTCTCGACGCGCAGGGCGGCCTGCCGGTCGAAGTCGAGGTCATTGAGCGGATGCCCCGCACCATCGGCTTTGCCGCCAGCTACGCCACGTCGGAAGGTGTTGGGCTGCGTGCCTATTGGCAGCATCGCAATCTCAGCGGCGAGGCCGATTCGCTGCGCCTGTCGGCCGAGGCGACCGGGCTGGTCGAGCGCAAGCTGGTCGATACCGGCTTCGCCGTCACGGCGCTCTACCGCAAACCCGATTTTCTGCGCTCCGACCAAACGCTGACCGCGCAGGCCGGCGTGCTTCGCGAGATCAACGACGCCTATCGCCGCCGCTCCATCCTGGCGAGTGGCGGCGTCGAACGATTGGTAGCTAAGGGCTTCGTGATCCGCGCCGGGCTGGGCGCCGAAGCCGAGATCGTGGAAACCGCCGAGCGGCGCGACAACTACCTCTTGTTGAGCGTTCCGGTGGGCATGACGCTCGACCGCTCGGACAACGTGCTGGATCCGACCAAGGGCTTCCGTCTGGCGCTTGACGCCATTCCCTATACCAATCTGCGCGCGGCCGGCGAGCCGTTCGTGAAGCTGCGCGCCACCGGCAGCGTATACTTCGATCTCAGCGACTCCGGGGCGACCGTCGTGGCGCTGCGCGCCTCGGTCGGCATCATGCCAGGTGCTACGAAGAACGCCGTGCCGCCTGACAAACGCTTCTTCGCCGGTGGCGGCGGATCTGTCCGCGGCTTCGACTATCAGAGCGCCGGCCCGCGCGACCGCGATCATCGGCCGTTGGGTGGCCAGAGCATCGTCGAGGGCAGCGTCGAGCTACGCCAGCGCCTGACCGAGAAGTTTGGCGCCGTCGCCTTCGTCGATGCCGGCACCGCCTATACCAGCCCGTTCCCCGGCAAGGGTGACGCGCCGCGCATCGGGGCCGGCGTCGGCGTGCGCTACTACAGCGACTTCGGCCCGATCCGCGCCGATGTCGCCATGCCGCTGAATCGCCGGCCGGGCGACTCCTGGTTCGGCCTCTATGTCAGCATCGGGCAGGCCTTCTGATGGCGTGGCGTCGCATCACACGTCGGGTTGCGACCTTTGTGGCCGCCGGACTGGTGCTGCTGTTTGGCGGCCTGCAGACGGGACTCGGACAACGCCTGCTGTTCAATACAGTCGCGTCCCTCGCCTCGACGCCAGGTCAAGCGATTCGACTTGATGGGCCATCTGGCTTCTTTCCGACCGATATGAAACTGGCGCGGGTTGAGGTCGCGGACGGCAAGGGCGTTTGGCTGGCCGCCGACGACGTTTCGATGTCCTGGTCGCTATGGCCGCTGCTCGCCGGCCGGTTCGATGTTCAGGCATTGCGCGCGGCGCGGCTGGCGATTCACCGTGCGCCAGAAACGACAACAACTGAGGGCGATGCGCCCTCCGGCTCGGGCCCGCCACAATTTCCCCGCGTGACCGTCGAATCGCTGGCGATCGATGAGCTGCGATTGGGCGCAGCGCTGACGGGTGCCGAGTCGCGCTGGCGCCTCGAGGGTACAGCACGACTCGATGGCATGGGCGCCAACAATGCGCTCTCGCTGGCCGCGGCGCGCAGCGATGACCGGCGCGGCCGCCTGGACCTGCGCGCGCGCTTCGACGCGACGCGTGGCGAAGCGCATGCCGACGGCAACTTCGAAGAGGGCGAGGGCGGGGTGCTGGCCGCCCTGCTCGGCCGACCCGACCTGCCGCGCACAGCCGGCACGTTCACCTTGCAGGCATCGCGCGACGGCGGCGATGGACGAATCACATTGGATGCCGGCGACGCGTTGCACGTCAGCGGCTCAGGGCGCATGCGGCCGGAAGATTCGGGACGCCACATCGTCCTGTCGCTCGAGATCCGCGGCGGACAGCTGCCGTACCCCACCTGGGCGGCGGCGCTCGACCGGCCAGCCACCGTCGACGCCGATCTCCTGCTCGGGCCGACGGGCGCCATAGAGCTGCGGACCCTGCGCATCGCATCGGTGCCGTTGGCGGTGACCGCCAGCGGCCGCTACGACCAGGATACCGAGCACCTTCAACTGCGGTTAGAGGCTATCGGCGGCGATCCGGCGGTGCTAGCTGCGCTGATGCCAGGTGCCGCTTGGCGCGATATGCGCATCGAGTTGCAGGCCGCGGGCAAGCTTGCGGCGCTCGATGCCACGCTGTCGCTGCGCGCGGCGGAACTCGATGCGCCGCAAGCGCGAGCAACGGACGTCGAGCTGACGGCCTCGACGCAAGGCGCCAACCTCTCCGCAGCGCCGATCTTGCGCGCGACGCTCAAAGGCAGCGTTGGGACACTCGCATGGCGCGCCGACAAGGACCCCTTGGTCACCCGCGACGTGCGGTTCGACGCGACCATCGACCGTA
>DATFGV010000249.1:0-4145 GCA_035249115.1 Vineibacter sp.
AGGAAATGATGGCAGCGGTCCGCCGGGGGCGCGTCACTCCAGTGACGCGTCAAGCGCCGGAAAAGACCAAGAGGCGCCACTGGCGTGGCGCGCCCCCAGCGCGCCTCGATCGGCAACGCGGTGGCACTTTCCCGCTTCGTCCCCGGTGTGGGGTCAGGCCTGCAAAGCTGCAAGCATCCTAAGGCCGGCGGTCACCCGTCGATTGTCGCCGCTGTCTCGTTCTGCAGCTTTGCAGGCCTGACCCCAAGTCCCGCGAGGAAGCACGACTAGAAGGGAAGGGCAGAGGCGGTCAGGCGGGAGAGTCCGCGAGGCGACGCCGACATCGCGGGCGGGCAACAGCCTTGACGTCGCGGGCCTGACCTTGCGCGCGAGCCATGTGTTACCATCGCGATCATGGCCGTCGCGCTTGAACCCTATAAGGACGCCCTGCTGTTCCTGGCGACGGCAGGACTGGTCGTGCCGCTGTTCCATCGGCTGCGCATCAGTCCGGTGCTGGGCTTTCTGGCGGCCGGCGTCGCGCTCGGACCGCATGCGCTCGGACGACTGGCGGGTGACCTGCCGTGGCTGCGCTACGTCACCATCGACAACACCGACCGCATTGCGCACCTCGCGGAGTTCGGCGTCGTCTTCCTGCTGTTCACGATGGGGCTGGAGCTGTCGTGGGAACGCCTCGTCGTCATGCGCCGCATGGTGTTCGGTCTGGGCGCGCTGCAGGTCGCGGTATCGACGGTGGCGATCGGGCTGGTGGCCTATGCCCTGGGGCAAAGCCCGGCGTCGGCCACCGTGCTCGGCGCGGCGTTGGCGATGTCGTCGACCGCGATCGTCCTGCCGGTGTTGGCCAACCGCAAACGGCTGAACTCGGCGGCCGGCCGCGCCAGCTTCGCCGTGCTGCTGTTCCAGGACATCGCCGTCGCGCCGATGCTGTTCATGGTCGCCGTGTTCGGCACGACCGAGGGGGGCGGCGTCGGCTCCGGCCTTCTGTTCGCCTTCCTGCCGGCGGCGGCGGCGCTGCTGGTGCTGGTCGTGCTCGGCCGGTTGATCCTGCGGCCGCTGTTCCAGCACGTCGCCGCCGCCCGCAGCACCGAGCTGTTCATGGCGGCGTGCCTGTTCGTCGTCATCGGCACCGGCTTGATGACCGCCGCCACCGGCATGTCGATGGCCCTCGGCGCCTTCATCGCTGGCGTGCTGCTGGCCGAAACCGAGTTCCGGCGCGAGATCGAGGTGACGATCGAGCCGTTCAAGGGCCTGCTGCTCGGCCTGTTCTTTGTCTCGGTCGGCGTCGGGCTGGATGTCGGTCGCCTGGCGGAAGCGGCGCTGGTCGTTGTCGGGCTCGCGGCCGCCGTGATCTTCGGCAAGGCGGCCATCCTCGTGGGCCTCGGCCGGGTCGTCGGACTGGTGCCGTCAGTCGGTCGCGAGGTGGCGCTGTTGTTGGGGCCGTGCGGCGAGTTTGGCTTCGTGCTGCTGACCGCGGCGGTCGGTCTCAAGGTCGTGCCTGCCGACGTTGGCAGCACCGTCCTGCTCGCCGTGACGTTGACGATGGTGCTGATCCCGGTGTTCGCCATCGTCGCCGAGCGCACGGCGCGCCGCGTCGCCAAGACCGAGGAGCCGGCCTTCGAGCCGCCGCCCGACGACACCCAGGTGCGGGTGCTGATCGTCGGCTACGGACGGGTCGGCAAACTGGTCGGCGAGATGCTGACGCATCACGAGGTGCCCTTCCTCGCGATCGATGCCGCTGCCAAGGTGGTGGCGCGCGAGCGCGGCCCGGCGCAAAAGATCTACTACGGCGACGCCAGCCATCCGGAATTCCTGCGGCGCAGCGGCATTGCCCGCGCGCGGGCGCTGGTAGCGACCATGGACGATCCGGCGGCGGTCGAGCGGGTCGTGGCCGCCGCCCATGCCGAGCGCGAGGACCTGCCGATCATTGCCCGCGCCCGCGACGCGGCGCACGCCACGCGGCTCTACGAACTGGGCGCCACCGACGCGGTGCCGGAGACCATCGAGGCCAGCCTGCAGCTGTCGGAGGCCCTGCTGGTCGACATCGGCGTGCCGATGGGGCTGGTCATCGCCTCGATCCACGAGAAGCGCGACGAGATCCGCAAGCAGCTCGACGTGCCCGGCGCCTCCGTCCGCGCCCGCAACACCTTGCGCCGCCCGTGGCGGCGAACCGCGGAGTAGGGCGCGCGGCGTAAGGCCGGCGGTTGCCTGCCGGCAGGCGACCCCCTATAAGGCGCGCCACAAAAACGACGACCGATTCGCGACGGAGATGGCAATGGCGCTGGAGCGCACTTTTTCGATCATCAAGCCCGACGCCACGCGGCGCAACCTGACGGGCAAGATCAACGCCCGCTTCGAGGACGCCGGCCTGCGCGTCGTGGCGCAACGGCGCATCTGGATGACGCAGCGCCAAGCCGAGACGTTCTACGCGGTACATAAGGAGCGGCCGTTCTTCGGCAGCCTCGTGGCGTTCATGACGTCCGGGCCGGTGGTGGTGCAGGTGCTGGAAGGCGACAACGCCATCGCCCGCAACCGCGAGATCATGGGCGCCACCAACCCGGCCAACGCCGCCGCCGGCACGATCCGCAAGGATTTCGCCGAGTCGGTCGAGGCCAACTCGGTGCATGGCTCGGACTCGCCGGAAAACGCCGCGATCGAGATCGCCTATTTCTTCGCCGGCAGCGAGCTGGTCGGCTGATCCCGGCTGGAGCGCGCAAGACAAAGGCGGCCGACCGGCCGCCTTCTTTCGTGGCTCGCGGTTCGGTCGCTCAGCCGGTGACCGCGGCGACGATGGTCAGCACGAGCAGTCCGAGGAACATGGCGATCAGCGCCGTCCAGCCGGCGCTGCCGACCAGCCCGAATGCGAGGCCGATCACGATGATCAGGATCGCCAGGATCGTATAGGCCGTGAGCTTCATGACGTTGCTGTACGTCTCACGGTGCTGGCGCATGTCGAAGTCGGAATCGGCCATGGAACTCCTCAACGCGATCGAACGTCGGCGCCGCCGTTATAGCCAAGCCGCCGAAGGGCGAAAAGCCCCGAACGCGATGCCGCTTGAGACCTCTCCCCAGCAGGGAGAGGTCGACGCGCGTAGCGCGTCGGGTGAGGGGGCGGTTGCCCCAGTGACGATTTAGGCCAGCAAGCATTCGGCCAGCCGCTCGGCCCCCTCACCCGGCACGCTGTCGCGTGCCGACCGCTCCCCGTTGGGACAGGTTCAAGTTGGCCGTACCCCCATCACGCACTTCCCGGTCCGGCGCGTCGAGGGAGCGCTGACTGGTTATTTACCATTTCATTAGTCACGCGCCGGCCATGACGGCTGATCGGGCAAAAGCAGCAGGAAAAGAGCGATTGTATGATCATGGCCGGTTGACAGGCCATTGCCGATAGTATACGCAATGTTCCTGTTATGTTCATTGATTGAGGGCGCCATGACTGACACCAATACCGCTCCCGTCTATCAGCCCGACTTCGCCCGCCAGGCCGAACATCTCTGCCGCTTGGGCGCCGAGACCGGCGAACTCGCCGCCGCCCTGCAGGTCGACGAGGCCACGATCAGCCGCTGGCTGGACCAGCACGCCGCCTTCACCCAGGCCGTGGCGCGCGGCCGGGCGCATGCCGATGCCGCCGTCACCACCGCCCTGTTCCGCCGCGCCTGCGGCTTCGAGCAGCGGCTAACCAAATGGCTGCGCGAGGACGGCAAGATGGTCGCCAGGCCCTATAGCCGCGAGGTGCTGCCCGACCGGCAGGCCTGCATCTTCTGGCTACAGCACCGGCGGCCCGATTTGTGGGGACCGCCGGGGGCGCGTCGCGCCAGCGACGCGTCATGTGTTGCCAAAGAGCAAGACGCGCGACTGGAGTCGCGCGCCCCCAGCAAGCCAGCGGAGAGCCACGCTGGCGAAGCGTCATCTGGCAATGAGGCCCAAGACGCGGGACAGCTGGGACGTGCCGCCGACGCGCTCATGCTGAATCCAACGTTGACGCCAGACGAAACCCTGGCGGCAAGTCGCTCCAGCGACGCGTCTTGCAGCGGCCATGACCAGGACGCGCGACAGGAGTCGCGCGCCCCCAGCACCTTGGCGCCAGCGCCGTTGACGCCAGCGCGCAGCCGGCAACAGCAGAAGTGGAAGCGCAAGCAGAAGCGCGCCGACGC
>DATFGV010000250.1:0-3194 GCA_035249115.1 Vineibacter sp.
TCCTGAGAAAGCGGCCGATGACATTGTCGTCGTCGCCCATCGCCCAGAACAGTCCGGCGAGCGTGATGTCGATCCCGATCAGCGTTGCCGTCAGGAAGTGGACGTCGCCGCCCAGCAGACCGAACCCGCTGTCGATGTAGCGGATGAAGGCCTGCATGAACCGGTCGATGACGCTGAGGTTGTTCACATGATTTTTCCGACTGGAGGGGTGCCGCGGGACGCGCTGGGGGAGCTACGCGCGCCCCGCGGCGACGGCGGCGGGGAGGCGATACCGCCGCCGCCTGGCCGGCGTCCGACTACTGGGGCGTGTAGGCGGTGCCGGTACCGAGGAACTTCTTCGTTGCGGCGCGTCCTTCGGCTTCGGCCTGCGCGCGGCGGGCCGCTTCCGTGGCCTCGGCGCGATACTGGGCAGCCATCAGGTTCTGGATCTGGAACTGCTGCTTGGCCGTAAGCGCGAGGAGCTGGTTGGTTGCCTGCTGCGCCTGGAGCGACCCTTCCGCACCCTGGCTCTTCGCAACGATTTCGCCCAGCGTGCCGGCGTCGGCCTGGACGTTGGCGACGATCTGGGACTGGACGCCCATGGTATGCCGGAACGCTGCCTTTGCGGCATCGAGCCGGGTCGCCGCGTCGATCACGCGCTGGTTCGTGGTCAGCGCCTGGTTGAAGTCGTTGGGGAACAGGCGGCCGAATTGCTGGTCGAGGCCGTCGATCCGGAAATCGAGTCCCTGGGCCTGTGCCATCAGCCGGTCGATCGCCTGCAGGTTCTGCGTAAGCTGCTGAAGCTGCGGGAAGTCGATTCGGGTCAGGTTCTTCGCCTGGTTGATCAGCATCTGCGCTTCGTTCTGGAGCGACTGGATCTGGTTGTTGATCTGGGTCAGCGTCCGCGCGGCTGTGAGCAGGTTCTGGCTGTAGTTGCTCGGATCGAACACGGTGAATTGCGCGTGGGCAGGCGTGCTCGGCACGACCAGCGCACCGGCGAGCGAGCCGAGGGCGCCCAGGCCCAGCACGGTCGCGACGAGATGTTTACGGGTGGGGACAGGCATCACACTTTACTCCTTGGCTTGGGGGAAGGGAAAATCGGCGAGGAGACCGGCGGCCCAGTCGAGGCCGGCTCCATCAAGGAAGCGGGCCGCGAAATCCTCGGCACCGTGCTCGGCCAACAGCGCGTCGATGCGCGCCTGCGTCGCCGGATCGGAGGCGCCGCACAGGGCCAGCGCAACCGGACCCAAGCCCAGTTCGAAGAGGCGGTTGCCGCGTGCGGATTGCAGATAATAATGCCGCTTGGGCGTGGCGCGGCTGACCAGCTCGATCTGCCGGTCGTTGAGGCCGAACCGCTCGTAGGCAGCATGGGACTGCGGCTCGATCGCGCGATCGTTCGGCAGCAATATGCGCTGCGGGCAGCTTTCGATGATGGCTGGCGCAATGCTGCTGTCGGCGATGTCGGCCAGGCTCTGCGTCGCGAAGAGCACCGCGACGTTCTTCTTTCGCAGCGTCTTCAGCCATTCGCGAATGCGGGCGGCGAAGAGCGGATGGTCGAGAAAGATCCAGGCCTCGTCGAGGACCAGCAGGGTCGGACGGCCGTCGAAGCGTTCCTCGAGCCGGTGGAAGAGGTAGGTCAGCACCGGGGCGACCACCCCGGATTGCCCCATCAGCGCCTCGGTCTCGAAGCACTGGACATCGGCCAGCGCGAGATTCTGCTCGGCCGCATCGAGGAGGCGGCCATAGGGTCCGTCGAGCGTATAGGCCGTCAGCGCGGTGCGAAGCGCGTTCGACTGGAGCAGCATCGCGAGCCCGGTCAGCGTGCGCTCCTGGGGCGGCGCCGAAGCGAGGCTGCCGAGCGCCGACCACACGGCGTCCTTGACCTCGGGCGTGACTGTGACCTTCTCGTGCGCCAGCAGCGCCGCGATCCATTCCGCCGCCCAACTGCGTTCGCTCTGATCATCGATGCCGCGCAGCGGCTGGAACGCCAGCGTCTCGCCACTGTCCGCGCCGAGCCCCAAGGCATGGTGCGCGCCGCCCATCGCCAGCACGGCCGCGCGTGCCGAGAAGCCCTTGTCGAAGATATAGACCTGGCCTCTCGCGTAGCGCCGGAACTGCAGGGCGATCAGTGCGAGCAGCACAGACTTGCCGGCGCCGGTCGGCCCGACGACGAGCATGTGCCCCACGTCGCCGACATGGGTTGAGACGCGAAACGGCGTCGATCCGCTGGTCTGCGCGTAGAGCAGCGGCGGCCCGCCGAGATGGCGGTTGCCAACCGGCCCTGCCCAGACCGAGGACAGCGGCATGAGATGGGCCAGGTTGAGTGTATGGACCAGCGGCTGGCGCACATTGGCGTAAGCCTGGCCGGGCAGCGAAGACAGCCAGGCCTCCACCGCGTTGAGGCTTTCGCGAACGCAGGTGAAGCCAAGGCCGTTGACGATGCGCTCGACCGAACGGACCTTGTCTTCCACTCGCGCCCGATCGGTATCGGCGACGGTGATCGTGGTGGTCAGGTAGCCGAACGCCACATGGTCGCCGCCGAGCGCCTGCATCGCCAGGTCGGCATCGACCACCTTGTTGTCCGCGTCGGTGTCGAGGAGCTGGACCGGCTGATTGTACATCACCTCGCGCAGCAGCGCGGTGATCGACTTGCGCTTGTTGAACCATTGCCGCCTGATCTTCGTCAGCGCCTTGGTTGCGTCCTGCTTGTCGAGCGCGATAAAGCGCGTGACCCAGCGGTAGCCGAAGTCCTGGTGGTTGAGCGCATCGAGGATGCCGGGCCGGCTCAGGTTCGGGAATCCCAGCACGGTCAGTGTGCGGAGATGAGTCTGCCCAAGCCTGGGCTCGAGCCCGCCGACCAGCGGCGTGTCGGCGAGCAGCGCATCGAGATAGATCGGCGTTTCGGGCACCGCGACCGCATGGCGGCGGCTGGAAACCGTTGCATGGAGATAGGTCAGCGTCTCGGCGTCGTCGAGCGCGCGCACGTCCGGCATGAAGCCGGAGAGAAGATCGAGCATGCGGTCGGTTTCGGCGACAAAGCCGGCAAGGCTCGCACGCCAGTCGCGGCCCTGCGCATCATCGGGCCTTTCGACCAGCGTCCGTCCGGCAGCGTCGCTGCTGTCGGCGGGCGGCAGCCACGTCAGCGTGCCGTGATAGATACTTTCGAAATGATGGCCCTCGGCCTCGAACCCGGCCCGCCGTTCCTGGTCGACCAG
>DATFGV010000251.1:0-2202 GCA_035249115.1 Vineibacter sp.
AACGGGCCGTTCGCCTTTGCGGCCGATCGAGTGCAGTACGCCGTTGAGGGAGATGTAGTTGATGTCGTGGCCGGCCTGCTGGCTGCGCGGGCCGGTCTGGCCCCAGCCGGTCATCCGCGCGTAGATCAGACGTTCGTTGACCTTTGCGCAATCGTCGGGGCCAAGCCCCAGCCGCTCGGTGACGCCGGGACGGAGGCCCTCGATGAGCACGTCGGCCTTGGCAACCAACCGCAGCACCAAGTCGCGGCCTTCATCGGTCTTGAGGTCGGCGGCCACCGAGCGCCGGTTGCGCATCAGGTAGTCGTTGCCTTTGGTGGGGATGCCCGGGCCCTTGCCCGGCCGCTCGACTCGAACGACGTCGGCGCCGAGGTCGCCGAGGATCATCGCGGCGTGCGGGCCGGGACCGATGCTCGCCAGTTCGAGCACCCGCAGCCCGTGCAGTGGTCCAGCCATGGTGTATCGCCCTCCGTAGTCGACCGCCGACATAGCTTACTTGTATAACCAAGTCGCCAGATCTAGGGTGCCTTCTATGACCACCCTGGACTCCGGCGCCGCCGCGTACACCAGCATTGACGACCTTTCCGTCGAGCTTGCCGACGGCGTGCTGTCGGTGACGCTGAACCGGCCGGACAGCTTGAATTCGTTGACGGCAGCGATGCTGAAGGGCATCGCCGATGCACTGGAGCAGGCCGCAGGCGATCCGCGGGTGCGCGTGGTGCGCCTCGGTGGGGCCGGACGGGGGTTCAGTTCGGGCGCCGGCATCAGCGAGGAGGATCACGCCAACCCCGGCCCAAGCGGCACACCGGCCGACGTGCTGGCTGCCGCGAACCGAGCGGTGCGATCGATTGTTCGACTACCGCAGCCGGCGGTTGCCGTGGTGCAGGGGCCTGCGGCGGGAGTCGGGGCGTCGTTGGCGTTGGCGTGTGACGTCGTACTCGCCTCGGAGAGGGCATTTTTCATGCTGGCGTTCACCAAGATCGGGCTGATGCCCGACGGTGGAGCATCGGCGTTGATCGCCGCGGCGGTCGGGCGCATCCGCGCGATGCGGATGGCATTGATGGCCGAGCGGATCGGGGCGGCGGAGGCATACGAGTGGGGGCTGGTGACCGCGGTGTATCCGGCCGAGGAGTTCGACGCCGAGGTTTCGAAGGTGGTGGACGCGCTGGTGTCGGGTCCGGCCGTAGCGCTGCGCAAGACCAAGGACGCGATCAACGCGGCGACGCTGACGGAGTTGGAGGCGGCGCTCGAACGGGAGAAGCAGGGCCAGCTGGTGCTGCTGGAATCCAACGATTTCCGCGAGGGGATTCGTGCCTTCCAGCAGCGCCGCTCACCGAACTTCACCGACTCCTGACGTTCTCCCGCCGAGCAGACGCAAAACTGCCTTATTTGGGGCGATTTTAGGCAGGTTTGCGCCTGCTCGCGCCAAGAAAATCGGTGGACTCCGGACCGGCTGGTCCGCGACCATCGAATGATGAGTACGCAATTCGACATTGAACAGCCGGTGCTCGACGCCGGCGGTTGGCGCGTGCTCGCACCCTTCAAAGTCCGCGAGTACCGCCTGCTGATCGCGGCGGTGTCGTTGTCGATCTTCGCCGAGGGCATGTGGGCTGTCGTGATGGCGCTTCAGGTCATCGAACTCGACAACGATCCCGCGTCGCTGTCGCTAGTCGCCACATGCCTCGGCGCCGGCCTGGTCGCCTTCGTGTTGATCGGCGGGCTCGCCGCCGACCGGATCGACCAGCGCGCGATCATCATCGCCGTCGAAACCGTCAACGTGATCGCGGTGTCGGCCATCGCCGTGCTCGGACTCGTTGGCGCCCTGCAGATCTGGCACATGGCGGTGGCCGCGGCAATCCTCGGCATCGCCGCGGCATTCTTCTTCCCCGCCTATAGCGCGCTCCTGCCGCGCATCCTGCCGGCCGCCCAGCTGCTGGCCGCCAACGGCGTCGAGGGCGTCGTACGTCCGGTGTTTCAGCGCGCCGTCGGTCCGGCCGTCGCGGGCATTGTCGTGGGTGCGACGTTCCCTTCCCTCGGCGCGGCTGTGGTGGCAACGCTGTTCGCCGTCGGCCTGCTGCTCCTCGTCGCCACCAAACCGGCGGTGAAACGCCCTGTAGACCAACCGGTTCGACAGCATGTGCTTCGCGACCTGCGCGACGGTTTCCTCTTCATGATGCGCACGCCATGGCTGCTGTGGACCCTGTT
>DATFGV010000252.1:0-6580 GCA_035249115.1 Vineibacter sp.
CTTGACACGGTCACCAACCCCGCACGATCATCCGCCCATGACCCAGCTCCCGTTCTTCTACGGCTGGGTCGTGGTGGCTGTGGCCTTCGTCACCATGGCGATCGGCGTCAATGCCCGCACCGCCTTCTCGCTGCTGTTCCCGCCGATCCTCGGCGAGTTCGGCTGGACGCGCGGCGTGATCGCCGGCGCCTTTTCGTTCGGCTTCCTGGTCACCGCCGGATTGAGCCCAGTGCTCGGCTGGCTGATGGACCGCCACGGTCCGAGAGTCGTGATGGAGATCGGCGTGGTGCTGATGGGTGCCGGTCTGTTGCTGGCCAGCCAGATCAGCGAACCCTGGCACCTCTACATGACTCTCGGTGTACTGGTCGGCAGCGGCAGCGTGTGCATGGGCTACACCGGCCAATCCCTGTTCCTGCCCAACTGGTTCGTGCGCCGGCGCGGGCTGGCGGTGAGCCTGGCGTTCGCAGGCGTCGGAATCGGCGCCATCGTCATGATGCCGTGGATGCAGTCCCTGATCGACCGCGCCGACTGGCGCATGGCGTGCTGGACCCTCGGCATCGTGGTGCTTGTCGTACTGGCGCCGCTGAACCTGCTGCTGTGGAAACGGCCGGAGGATATCGGCTTGCGGCCGGATGGCGACCTTGCGACGGCAGGCCAGGCGGGCGATGGGCCGCCATCCAATGTCGTCGACGCAGCCTGGGTGGCGATCGATTGGACCCTGGCCCGCGCCCTGCGCACGGCGCGCTTCTGGTGGATCGCCGTTGGCTATATCTGCGGCATGTATGCCTGGTACGCGGTTCAGGTGCACCAGACCAAGTACCTGGTCGAAGTCGGCTTCGGCACGGCGGACGCCGCCTGGGCCCTGGGTGCCGTCAGCCTTGCCGCCATACCCGGACAGATCGCGCTCGGCTATCTTTCCGACCGGTTCGGGCGCGAGTGGGTCTGGGGCGCCGCCTGCCTCGGATTCGTGATCTGCTATCTGGCGCTGATCGCTTTGCAGCGATCACCGACCGTGCCGCTCCTCTACGTCATGGTCGTGGCGCAAGGCGCGCTGGGCTACGGCTTGACATCGGTCATGGGCGCAATCGTCACGGAGATCTTCCAGGGCCGGCACTACGGCTCGATCTTCGGCGCGGTCATGCTGCTGATGATCCCCGGCGGCGCTGTCGGGCCGTGGCTGACCGGATTGATCTACGACGCAACCGGCAGCTACGCGCCCGGATTCTGGTTGGCCGCCGCCGTCAGCGTCGTATCGGCGATCGCCGTCTGGCGCGCCGCCCCACGCAAAGTGCGCGCAGTGGCGGGGCGTATTCGCCAAGGCGAAAGGTAGTGCGCCTGCCGATCACGAATCTCTTAAATTCCATTTGAGAGCTGATACCGCAACATCCACGTGCCCCGAGAGTACTATCGAACGTGAATCTCACCACTGGCGATGTCGTTCAGAAATTCTTCTATCAACTTCATGAAGGTGTTTCTGATATTGCGATCGCGGCCGGCTTTAGAAAACATGTCTTTTTCCCACTCTTCCCTCCAGGCACTACCTGCGGCGATCTTCTTCTCTCCGAAGTCCGCCCTTATCTTCGCGTCTTTAGCCGGGTCAGTATAAGTTTCAAAAGCGCTATCCATAAATTTAGCGTATAACATTTGAGTCGTACTAGGGTTCCAATATGGCCGATAGACGAAGAATAGGCGGTCCGTTTCCCTTTTTATTTTTATAATTCCTGGCGGATCGTACTTGGCGAAATCGCCTACGTCATCGACATATACATACAATATGTTAATGCTTGGTCCTAAAATATGGTAGATTTTCTGTTTCTCCAGCAAAATTTGCTCTGAACGCTTCAATTGTGCACCCTGTATTGTTATGGCACTCTGGATAATAAATCCCAGAGCAACTATGGCGACCGATGTTATCGCCGAGATTCCAATCTTCCACCACTCTTGAATGTACTTCTTTTGCTCCCAACCAATGGCAGGGGAATGCTTTACTGCTTCAATTTCCGGATTGTCGTTTTGCTCGCCCATTTTGTCGTCTCTCTTCTGGTCCCGCTGATCTGAGTCTTACTTGTTGTCGACTATCCCCACAGCCGCTTGCTGGCGATGCGGGCGCCCTCGGCGGCGGCTTGCAGCTTGGCCCACACGACGTCGGCGGCGACGAACTCATAGCCGGCGAAGGTGCCGAAGCCGCAATCGGTGCTGGCGATGACCCGCGTGCGGTCGCCCACGGCGTCGACGGCCTCGCAGATGCGATTGGCCACCACTTGCGGATGCTCGACGTAGTTGGTTGTCGAATCGAGCACGCCCGGCAGCAGGATCAGTTCGGCCGGCGGCTTGAGGCGCTTGATCTCGGCGTATTCGTGCTGGTGGCGCGGATTGGCGAACTCCAGGCTGAGGCCGCCGACCTTCGCCTGGTACAGCAACGGCAAGATGTCCTTCACCGGCACGTCGTGCAGGTGCGGCCCCTCCCAGTTGCCCCAGCAGCAGTGCAGGCGCACGCGATCGCGCGGGACGTCGGCCAGCGCCGCGTTGATGGCGGCGACGTGGATCTCGACGATGGCCTGGAACTCCGCCAGCGACTTGTCCTGGAACAGTACGACGCGCTCCATCGCCAGGTCGGGCGCGTCGATCTGCAGGATGTAGCCGCGGGCGACGATCAGGTCGTATTCCTTCTTCATCTCGCGGGCGAGCGCGAAGACGTACTTCTCGTGACTGTCGTAGTAGGCGTTGAGCATCGTCGTGGCGATAATGCCTGGCGAGGCCGCCGTCATGAATCGCTCGACATAGCGTCCAGCCGGCGCGCCGCTGGCCGCCTCGAACAGGTCGCACTCTTCCTTGGCGGCGCTCAGATCGTCGTAGCGCACCTCGGCCACCGCCTGCGGCGCGTCGCGCACCTTGGAGCGGCGTGGAAAGCGCGCGGCAATGATCTTGGCGAAGCCCGGAAACTCCCGGTAGTCCGGCGGGGACGGCCGGTTCGACGCGCCGCCGAAGCCTTTCATGCGCTGCGGCACATAGGTCTGGAAGCCGACCCGCGGTTGCTCGCCGTCGTTGATGATATCGACGCCGGCCTCGATCTGCCTGCGCACCACCTCCGCGACCGCCGCCCTGGTTTCGCGCGCCAGCTGCACGGTGTCGATCGCCTCGTCGCGCTCCTGGCGGATCAGCAGATCGGTGAGCGTCGGCGAGCGCGGCAGGCTGCCGACATGCGAGGTCAGGATTCGATCGACGCTCTGCTGCATGAGCTCCTCCCCGGCAGTCGCTCTCGGGCCGTCAGCCGATCATGGTGCCGCACCGGCGGCATTGAGTACGCCAAATCGCTCGACCCAGCGCATCGTGTCCTGCATGGAGGCGTTGCCGCCGCACAACACCAGGCCAAGCACGGCGTCCGGTCCGTCATGCCGGACCACCTGCCGCGCTGCCGGTACCAGGCAGCCGGCCGCCGGCTCGACCCAGACGCGCGCCTCTTCCGCCAATGTGACGACGCCGGCAACCGCCTCGGCGTCCGACACGACGAACACCCGCTCGACCAGCTCCTGCACATGCGCCAGAGTGCGCTCGGTCGCGTAGGGCGCACCCAGCGTCGACGAAATCGACGTGACCTTGATCGGTACCGGCCGCCCGGCGGCGAGCGCCTGCGTCATCGCGTCGGCGCCTTCGGTCTCGACGCCCCAGACGCGCACGGCGGGCTTCACGGCCTTGATGGCGGTCGCGATACCGGAGATCAGCGCGCCGCCGCCGATGCTGACGAGCACGTCCGTGAGGTCGGGGGCATCGGCGATGAGCTCCAGGCCCAACGTGCCGTGGCCGGCGATGATCAGCGGGTCGTCGAAGGCGTGGATGTAGGTCAATCCCTTGGCCCGCTCCGCCTCGGCGACCTCGAACGCGGCCGTCACGTCGGGGGCGACAATCAGATTGGCGCCGTCGGCGCGGATGCGCGCCTTCGACCGCTCCGGCGCGGCCTGCGGCATCACGATCGTCGCCGCCAACCCCATTCGGCGCGCCATCATCGCCATGGCGATGCCGTGGTTGCCGCCACTGACCGTCACAATCCCCTGTCGTCGCTCGGCGTCGGACAGGGACTGTACCTTGTTGACGATGCCGCGCGGCTTGAAGCAGCCGGCCAGCTGCAGGACCTCCAGCTTCAGAACCACCTGGCAGCCAAGCGCAGCCGCGAGCCCGGCGCTGGCGACACAGGGCGTGCGAAGCACCTTGCCGGCGATCGTGCGCTCGGCCTTGCGGATGTCGTCGACGGCAATCCTCACGCTACCTCCCATCGTTCCCTGTGCGCTCCGCCGGGTACCCCGGGAACCGGTCGGCAAGACGGTCGAACAAGCCGATCATGCGCCCACGCCAGGCGAAGACGGCGCTACCCGTGTCGAGGATCTCCTGCGGGCTGCCCAGCCGGGCCCATTGAAAGACCGAGAACACCACGTAGTCGGCATAGGCGGGTGTCGCGCCCGCGATGTAAGCCTGCTCACCCAGGATGCGTTCCAAAGGCAACAGCGTGTCGCGAAGCTGGGCCAACCACGCCGGCCGGTCGGTGCAAGCCGCTTCGAGGGTCATGCTCAGAAGCTGCTCGCGCGACTGTCGGAAGTAGGCGCGGTCGCCCGCGTCCAGGCACCAGATGAAATCGGCATAGATCAGCCGGCGCATGAGCGGACCAAGCACATGATCCGACCATGCATTGACGAACCGCGACAGGCTGCGGCCCGTCTCGTCGCCAAACAGCAAGGGCCGGTCGGCAAAGCGCTCGTCAAGGTAGGCCGCGATGCTCCAACTGTCGTGCACCACCCGCTTGCCATCGACCAGCACCGGCACCATGTGCTGGCCGCTGAGCCGCCTGATCGTGTCGACATCGGCGAACCGCGTCGGCCGCACCTCGGCTTCGACGCCTTTGTGGGCCAGCGCGTAGCGGATGCGCCACGAGAAGGGACTCGGCCGCCGCCCCTCGTGACCGACACGCTCGTAGAAGATCAGGCTCATCCTGGCTCCCTGGACGCGGCTGGCGGTGCGATCGCCGCTGCGACCGCCGCACACCGTGCGCTTCCGGCGATCCGTCGTCGACCTGGCAAGCGGCTTGCTGCGCTTGAGCGGCATGGTGCGATATGCTTCGCTGTGCACACAAGCATCATGAGGGGGACTGGATGCGTTGGACATCACGTTACGCGATGGCGGCCGCTGCGGCTTTCGGTGTTTCTGCCTGGCTCGCCACACCGGCGGCACTGGCACAGGCTGACAAGCCGATCACCGTTGGATTGGACGGTACCTTTGCGCCGCATGCCATGCCCAAGGTCGGCGGCAGGCCGGGCGAGGTCGAGGGCTTCAACGTCGATCTGGCCAACGAGATCGCCAAGCGCCTGAAGCGGCCGATCAACATCGTGGCGCAGGAATTCTCCGGACTGATCCCGGCGCTCAACGCCGGCCGCTTCGACTGGCTGGCGGCGCCGACCACGGTGACGCCGGAGCGCGCCAAGAACCTGCTGTTCACCGAAGGCTATCTGAACACCTACTACCAGCTCGTGCTCAAGAAGACGTCGCCGGACGTCGCCAGGCTGGAAGACCTCAAGGGCAAGAAGATCACCGTCAACAAAGGCTCCGCCTACGACAAGTGGGCCGACACCAACAAGGACAAGTACGGCTTCGAGGTGCTCGCCTTCCCAACCCAGACCGACGCGGTGCAGGCCGTCATGGCCGGCCGGGCCGACGCCAACCTCGGCGGCAACACGGTGGTGGCGTGGGCCGCCAAGCAGAACCCGACCCTGAAGCTTGGCGCCAAGATCGACGAAGGCCTGATGTGGGCGGCACCGTTCCGCAAAGACGACGTCGCCGGCCGCAACCAGGTCGAGAACGTCATCGAGTGCATGAAGCTCGACGGCACCATCGCCCAGCTGCACGAGAAGTGGTTCGGCACCAAGCCTGAACCCGGCTCGGCCGCCGTCACCGTGTTCAAGGGCTACGGCGTGCCCGGCGCGGAGGGACATGATCCGACCGAGCGCAAGCCACAATGCGGGTGACCTGACTCTCCGGCGGCGGGTTGACGGATGAGCGGGCAGACGTGAGCGCTGCCGGGCGCCCCATCCTTGACGTCGTCGCGCTACGCAAGAGCTTCGGCGCCGTGGAGGTGCTGAAGGGCATCGACTTCCAGCTGCGCGAACGGGAGCTCGTCTTCATCATCGGCCCGTCCGGCTCGGGCAAGAGCACCTTCTTGCGCTGCTGCAACCGCCTGGAGGAGCCGACCGGCGGTTCGATCCATGTCGACGGCACCGACATCCTGGCGCATGGCGTCGACATCAACGCCGTTCGCCGAGGGATCGGCATGGTGTTCCAGTCGTTCAACCTCTACCCGCACATGACGGCGCTGGGCAACGTGACCCTGGCGCTGCGCCTGGCGTCAGGCAAATCCCGGGCCGCGGCCGACACCGTCGGCCGCGCGGCCCTGGCGCGGGTCGGTTTGGCCGAGAAAGAACGCGCCTATCCTGGCGAGCTGAGCGGCGGCCAGCAGCAGCGCGTCGCGATCGCGCGAGCGCTGGCGCTGGAGCCCAAGATCGTGCTGTTCGACGAGCCCACAAGCGCGCTCGATCCC
>DATFGV010000253.1:0-6026 GCA_035249115.1 Vineibacter sp.
GACACCAAGGGCATGCCGGCGTCACTGACCAGCGCCACGACCTTGCCAGCGGCGACGGCAGCGACGATGCGGTCGGCGGCTGCCGCCTCGTTGTGCTCGTGGCAGGACATCACCGTCGCCGAAATGCCGTAAATCGCCAGCAGGTTGCGTGTGACCCTTGTGTCTTCGCATGCGATCAGATCGGCGGCCCGCAGGATGTCCAATGCGCGCAGCGTGATGTCGCGCGCGTTGCCGATCGGGGTCGCGACGATGTACAGGCCCGGCGCCGGTTTACTTGCCGCGACCCGCTCGCTACCGTCGTCCGCCGCCGCAGGAGTCGAGGTCAGGAGGGCCATGATGCTCCGTTCTTTGCCACCGCCCCCCGTTACGGGCCGACGCTCCGGCCGGGCGGCATGGCTCTGCCTGGCGGCCGTCGGATTGCTGCTGGGCGCCTGCGCCGGGCCGCTCAACCCTAGCACACCCAAGCCGACCGCAGAGGCCGCCGCCAAGCCCGCCGAGCCGCCGGCACCACCGCCCTCGCGCACCACGGCCACCGGCAAGCTCAAGGTCGCGCTGCTGCTGCCGCTGTCCGGTCGGGCGCGCGAAATAGGCAACTCGATGCTGGAGGCGGCCGAACTGGCGATCTTCGATGGCGCCGGCCGCGACATCGCCATCCTGCCGATCGACGCCGGCGACACCCCGGATCGCGCCGTGGCAGCGGTCGAGCGGGCGGCCAAGAGCGGCGCCGTGATCCTGCTGGGGCCGCTGTTCGGGCCGTCGGCGGCGGCGGCGGCCTTGGCGGCGCGCGAGGCCAAACTGGAGATGGTGAGCTTCTCCAACGACGAGAACGTGGCGCAGCCCGGCCTCTACCCCATGGGGTTGGGCGTGCAGACGCAGGTGCGCCGGGTCAGCGACTACGCCTTGGCCCGCGGCATCCGGCGATTTGCCGCCTTTGCGCCGGCCACGCCGTATGGCGAGCAGGCGACCCAGGCGTTGCGCAACGCCGTGACGCAGCGTGGCGGCACCATCGTCGCCGCCGAGCGTTTCGGCACCGGCGGCAATCTCTCGGCCAGCGCCGGGCGGGTCGCCGAGGCGGTCAATGCCGACGGTGACGGCCGCACCGCCGTGCTCCTGCCGGCGGCCGGCTCGCAACTCTCCGCCGCGACGCAGGCGCTGGGCGTCGCCACCGCTGAATCCAAGAAACCGCAGGTGATCGGCACGGGTATCTGGGACACGCCGGGCATCACCGCCGAAACCGGCCTCGGCGGTGCCTGGTTCGCGGCGCCGGATCCGGCGCGCCGCGCCGCGTTCGAACAGAAATACGAGGCGGTGCACGGCAAGGCGCCGCACCGCTTGGCGACGCTCGCCTATGACGCCGTCATCATGGCGGCGACCCTGGCGCGCGCCAAGCCCGGCGGCGATTTCTCGGCCGAGGCGCTGACCGACCCCGGCGGATTCATGGGACTGGACGGACGCTTCTGGCTGCGCACCGACGGGCGGGTCGAGCGGGCCCTGGCGGTACTGGAGATTGGCCGCGACAGCGTGCGGGTCATCGACCCGGCGCCGGCCAGTCTCGACCGGCCGAGCAACTGATCGTCATCGGGCCGCGCCGGCGAGCCCCGCGGAGGCGTGAGCGATGCTCCTCGATCCACAGCTTCTCTGGCTTTACCTCGGCGCCGCCACCCTGCTGATCATCACGCCCGGACCCGACACGTTCCTGGTGGCGGCGACCGGCGCGGCGCACGGCGCGCGGGCCGGGGCGCTGGCGGCGCTCGGGGTGTTCTGCGGCTGCCTGTTCCACATCGGTCTGGCGACGGTCGGCATCAGCGCCCTGATCGCGGCGTCGCCCTGGGCGTTCGGCCTGCTGAAGCTGGCCGGTGCGGGCTACCTGGCGTGGCTCGGCGCCATGGCACTGCGCGACGCCTGGCGTGGTCGCCGCGCGCCCGACGTCGACGCCAGGGCGATGGCACAGACCGACCGGTCGGCGTTCGGGCTGTTCATGCGCGGCGCGCTGACCAACGCGCTGAACCCCAAGGTGGCGGTGTTCTTCGTCGCCTTTCTGCCGCAGTTCGTCGACCCGTCGCTCGGCCACACCGCCATGCAGCTGGCGCTGCTGGGCATGATCTTCAACGTCCCCGGCACGGCCTATCTGGTGTTGGTCGCGGCGGTCAGCGACCGCGCCACGGCATCGCTGCGTCGCCAGCCATGGACCCAGCGAGCCCTCGACGCAATCGTCGGCGTTTTCTTCGTCGGCCTCGCCGTCCACCTGGTCCGCACCCAGACAAAGTGAGACAGCAAGTCCATCGGTCAGCTGCTCAATCCGTCGACTTTGAACCGATCGGCTGGCGATCGAGGCCTGTCGATACTGGACCCATTCTCACCAGCGAAAAATTGACGCCACCCCGCGCCGTTATCTAACAATGGGAATATTGATTGGCAGCTGAATAACACAAAATTTTGTCGTGGGAGTTGGCTTGGCGGCGCATCGGCGTTCGGATTGGGAACGCGCACTATCTTCAGTCTATGTGGTTGGCCCGCCTTACTTGAATGTCGATTCCCGCGGCTTGGCATTGGGGTTGAGTTCTTATGGCCGCTCGTCTGCATGCCGCGGAAGTCCTTCGCGATCGCAAATCCGCCTCCTATCACATCATCGTCCCGGCCTGCGTCGCGTCGCTGATCGGCGTCGACGGCTGGATGCGCTGCCGGCTTGACGCCGTATGTCATGCCGGCCAGGCGTCCGCCCGCTCGCAGTTGGAGGGCTTCGAGGCCGAATTCCATCAGCCGCGGTACCTGGTGTTGCCGCGCACATTCGCGCGGCGCCAAAAGCTGAAGGTCGGCAGCCGGGTCGACATCACCATCGAGGAACGGATCGGCAGCACAAGGTGGGCGTTCTGGCGGCGCAGCGCGACCAAAACGATCCATCCGCACGGCACGCTCGTCATCGACATGGGCGATGACGAATTGACCGATACCACGCACGCGGCGTTGGCCAAGGAAACGACCCGGCTGAACGCGCTACGTAGCCGGCTCGCGACCGAGATGGCGGCGATCCAGGCGGCCATCGACTCCACGCCGCAGGACGAGGAACTCCGTCGTGTCGGCACCGTGATGAACCGCGACCTGCGGCCAATGCCGGCGCCGTCGAGCAAGGTGGCGCTGTTCGAAGACGCGTTGGCCTCGCGCCGCGCCCAGAACGACGAAGAGCCGCCACCGCCTGCGACGCCGAGCCAGGTCGCCGGCAGGACCGTCGGCCGCCAGGCCTACAGCCTGCGACGCGCCGCCGGCTGATCCCGCGCGCATTAGAACAGGTTCCGCTGCGAGCGCGGGCCTCCGGCCCGCTCATGAGCGGGCGGGAGGCCCGCGCTCCCAGGTGCCAGTCGATCAGGACACGCTCCAGGCCCGCCGTCGTCGCGAACGGCATCTCGTCGCCGGCGGCCCGCACTCATGCCGCCCGGTCCGCGATTCGCGCTGGCCGTCATCGCCGCTATGATGGCCGCCGTCGAGGAGCGTGGCGATGGCATACGACAGCAACAACATCTTTGCCCGTATCCTGCGCGGCGAGCTGCCGTGCCGGAAGGTCTACGAGGACGAGCACGCGCTGGCCTTTCACGACATCAACCCGCTGGCGCCAGTGCATGTGCTGGTGGTGCCGAAAGGCGAATACGTATCGAATGCCGACTTCGCGGCCCACGCGCCCGACTCGCTGGTGATCGGCTTCTGGCGCGCCGTCGGCGCGGTGGCCCGCGAGCTCGGGCTGGAGCCCGACGGCTATCGCATCGTCGCCAACCACGGCCCGCAAGGCGGCCAGTTGGTGTTTCATTTCCACGTCCACATATTCGGCGGCCGCCAACTCAGCCACCGCATGGGCAACATGCCGAGGCCGACCGACAAAGGCTGATCCGGTCGCGACCGCAACCCGCCACCTTGTTTCGGCCGGCGTCGCCTGATAGGCAGCCGGCATGCAGCAGCCGGTCCGCATTTCGCCGTCGATCCTGTCCGCCGACTTCGCGGCGCTTGGTAGCGAAGTCGCGGCCATCGCCGGCGCCGGCGCCGACCTGATCCACGTCGACGTGATGGATGGCCATTTCGTGCCGAACATCACCATCGGCCCGGCGGTGGTGAAGGCGTTGCGGCCGCACGCGGCGTTACCCTTCGACGTGCACCTGATGATCGCGCCGGTCGACGTTTACGTGCCGGCGTTCGCCGAGGCCGGCGCCGACATCATCTCGTTCCATCCCGAGGCGGGACCGCATCCGCATCGCACCATCCAGCTGATCAAGTCGCTGGGCAAGAAGGCCGGCCTGGTGCTGAACCCCGGCACGCCAGCTGCCGCCGTCGAGCCGCTGCTCGGCGATCTCGATCTCGTGCTGGTGATGAGCGTCAACCCCGGCTTCGGCGGCCAGGGCTTCATCGACAGCCAGCTTGCCAAGATCGCCGCGCTGCGCCGCATGATCGACACGTCGGGCCGGCGCATCGATCTCGAGGTCGATGGCGGCATCAATCCGGCGACGGCCGCCAGGGCGGTGGCCGCCGGCGCCGACATGCTGGTGGCCGGCACCGCCGTCTTCAGCGGTGGTCCGTCGCGCTATGCCGCCAACATCGCGGCGCTACGGGGCGCGTAGGGCTCGGCGGTGGCTGGTGTCAGGGTTCGACTGAGGGTTCCCCGCCGGTGCTGGCTTCATGGCGCGCCGGCCGCACCATGAGGCCTTGCACGGGCGTTGGTACGGCGTTTCATGGTTCGACAGGTTCACCATGAAACGCTTTTCCGCCCTACAGTCGGACTTTCAGACGCAGTGGTCGAAGACGTAGCCGCCGGCGGTGTCGCTCCAGGCCCAGGCCTCGCCAACATGCAGGTCGACCTCAGGCAAGGCCGCCAGCCATGACAGTTCCGGCCCCAGGACGTCCGGCGCCGCCAGGTCGACGCGTGCCGCCGCGTCGATGGCGACGTCGACGTGGCTTGGCGCATCGAGAGTCGGCGGCAGGAAACCGGTGGGCTGGCCTGTCACCGGGGCGAGCTCGACCAGCGGATCGGCAAACGTCGCTGTGGTGTCGACCGCCTCGATCATGTCGCCGCCAATGGCTTGCCGGTCGACAGCGACATAGGTGCCACCCTCTTCGCCATCATGGACCAGGTCGAGCGCCGCGTCGGTGACGCGCATGCCGCCATCCCAATCCACCGGCACGCCGGACCAGTCCTCGACGTCACCCACCGCATAGAGCGGCGCATCTTCCGGCAGCAGGAAGTCGACCAGGGCCGGCGCCGGCCACAGCAGATCATGCGGGCCGTGGGCGTCGAGCGCCAGCGCCGCCGCATGTTCGGCCGCGGCGTCGGCCGCAGTCGCAGGGTCGCTGTCGGCGACCGCATAGGCCATCGGAGAAACCGTCTCGCCGCCGATCCATCCCGTTCGTGGGATGGACAGCGATACGTTGACGGCGGTGACGGCCGAGGAGGGGGGCTCGCTCATCACTGCACCAGGGTCGCCAGCCGCGGCGCAAACCGCGGACCGACCAGCGGCCGCGCGCCCTCTCGAGACACGCGGCCTATGTTGTTGTTGGCCCGACTATATCCCGCAAGATGCAGGGCCGGTAGCGGTTTTGTGGTGGACCAAACCGCCTACAAGACCCGGCCGTCTGGTTCCCAGGCGCTGTTCCGGTCCTCGATCTCCAACACCCAGAGGTCGGGATCGCGCGCGACCTGGCGGGCGATGTAAGCGTCGGCATCCGGTTCCGGCACCGGCTGCGGTCCGGTCGCCCGGGTCCAGGTCGGGCCGTCGGTCAGGGCATTGGCGGCGGCGTAGACGATGGTGCCGGCGGCGAAGCGCACGACCTTGATCAGCACCGAGCCGACGTCGGGATCGCCGCGGCGCGCGACGTAGGCCGGAATGTTGCGCCGGTCGCAAAGCCGCACCTGGGCAGAAATCCACAGTCCGGTTGTCAGGCCCATCGCCATGACGCGCCCTACTCCAGCGCCGCGTCGAGGCCGGCGAAGATCGGCCGGCCTCCGCGCCAGCGATAGCGCACGACAGCCACGCCGTGCCGCGCCAGGC
>DATFGV010000254.1:0-6514 GCA_035249115.1 Vineibacter sp.
CGCGGCCGGCAACGACCGATCGCCGTGCCAGCGCCCTGCCGTCGCGGCTTGGCGTCGCAAGATGGCGGAACTGGGGCAGTGCCGGCACGATGGTTGGACCGTCATCACCGTCGTGTTAGAGGGGCGCTCAAAGGATCGAACCTCAAGGACACGCGATGGCCCGCCGAACGTTGATCGCCGGCAACTGGAAGATGAACGGCCTGACCCAGGACGGCATCGCATTGGCGCGCGACGTCGCCGCCGGTGCCAAGTCAGTGGCCGGCGCCGAGTTGCTGGTCTGCCCGCCAGCCACCTTGGTCGCCGCCGTGACCGCGGCGCTGTCGGGCTCGCCGGTGGCGGTTGGCGGCCAGGATTGCCACGGCAAGGCCAGTGGCGCCCATACCGGCGATGTCAGCGCCGAAATGCTGGCTGACGCGGGCGCGCGCTATGTCATCGTCGGCCATTCGGAGCGACGAACCGATCACGGCGAAACCGATTCCATGGTCCGGAGCAAGGTGGAAGCTGCCTGGCGCGCCGGGCTAACGGCCATCGTTTGCATTGGCGAAACCCTGGCTGAACGCGAGGCGGGGCGTACCCTGGCGGTCCTGGAGTTGCAGCTGAAGGGCAGCCTGCCAGCAGGAGCTACAGCGGCCCGGACTGTGGTCGCCTATGAACCCGTCTGGGCGATCGGCACAGGCAGGACACCGAGCGTCGCTGAGGTCGGTGCGGCGCATCGGCACATCCGCGCGCTATTGGGCGGGCTGGCGTCCGACGCAGGTGGAATGCGCATTCTTTATGGCGGGTCGATGAAACCGTCAAACGCGGGCGAGCTTCTCTGCATCGATGACGTCGACGGCGGCTTGATCGGCGGCGCGAGCCTGAAGGCCGCCGACTTCTTGGCCATCGCGGCCGCCGCGCCAGGTCACTGAAGCCGCCATGTGTTGCAGATCTGCAACACTTTGCCGCGCGAAGACATGTGATGGAGCTCGCTCGAAAGAAAATGCGCCATTTTGGTGAGTAGTTCAGCGCCTGCGTCATGATGTTGCTGGCATCCGGTCATCAAAGAGCCTACAAGACTCACAAGAGTGAATCTCGCCGAGGAGACAGTCGGTCGGCGGGATTCGAGGATCGGGTCATGTTGGCGATTCAGAATGTGGTACTGGCGATTCACGTGTTGATCGCCGTCAGTTTGGTGGTCGTGGTGCTCCTGCAACGCAGCGAAGGTGGGGGCCTGGGCATGGGCCGCACCGACTCTTTCATGAGCACCCGCGGCCAAGCCAACCTGCTGACCCGTACCACAGCCATCCTGGCAACGACCTTCTTCGTCACCAGCGTCGCGCTAGCGATCCTGGCCGGGACCCACAGCAAGCCGTCCTCGTTCATGGATCAGGGCAAGACGCCCGCCGGCAAGAGCGCACCCGCGCCCTCGACCGGCGCTCCGCCGGCGCCGACGACGCCCAGCGCGCCGACGCGCTGATCAACCGCAGTTACAAGGTATGGGCTGGTGCCGGTGGCGCCCGCCCTGTTGGTTTTGGCCAACAGGCCTCCCATCAGCTCCTTTTCCACAGTTGCCGGGCGTTTAAAAAAGCGTGACCTGTGCCCCCAACCCGTAGTAGGTGGAAGGTCCATGGCACGCTTTATCTTTATTACGGGCGGCGTGGTTTCCTCTCTGGGGAAAGGTCTCTCGTCAGCGGCGCTCGGGGCGCTGCTGCAGGCCCGCGGCTACCGCATCCGCCTGCGCAAGCTCGACCCTTACCTGAACGTCGATCCAGGGACGATGAGTCCCTACCAGCACGGTGAAGTTTTCGTCACCGATGACGGGGCCGAAACCGACCTCGATCTCGGGCACTACGAACGATTCACCGGGGTCGACGCGCGCAAGAGCGACAACATCACCACCGGCCGCATCTATTCGACGGTGATCGCCCGCGAACGCCGCGGCGACTACCTCGGTGCCACGGTCCAGGTGATTCCGCACATCACCGACGCCATCAAGGAGTTCGTCCTTGCCGACACCGACAAGGAGGACTTCGTCCTGGTCGAGATTGGCGGCACGGTGGGCGACATCGAGGGCCTGCCGTTCCTCGAGGCGATCCGCCAGCTCGGCAACGAGCTTGGCCGTGAGCGCACCATGTTTGTGCACTTGACCCTGCTGCCCTACGTGACGGCCGCCGGCGAGTTAAAGACCAAGCCGACGCAGCATTCGGTCAAGGAGCTGCTCAGCGTCGGTATCCAGCCCGACCTGTTGCTGTGTCGCAGTGATCGCGCGATCCCGCCTAACGAGCGGCGCAAGATCGCGCTGTTCTGCAACGTGCGGCCGGAATGCGTCATCGAGGCGCGCGACGTCGACACCATCTACGACGTGCCGATCGCCTATCACTCGCAGGGCTACGACCGCGAGGTCTGCCACCACTTCGGCCTGCCTGGCGAGGCTGAACCCGAACTCGGCCAATGGCGTGGCCTGGTGCGCCGCATCCGCGAACCAGAGGGCGAGGTCAGCATCGCGGTTGTCGGCAAGTACACCGTGCTGCTCGACGCTTACAAGTCGCTGGGCGAGGCGCTGACCCACGGCGGCGTCGCCAACAACGTCAAGGTCAACCTCGAGTGGATCGACTCCGAAATCTTTGAACGCGAGGACGCAGTCGTGCACCTTGAGAATGTGCACGGCATCCTTGTGCCCGGCGGCTTTGGCGAGCGTGGCGCCGAGGGCAAGATCCAGGCCGCCCGTTTCGCCCGCGAGCGGCGGGTGCCGTATTTCGGTATCTGCTTCGGCATGCAGATGGCGGTCATCGAGGCGACCCGCAACCTGGTCGGCATCCCCAACGCCAACTCGACCGAGTTCGGGCCGACCGATGAGCCGGTCGTCGGCCTGTTGACCGAGTGGATGAAGGGCAACGAGGTTGAGCGGCGCAACTACAGCGACGATCTCGGCGGCACCATGCGGCTGGGCGCCTACGCGGCCGTGCTGGAGCGCGGCAGCAAGGTGCATGCGATCTACGGCGGCGAACGCATCAGCGAACGCCATCGCCATCGCTATGAGGTCAACACCGACTACAAAAGCCGCCTTGAGACCGCCGGCCTGAAGTTCTCCGGCATGTCGCCCGACGGCCTGCTGCCGGAGATCGTCGAGATCCCGGCGCACCCCTGGTTCATCGGCGTGCAGTACCATCCCGAGCTGAAATCACGGCCGCTGGCGCCGCACCCGCTGTTCAAATCTTTCATCGAAGCGGCCAAGACGCAGAGCCGTCTGGTGTGACGTGAAACCGTGCGGGTGACCGGCCGCGAACTAGCGTCTGTGGGAAGGGGGGCAGGTGGGAGCCGTTATTTGCAGCATCCATGGCTCGCAACAGGAAACCTTCGTATGCCAGCACATCGCGCTGGGTCTGGCTAACCGGACGCGGGTCGGTTTCTTCTGGTCGGCCGATGATTCCGACAATCCTCGACCGGACGCGTGGTGCGCTGCTTGTAATGAGAGGGCCGACGCCGCTGGCGGCGAGTGGACTGGCGAGGCGCTACAACAGCTACAAGCGAAAATTCTGTGTGGCGGTTGTTACGACCTTGCCAAACAGTTTCACATGGGAGGAGATCCATTCTTCTAAGAATAACTGAGATCGAGAGGAGGTTTGTATTCAGGTCGGCTTCCTGGCCGCGGCCGACGGGACGACCTGATCGACTGACGTCGACGATTGTCAGCGTACCGACGAGCAAAGTACGAGATGACCTGAGTGGCGCTCAAGCGTGTCACTCAGCAAGGCGACCAGATCGCTGTCAGCGACTCGCAGCAGCGTCGCCCGAACCTCGCGCACCAGAGCGCTCGTTGCGGTTTCGAGGTGGCGCAAGCGGTCGGGCCAGGTGCTTAAGGCCATGGCTTGGTCATGGAATGGTCCGACGCCGGACGACGGCTCAACGCCAAGCCGCTCGATGAAATCCCATAGCCGGGCGCAGATGAGCGTTGCGTCGTCGCGCATGGCGGCAAGGGTCCAGGCGCCGAGGGCGGCGTCATGTCCGGCCTCCAGCGACCAGTTGCGCAGCACCCGCAAAAGGGCGCGCTCGTTCTCGAGCAGCGCGTTGAGGCGCGTCACAAGCTCCGGCCGCTCGAACGGAAGCGGCGGCGCCGTTGGCGGCAACTCGTCGGCATAGCAAACGGGCGAAGAAGCCTCGATTGGCTCGTCCGGATCAGGCTTCTCATGCTGGGGCACAGCCGAGTCTCCGGGTTGGCAATGGTCCGGCGTCGGTCGGGCGAGCAGACTGCCGATATATTCGCCCACATTGCTAGTCGATCGGCTGGCCGGACACCAGCCGCACCAGCCTTGGCAAGGGCTCGCAATGGGCCTATCACCCTCGCCGCACGCACGGAGCAGGCCGCATGTCGAGCACGCCGCAGCGAACGGTCCGGGTCGGTCCGGTCGAAATCGCCAACGACAAGCCATTGGCGGTGATCGCCGGGCCGTGCGCCCTGGAAAGCCGTGCCCATGCGCTCGAGGTAAGCGCGGCGCTGAAGGAGATCGCCGCCGAACTCGGCATCGGACTGATCTATAAGACCTCGTTCGACAAGGCCAACCGCACCTCGGCCAACAGCCCGCGCGGCATCGGCATCGAGCTCGGCTTGCCGATCCTGGCCGAGGTGCGCGAGACGACCGGCCTGCCGGTGCTGACCGACGTGCACAACGCGGCGCAATGCAAGCTGGTCGGCGAAGTCGTCGACGTGCTGCAGATTCCCGCCTTCTTGTCGCGGCAAACTGATCTGCTGCTGGCGGCCGGAGAGACTGGCCGAGCGGTCAACGTCAAGAAGGGCCAGTTCCTGGCACCCTGGGACATGAAGAACGTCGTCGCAAAGGTCGCCTCGACCGGCAACCATAACGTCCTGCAATGCGAGCGCGGCGTCAGCTTCGGGTACAACACCCTGGTCAGCGACATGCGGGCTTTGCCGGTGATGGTCGCCAACGGCTATCCGGTGGTGTTCGACGCGACTCACTCGGTGCAGCAACCCGGTGGGCAGGGCGCCACTTCAGGTGGCGAGCGGCAGTACGTACCCGTCCTGGCCCGCGCCGCCGTCGCGGTCGGCGTGGCGGCGGTGTTCATCGAGACCCACCCCGATCCCGACAAGGCACCGTCCGACGGACCCAATATGGTGCCCCTGCGTCAGCTGCCCGGCTTGCTGCAGGACTTGATGTCGTTTGATCGCCTCGCCAAAGCACGGCCCGTCGCCGTGTAGGCGGCGAATGCGCTGGTTTGCGCGGCGCGTTGACAGTGATCGGCGGCCGCTCGACAATCACGCGATTGTAGCCAGCGGAAGGTATCGACATGCGCCGGCAGGCCAGCAGAGTTGTGGTGACCCTTATTGCCGGCATGATGTTGGCGGCGCCCGCGACGGCGCAAATCGTCAACCAGAACGACCCGGTTTTCCTGCGTTTCCCGGACCTGCGGCAGCGTTATTTCGAGAGTGGCGAGACCAAGATTGCGCAGCATAAGTTCATCGCGATGCCAATGCCGAAGCAGTGCGTCTATTTCTACGTCGACATCTACTCGCGGCCGAACATGAGCGATCGCGACACCCGCGAGGAGGCGCTGCGCCTGTGCCGCAACCGGATGGAGGCCTACGGATCACTGGGCGAAAACTACGCCGTGCCTTGCGACTGCCGTCTCGTCGTCGGCCGCGACAAGTACCGGCTGGATCCGAGCCTGTTGCCGACCATGGGCTACGCTCCGATGTCGATCTTCTATCGTGATCCGCAGGGCCGCGCCGCCCGTGTGCATGGCTACGCCGAGTTCGGCCTGCAGTTCCGGCGTGGCGAGAGTGGCGCACTCACCATCTACAACCCGGCTGGAACGCAGGTCTGCACCGGCACCATTTCGATCCCGGGCGCACAGTCTGGCAACTTTACTCTCAACTGCCCGCCGGCTCGGTTCCAGGCCAACGGCCAGTTGCAATATCAAACAGGGCAGCCCAAGGAGCACACTGTTGGTCGTGGTGTGTCGCAGGGTGGCGGTCCGGTCACCTTAATCATCGGTCTGCCGTCTGGCGCGGCGCAAGCTCGCTACGGCAGTTTGTAGGCCGGCAATGATCCGTCACGCTACCACGCGCGTTGCTCTGATCGCCCTGCTGGTGGCGGGCAGCGTGGCACCATGGGCACCGTCGACGCTGGCGCAGAACGCGCCGGACCTGGATTGCGTCTTCAAGGGCACATGCCGACCGCCACCTCCGCCGCCACCACCGGTCGACCGCGAGCGGCTCGAACGCGAACGCCAGGAACGCGAGCGTCGCGCGGCTCAGGAACGCGAACGGCAGGAGCGGGAGCGGGCCGAGCGCGAACGCCTTGAGCGGGAGCGTGTGGATCGCGACCGGCAGGAGCGCGAGCGCGTCGAGCGCGAACGTCAGGAACGTGAAAGGGCCGACGGTGACAAGTCGGATCGCGACCGTCTGGAACGGGAGCGAGTTGAACGCGAGCGGGTTGAACGTGATCGCCAAGAACGGGAGCGAGTTGAACGCGAACGGGTCGAGCGCGAGCGGCTGGAACGCGAAAGGGTCGAGCGA
>DATFGV010000255.1:0-2508 GCA_035249115.1 Vineibacter sp.
GATCGACCAGGCGAGCGCGACGACGAAATCGCCGGTCCATGTGATCCGCAGCGACTCGAACAAAAGCGCGCAGATCGTGTAGGCGAGCGCCGTGAACAGGTACTGCAGCGCCGCGCCCGAGCGCAGGTCGACGCCGCCCAGGAAGCGCTTCTGCCACAACGTGCCGGCGGTCATGCCGAGCAGCGCCATCACCGAACAGGCCACCGCCAGCGGCGTCGCGGCGCCGAGCTGCGCCTTCTCCCACACCACCAGCGCCGAGCCGACCAGACCGAGCACGAGGCCCAGCCACTGCCAGCGCGTCACCCGCTCGCCCAGCAGCGGCCCGGCGGCGATCGCGGTCAGCAACGGCTGCAGCGAGGTGATCAGCGCCGAGACGCCGGCCGGCAGCCCACGCTCGATCGAGGCGAAGACGCCGCCGATATAGATGAAGTGCATCAGCAGGCCGGCGACGGCGCAATGGCCGATATCCGAAGCGCGCCGCGGCCACGCCGCCGCGCCCAGCGCCGCGAGGCCCGCCAGCAATGCCGCCGCGATCCAATAGCGCAGGGTCAGGAAGGTCGCGCTTTCGGCATAGGGCAGGCCGAGCTTGGCGACGATGAAACCCGTGCTCCACAGGAACACGAAGATGGCGGGCGGCAGGAAGGCGGGCAGCGACACGGCGCCGCCTTCTACAGGCGCGCGACCCGTCGGGGAAGCGCCGCGGCGACTTTGTCGCTCGGGAATCGGGCTATCGCATAACGCTCATGTCATCCTGAGCGAAGCGAAGGATCTATTGAGCCGTGGAAATGCACGGGCGCGCGATGTTGCGCCATCGATCGTTCCGCGCGCCCCGACCGTTCAAGAGGTCCTTCGCTGCGCTCAGGACGTCAATGAGCACGCCGGCGACGATGGTGCTGTCTTCCTAAGCCGCGACCCGGGTCGAGACGCGGCGGTTGGTGCGGCGCCCCTTCTCGTCCTTCTTATCCTTTTTGGCTTTCTTGGCTTCAGCCTTGTCGGCCTCGGTCTTGCCGGCGTCGGGTTTGGTCGCGCCGGGCTTGGTCGCATCGGGCTTGGCCGTGTCCGGCTTGGTCGCGCCGGGCTTGGCGGTATCGGCCTTGACCGTTCGCCGCGGCGCCTGCGTGTCGTCGAACGCGACCAGGGTCATGCGCCCGGACTCGACGCCCTGCTTGGCCAGGTAGTCGCGCACCTCGCGCGCCCGCGACAGGCAGAACTCGGTCGCCTTGGCCGGCTCGATGTCGTCGTCGCAGTAGGCCTCGAGGGTGATCTTCACCTCGGGCCGCGCCTTCAGCCACTTGGCCTGGTTGTCCAGGACCTTCACCGACCGCAGGGTCAGTTCCTTCGATTGATACGGGAACATCACCGTGTCACCGGCTGCGATCGCGAACTCGCTCTGCAACTGGCTGGGCGGCGCCGGCGTGACGGTCGGCGCCGCTGGTTGCGGCGCGATCTGCGGTGGCGCGGCCGGCGGCACGGTCGGTGCCGTCGCGGTCTGCGCCACGGCGGCCGCCGACAGGGCGAACATCAGCATCGGCGCGAGGACGAGTCGGGGGGTCATGGGTTGCTCCTGCCGCCGCTATCGGGTTGCGTTTCTTCCTGGCGGCCAATTGCGGCGAAATCGCGCCGGCCACGATGCGGCGCCGCGCCCTGCGGCGGGGCGGTCGCACGACATCGGCCACCCTGGGAGCGCGGGCGTCTCGCCCGCTCATGAGCGGGCCGGAGGCCCGCGCTCCCAGGGCACCTCACGCCTGCTTCATGTCGATCAGGGCGCGGCGGATGGCGCGGGTGCGGTTGAACAGCTCGAACAATTTGTCGCCCTCACCCCAGCGGATGGCGCGCTGCAGGTAGAGCAGGTCTTCCTGGAAGCGCCCGAGGATTTCCAGCACGGCGTCGCGGTTATTGAGGAACACGTCGCGCCACATGGTCGGATCCGAGGCGGCGATGCGTGTGAAGTCACGGAAGCCGCCGGCGGCGAACTTGATCACCTCCGAGCGCCGTTCGCCGGCGAGATCATCGGCCGTGCCGACGATGCTGTAGGCGATCAGGTGGGGCAGGTGCGAGACGATGCCCAGCACCTTGTCGTGCCAGTCCGGGGCCATGAACTCGACCATGCTGCCCAGCCGGCGCCAGAATTCGGCGACCGTCTCGGCAGCGGCGCGATCGCCGTCCGGCAGCGGCGTGACGATCGCCCAGCGGCCTTCGAACAGCTCCGGGAAGCCGGCCTCGGGACCGGAATGCTCGGTGCCGGCAATCGGATGCGCCGGCACGAAATGCACGCCCGGCGGCACGTGCGGGCGCATGTCGCGGATCACCGCCTGCTTGACCGAACCGACCTCGCTCAGGATGGCGCCGGGCTTGAGCCGGGGCGCGATGGCGCGCGTTGCCTCGCCGCAGGCGCCAACCGGCGTGCAGATGATCACCAGGTCGGCGTCCTCGCAGGCAGCCGCCAGGTCGGTGCCGCAATGGTCGACCAGCTTCAACCGGTTGGCGGTGTCGGCGGTCTCGCGCCGG
>DATFGV010000256.1:0-5499 GCA_035249115.1 Vineibacter sp.
CCCTGCTGCCGGGCGCGGCGCGCGCCCAGGTCAAGATCGGGCTGACCGCCAAGGACGCGCTGGTGGTGGTCGACGTGCAGCGCTGCTTCACCAAGGGCGGGTCGCTCGCGGTACCGGACGGCGACGCCGTGGTGCCGCTGATCAACGGCATGGCCAAGAAGTTCGCCAACGTGGTGCTGACCCAGGACTGGCATACGCCAGGCCACATCTCGTTCGCCTCCTCGCATCCCGGCAAGAAGCCGTTCGATGTGATCGACTTGCCGTATGGCAAGCAGGTGCTGTGGCCCGACCACTGCGTGCAAGGCACCGAAGGCGCCGGCCTGCATCCCGATCTCGCGATCCCGCACGCCCAGCTGGTGATCCGCAAGGGCTTCAACCCCAAGGTCGACAGCTACTCGGCGTTCATCGAGGCCGACGGCAAGTCCGCGACCGGCTTGGGCGGCTATCTGACGGCGCGCGGCATCAACCGCGTCTTCGTCTGTGGCCTGGCGACCGATTTCTGCGTCGCCTGGACGGCGCAGGATGCGCGCAAGCTCGGCCTGCAGGCGCTGGTGATCGAGGACGCCAGCCGCGGCATCGATAACCAGGGCTCGCTGATGGCGGCCTGGAAGAAGATGCTGGCGGTCGGCGTCAAGCGCATCAAGTCGACCGATCTGGCATAGGGCTTTTGGGAAGCCGGCCGCCGGGGGCGCGCGACTCCAGTCGCGCGTCTTTGATGTGGCTCGACATGACGCGTCACTGGCGTGACGCGCCCCCAGCTTCAACCCCGCCGCCCCTGCGGGGCACCTCCCCACTACGTGGGGAGGCTTGGGACGCCAACCAATCAAACACCGGTCGCCAGCAGCGTTTGGGGGCGCCGCCGCTGACCATCATGCCGATATGGCCCAGCGGCAGGTCCATTCGTGTGGCGTTGGGCAGGCCGTGCGGCCCGGTGAGCGCGGCGGCCGACAGCGGCGGCACAATGCGGTCGTTGGCCGGGATCACGATCAGCGACGGTACGGCGATGTCGCGCGGCCGAACGGCGCTTCCGGCCACCATCCAACGCCCGCTGCCCGGCAGGTTCTCGCCGTACCAGTCGAGCAGACAATCGCGCGCCACTGGTCCAGGCAGGGGCGCACCCTCGTTCAGCCAGTCCTCCAACAGCACAAAGTCGCGCGCCGCGTCCGACGCCATGTCCATGCTGGCGAAACGCAGGAACTTGTTCACCACCAGCCAGGGGTCGAGCGAGTAGAACAAGGTCTGGATGATGTCGACCGGCAGCTCGCCGGCGGCCTGCGCCAGGTCGGCGAGCGGCGGCCCCATCGTCACCAGCATGCCCTGCCCGGTCCGGTCGGCGTGGAAGTCCCACGGCGCCGCCAGCGCCACCAGCGCCGACACCGCCTGCGGCCGGATCGCGGCCAGGCCGACGACCAGGGTGCCGCCCATGCAGTAGCCGAGCACCGGGATCGGCCCGCCATGAGCGGCGACGAGGTGATCGAGCGCCCGCGCCAGGCGCTCGACGCAGCCAGCCGTATCCATGTCGCGCTCGGCGTCGCCCGGCGTATCCCAGTCGACGACCAGCGGTCGGAAGCCTTCGGCCGCCAGCGCCCGCACGAAGCTCTTGCCGGGGGCCAGGTCGAGCACCTGCCAGCGGTTGACCAGCGACGGCACGATCAGCATCGGCGTGGCGTCGGCCGCGACCGTCACGCCCTGGGCGGCGCCGACGTCGCGCAGCACGGTGGCGCCCTCCTGCCAGACTACCGGCGGATCGTCGAGCGCCCGGCGCAGGGGATGATGGCGATAGGCCAGCACGCCGGCCGCCAGCTGGTCGAGACGGCGCAGCACCTCGCGGCGCAGGGCGGCGCGGAACGCCGCCGGGTCGGCCTCCGCCTCAGGTGGCGGGCGTAGCGGGCTTGGGCTTGGCGGTGCGTCGCCGGCGCTTGGCCTCGAGCTCGGCGACCCGTCGCTCGAGAGCGTCAAGCCGAGCTCGCAACTGCCCCAGGTCTGCAGCGCCGTCAGCAGGTGCAGCGGCAGCGGTCGCGGTCCCTGCCGGGGCGCCACCGGCGTCGCTGTCGCGGTGTCGAGCATCGGCCTGCGCCCTCCGCACGTTCTCGAAGACGCTGGCCATGCTGGCGTTGGTCGTGGCCAGCAGGCGCGCCATGGTTTCGGTCAGCTGGCGATCAGACGACAGCGCCGAAAGCTGGCTCTGCCACAGATCGAGATAGCGCTTGGCGAGCGAATCGTAGTCGGTCGGATCGGCCATGCTGCGACTATACCGCAGCCCATGCTGCGCAGCATACGTCCAGTTGCGGCTCTTCCGCAGCGCACCCCACTCTTGCCGAAGGCACGGCCGCGGGCTAGGTTTTCGCCTTGTGCAACGCAGCGTTTGCGGCGCGGCATCAGACAATTGGCATGAGGCGGAAAATGTCGGTGGCGGAGAGCAGCGGGTCGGGCAAGCCGGCACCGGTGGTGATCAAGAAGTACGCCAACCGGCGCCTCTACAACACGTCAACCTCGATGTACGTCACCCTGGACCACCTGGCGCAGATGGTGAAGGACAAGACCGAGTTCGTAGTCTACGACGCCAAGAGCGGCGATGACATCACCCGCTCGGTGCTGACCCAGATCATCTTCGAGGAGGAGAACAAGGGGCAGAACCTGCTGCCGATCGCCTTCCTGCGGCAGCTGATCCCGTTCTACGGCGACAATTTGCAGGGGCTGGTGCCGCAATACCTGGAAATGGCGATGCAGAGCTTCGCCAAGAACCAGGAGGAGATGCGCAAGGCGATGCAGGGCGCCTTCGGCTTCAACCCGTTCGCCCAGATGGAACACCAGACCCGCCAGAACATCGCCATGTTCGAGCAGGCCATGAAGATGTTCAATCCGTTCCTGGCGGCGATGCCGAGCCGCCACGCCGACACGGCCGCGCCAGCAACCCAGCCGCCCGGCGATGTAACGCCGCCGGTGGCGCCCGTGGCGCCGCCGCCGACGCCGTCACCGCCCGCCGCCGCCGAGGCGCCGCGCGATAGCGGCGGCACGCAGGCGATCGACGACCTTCGCCGCAAGCTCGAGGACCTGCAGGCGCAGCTCAGCCAGATCTCCAGCCGGCGCGAGGGCTGAACGCGACGCGGTCGCCGGCATGAGCGAAGCCGCCCCCCGCCCCGCCCGCCGGCCGATCGTCTCGCCCTGCGTCGCGGTGTGCATCATCGATTCCGACAGCGGCCTGTGCCGCGGCTGCAAGCGCACGCTCGATGAGATCGCGCGCTGGGTGATGATGAGCGACGAGCAGCGAATTGCGGTCCTGGAGGCGCTGCCGGGCCGGGTGTTGCCGCCGCCCGCCGCACCCTGACGAACTCAACGCCCCCGGAACACCGGCCTGCGCTTGGCCAGGAACGCCTCGACGCCCTCGCGGTGATCGTCGCTGGCGGTGGCCAGCGCGTACTGGTCCATCTCCATATTGGCCGCGAGCTCGTCCAGCGCCCCGGCCAGGCGGTTGACCGTCTGTTTGGTCATCTGCACCGGCAGCGGCGGCTGGGCGGCGATGCGCTCGGCGAACGCCATCGCGGCGGTGAAGGCCTGTCCGTCGTCGACCACCTTTTCGACCAGCCGCCAATCCAGTGCTTCCTGGGCCGAGATGCGGTCCGACGCCAGGATCACGGCCTGTTTGGTGCGCGCCGGGCCCATCAGCTGCAACATGCGCGGTACCGAGCCCCAGGTCATGTTCATGCCCAGCTCGACTTCGGGCACGCGGAAATGCGCGGTCCGCCCGCAGAACCGGAAGTCGAGCGCCACCGCCAGCGCCACGCCGCCGCCGATGCAATGGCCTTCGATGGCGCAGATCGTCACCTGGTCCATGGCATGCCAGGACTTAGCCAACCGCGGCCCATTGCGCAGCGCGAGCCGCCGCTCGCCCAAGGGCAGGGCGCCGCGCGCCTTGCCGGCGGGTTCCTTCAGGTCGAAGCCGGCCGAGAAGGCGCGCGCGGTGCCGGTCAGCACCACCACCGAGGTGCCGAGATCGTCCTCGAACGACCGCGCCGCGTCGGTGAGCTGGCGGATGGCGGCCATCGACAGCGCATTGATGTGGTCGCCGCGGTCGAAGCGCACGACGGCGACGCGGCCCTGCGGGCCGAGGCCTTTTTCGATGCTGACGAAGCTGTCGGGCATGGCCCAGTTCCTTTGCGTCTGATGCCGCACAATGACATCTCCGTCGTCCCGACCAAGGCCCGAAGGGCGGCGTGGAGGGACCTTGCCAGGACGATCGCGGCCATCGTCGTGGCGACAACGTCCCTCGACTGCGCGCCTTCGGCGCTTCGCTCGGGACGACGAGAGAAACCCTTCACTCCGGCTTGATGCCGGCGCGCTGCACGGCCTCGCCCCAGCGGGGACAGCCGGAGCGGATCAGCTCGGCCATCTGCACCGGCGTCGTGCCGGTGGCGAGCAGGCCCATGTCGAGCAGCCGTTCCTTGCCCTCGGCCGACTGCACCAGCTTGCGCAGCTCGGCGCTCATCCGCTCGACAATTTCCGGCGGCGTGCCGGCAGGCGCCATGATGCCGTTCCAGCCCACGAGATTCAGCGGATAGCCGAGCTCGTCGAACGACGGGATGTCGGGCAGGCGCGGCCAGCGCTGTGGCGAGGTCACCGCCAGGCCAGTGAGCTTGCCAGACGCGATGTGCGGGCCGACGGTGGCCAGGTCCTGGATGGTCATCGGGATGTGGCCGGCGAGCACGTCCTGGGTGGCCGGCGCGGCGCCCTTGTAGGGCACGTGCTGCATGCCCAACCCGGCCAACTGGTTCAGCGACTCGCCGTAGATGTGCGACGACGAGCCCGGCCCGAATGAGGCGTAGCTGACCTTGCCGGTGTTGGCCTTGGCGTAGGCGACGAACTCCTTGACCGATTTCGGCCCCAGTGCCGGCGGCACCACCATGGCCAGCACCGACAGGCCGTGCTGCGTCACCGGCGCGAAGTCCTTGGCCACGTCATAGGGCAGGCGGGCATAGACGAAGGGATTGATGCAGATCGTCGAGACGTTGACGTAGACGAAGGTGTAGCCGTCCGGCGGCGCGTTCTTGCCCGTCTCGGTACCGACGATGCCCTGGGCGCCGGCCTTGTTGTCGACGATCACGCTCTGGCCCAGCGCCGGTTGCAGCTTCTCGGCGAAGTAGCGCGCCACGACGTCGGTCTGTCCGCCCGGCGGATAAGGCGCGATCAGGCGGATCGGCTTGGCCGGCCAGGCCTGGGCGCAGGCGGCGCCGGCGAACGCAGCGGCGGCGGCCGACATCACGGCCAAAGCCGCTAGAAGATTGCGGATGATGACACTCATGTGTCTCCCCCAACGAGCGCGCGTTATTCGGTTTGATATCGCGCCGGTTGACGCTAGCGCGCCGCGCCGGCCGCCGCCACCGGGCGGCGGCGGTTGCCCCGCCGGGGGCGATCCAGTATGGTCCGCCGCGTCGGATCGAGGTCCGTCGCCATGGCGCGGGACCCGTAGCTCAGCTGGATAGAGCGCTGCCCTCCGAAGGC
>DATFGV010000257.1:0-3392 GCA_035249115.1 Vineibacter sp.
ACGTCGGCGATGACCAGCGGCTTGGGCAGGTTGTGGCTCTGTGCCCGGGTCAGCGCCTGCTCGAGGGTCGTGTAGGGCGGCTGCGTCTCGTGCCGCAAGTCGAAGAACGTGCGGCCCAGGTCGCGCGCCAGGCGCTCGGCCCTGGGCTTGTCACCGTTGGTGACCACAAGGATCTTGCTGCCCATGTCGGCGACGTCGGCCCAGGGGAAGCCGTGGATCACCGACACCGACAGCACGCCGTCCTTGCCTTCCAGCGCCGCGCATTTGTCGACGAAGCCGCGCATCGGCTGGCGGGTGGTGTGGAACAGGCCGACCATCCGGCAGTCGAACCAGCCCATCACCGGCCGGGTCTTGCCGTCGAGCGCGCCGGCGATAATGTCGAACACCTCGACGGCACGGTCGGCGACGTCGATATGCGGGTACTCCTTGAACAGCACGATGGCGGTGGCATTGTCGAGCTTCAGCCGGCCGACATTGGCGTGCAGGTCGAGCTCGACGCCGATCGGCACGTCGGGGCCGACTGTGCGTCGGACGTGCGCCAGCAGATCGCCCTCGGCGTCATCGTAGCCTTCGGCGACCATCGCGCCGTGCAGCGACAGCAGCACCGCGTCCACCGGCAGCGCCGCCTTCAGGTCGGCAACGATCTCGTCGCGGAAATCCTCATAGACCTTGCGCACCGTCTTGCCGGCCGGCTGTGCGAAGGCGCACAGGCTTTCGACCACCGTCCAGCCGCGCGCTTCGGCCATGCGCCGCCAAACCGCCAGCGGCAGGCCGAACATCGGCACATCCTTGCCGTAGCTGGCCTTGCGGAACAGGCAGGTCTCTTCAAACAGCCTCAACCCCGTGGGCAGTGACGAGAAGGTGTTGGTCTCGGTGCCGAGCGTGGCAGTGAAAATCGTCTTCATTGACAGATCGCCCCCATTGCTTTGGCGGCCACGCTAACCGCCATTGGAGCAGCGATGAAGCGGCGATCATGGTACGCAAGCCCGGCATGCATTGCCCGGCATGCATTGCCCGGCATCGATCGACGGCGATCGCAGCAAAAAAAAAGACGCGTCCTGGCAGGACGCGCCTACAAACGGTTTGCTGCGGTGTTTAGCGCTGGTCGACGATCGTGAAGTCGGCGTCGCTCACCTGGCGGCGCACACGGACCGGCACCGACGCCGGACGCCGCTGGCGGAAGCCACCGGCGATCCAGTCGCGTGCCTTGTAGACCAGGGCGCCAATGCCGACCGCGACCAGGATGGCGGCAATAACCGCCAAGCCCAAGGCCAGCAGTGCGACCAAGACCAACGCCGCGGCAAGCCCGCGCAGCCACAGCGACAGCGGCAAACGGGACAAAACGCGCAACACGGTCATCGATGAACCCTCCTTCACGCCGGGTGGCCCCTTGCGTTCTCCGGGCGAACACCCTCGAATATGGGGATCGCCGGTCGAATTGTCATCCGCCTGAACTTATCCCATTGAGAACAAACAGATTTCAGAAAACGATCCGGCCAAAACCCAGTGTCCAGTTTCACTTGCCCAAGCGGCAGGGCCGCGCGACCTATTCGCTAGGCACGCGACACTACCACCTTGATCTCGCCCAGGCTCAGCCGCGAGCCGTCGCGGATCGGCACCGGGCGATAGGGCTCGATCTTCTGACTGTCGACGGCGGTACCGTTGGTCGAGCCCAGGTCTTCGACCGTCAGCATGCCACCGGCGACGGCTTTGAAACGGGCGTGGCGGCGCGAGATGCTGTCATTCTCGATGGTCAGGTGGCAGTAGCGCGGCAACCGGCCGAAGACCACGCCGTCCGGTTGTTCCAGACGTGCCGCATCGAGCCGCATGTCGACCGGCGTGCCAACGCGATCGGCGCCGACCAGACGCCAATCGCCGGTGGCTGGCGCATGCACGGGCTGCTGCAGCGGGCCGCCGGCCGGCATCCATGCCGGCGCACCGGCAGGCGGCGAGTAAGCGGGCGATGCCGGCGGCGGCGTATAGCCGGCAGGCAGAGGATCGAACAAGGGCGAGGTCGACGGCGCCGCTGGTACCGGTGACGGCCCAAACAGCGGCGAAGGTGGCGGCGTATAACCGGGCGGCCCTGCATCAAACAACGGCGGCGAGGCCGGCGTATAGGCCGACGGCGGTGTGTCGAACAGCGGCGGCGGGGCTGGCGGCGTATAGGCCGACGGTGGTGCGTCGAACAGCGGCGGCGGTGACGGGATGCGCGCGCCCTGTTGTGGCTCGCCAGCCAGTGGCCGCTCGTCCGGTATCAGCGGTTCGAGCGCGTCCGGAGGCAGGATCACCGGCGTCGACGCCGGCCTGCCACCGGACCGCGACACCGGCGCCGATACCGTGGGCGACTGAGGTCCCGCCGGCCGCGGCGACGGCGCCGGCGCGGCACGCACTGGCAGGATAGTTTCCTCCGGCCCGGCGCCCGGGACGACACGGTGCACTCGTACCGGGCGGGAGATGTTCTTGACGCTGCGATCGCCGAGGTCATCGAAACCAAAGGCGACCTTGCCTTCAACCGATTCGCGCACACGGGTGGAAACCACCACGGTACCGGGCTCGGCCAGGGCCTGGATACGGGCCGCCAGATTCACCTCGTCGCCGAAGATGTTCTCGCCATCGACGATCACCTCGCCGATGTTCAGCCCGATCCGCAGGGTGACATGCCGCTCGGGCGGGCGGTTGGTGTTGCGCTCGGCCGTCGCGACCTGCAATTCCATGGCGCAGCGCACAGCGGCGACGGCGCTGCCGAACTCGACCAGCATGGCGTCGCCGGCGGTGTTGACCAGCCGCCCGCCGTGCCGACCGAGCGCCGGCAGCCAGACGCCGTCGAACAGCGTCTTTAACTCGCGGAAGGTCCGGGTTTCCGCGCCTTCCATGAGCCGGCTGTAGCCGACAACATCAGCATGCAAAATGGCCGCTAGGCGCCGGTCCAACGCTAGTCCTTCATCTCGAACAGGGCGTACTCGCCCGGACGATCGGTATACCACGCCGTGGTCGGCGCCACCCGCCCCGGCTGTACTACCGCCGGGCCGGTAGGCTCCAGCAGCAGCAATGGCCGGTCACCCCGGAGCACCATGGCATCCCCCTCCCCCGGCGGCAGGTCGACGGCCAGAGCGACGTGCTGCGGCAGGACCACGAAGGCAATCGCAAGTCCGGGCACCAGCGTCCGCAGGATCGCCGCCAGCGCCACGGCCTTGCTGTCGCAATCGCCCCGGTTGAGCCTGAACATGGCCGGCGGCGGCGCGAACTCGATCCCGCCGGTGGTGCGGGCATCAAGCAGGTCGTCATACGGGATAGCCTGAACGAAATTGAGCGCCCGGCCCACCAGCGCCCGGGCGTCGGCGGCTGCTCCCTGCGCCATGAGCGCCTCGGCAACGGGCCGCAAGTTGGTGACG
>DATFGV010000258.1:0-4981 GCA_035249115.1 Vineibacter sp.
CCTGGGGTCGGCTCGACGAGGCGGGCCGCAGCCGCGGCACCTTCCGGGAGCGCTGGGTGCTGCGCTGGGAGCCGGAATACGCCGTTCGGCTGGTCGAGAACCTGGTCTTCGGTGCGACGATCGAACAGGCGGCGAGCGGCCGGCTGCGGGCGCGCCTGCGCGAGGAGAGTGGCCTGTCGGCGCTGGCCGGGCTGGTGCGCCAGGCGCTGACCGCAGGGCTCGACGCGGCGGCGCGCGACGGGCTCGACCGGCTCGAAGTGGCGGCGGCGCACACCAGCGACTGCCTCGAGCTGCTGCGCAGCCTGGCGCCGCTGGCCGACGTGGTGCGCTACGGTGAGGCGCGCGCCATGTCGGCCGACAGCCTGCTCGACCTGCTGCGCCGGCTGGCGGTGCAAGCGGCGCTGGCCTTGCCCTATGGCGCGCGCAACCTCGACGCCGACGCCGCGACGACCCTGCGCGCGGCGATGCTGTCGGCGCATGAGGCGATGGCGCTGGCCGAGCTGCCAGCTGACGACCGGGCGCCGTGGTGGCACGCCCTGGAAACCGTCGTCGAGACGAGCGCCAGCGACCATCTGGTTGCCGGCGGCGCCGCAAGGCTGCTGTTCGAGGCCGAACGACTGGATGCCGCGGCGATCGTCGCCATCCTCGGCCGCATGCTGTCGCCCGGCGTGCCGCCGGCCGATGCCGCCCGCTTCTTCGAGGGTTTCTTCACCGGCATCGGGCAGCGGCTGATCCACGATGGCGGCCTGCGCGACGCGGTCGATGCCTGGCTGATGAGCCTCGACGAGCCGGACTTCATCGCCCATCTGCCGATCTTTCGGCGGGTGTTCGCCGCTTTGGACCGGGCCGAGCGCCGCCGCTTGATGGAGGCGCTGGTGGCGCAACCGGGTTCGGCTGAGACCTCGCACCGACTGGCGCCGTCGGCGGCGGCGGCCTGGCCGGCGCACCTGGCGTCGGTACTCGCCATCCTGGAACGGGGAGCGCCGCGATGAGCGACGAGGCCGAAAAGCGCCGCCGCTGGTCGTTGGCGTTGGGGGTCGACGAACCGGGCGGCTCGCCGTCGCTGTCGGAGGCCGACCAGCGCCTGTCGGCGGCGCTGTCGGCGCTGTACGGCGCGGGCGATGAGCCGACGGGCAAGAAGGGGCGGGGCGGGTTGGGCGCCTCGGCGCCACGGGTGGCACGCTGGCTGGGCGACATCCGCAGCTACTTTCCGTCTGCGGTGGTGCAGCTGGTGCAGAAGGACGCCTTCGACCGGCTCGGGCTGCGCCAGATGCTGCTGGAGCCGGAGTTCCTGGCCGCCGTCGAGACCGACGTCAACCTGGTCGCCGACCTGGTCAGCCTGCGGGCGGTGATGCCGGAGAAGACCAAGGCGATCGCCCGCGAGGTGGTGGCCAAGGTGGTGCGCGAGCTGATGGAGCGGATGGAGCGGCGCACCGCCGAGGCGATCCGCGGCGCCGTCGACCGCGGCCGCCGCACCTTCCGGCCGCGGCCGGCCGACATCGACTGGCCGCGCACCATCCGGGCCAATCTGCGCCACTGGCAGCCCGAGCACCGCACCGTCGTGCCGGAGCGCCTGATCGGCTTTCAGCGCAAGCAGCGCCGCCTGGTCGACCTCGACGAGGTGGTGCTGTGCGTCGATCAGTCAGGGTCGATGGCGACCTCGGTGGTCTACGCCTCGATCTTCGCGGCGGTGATGGCCTCGCTGCCGGTGGTGGCGACCAAGCTGGTGTGCTTCGACACCGCGATCCTCGACCTGACCGCCGATCTCGCCGACCCGGTCGACGTGCTGTTCGGCGTGCAGCTCGGCGGCGGCACCGACATCAACCAGGCCGTCGCCTATTGCGAGCAGCGGATCGAGCGGCCGAGCAGGACGCACTTCATCCTGATCACCGACCTGTTCGAGGGCGGTAACGCCGAGGCGTTGCTCGGCCGGTTGGCGCGGCTGGTGGCGGCCGGCGTCAACCTGATCGGCCTGCTGGCGCTCACCGACCAGGGCGCGCCGTCCTACGACAGCGAGCTGGCGGCGCGGGTCGCGGCGCTGGGCGCGCCGGTGTTCGCCTGCACCCCCGACCAGTTCCCGAGCCTGATGGCGGCGGCGCTGCAGCGGCAGGATCTCAATGCCTGGGCCAGCCGCCAGGACATCAAGCTGGTGCGCGGCGAAGCTGCGGCGCCTGCATCCAGCTGAACAGAAAGAATCAACCGATCTGCAAATACGCAACAAAAGAATCAAAAAAAGATATTGAATCCAAGATTTTCCGGGGCTATCCTCGACTCATAAGGGAGCGAGTCCGGAGATCCCCCCTCAAACCCCCGGAGATCGCTCAGAACTAAAGCGTAAAGTGGGTCCTTCCCCCCAGTTAAGGCCCACGTCCCCCTCAGTGTTCGGCGGTGCGTACCTGCCGCCCTTTTATGACTTTCAGCACATCAACATCGATAGGTCGGGCGGCAGCCCTGTTGCTGCCGGCGGCGTTGACCCTGGGCGCCTGCGGCGACACCTGGGGTGAGCGCGCGGCAAGCGGCGGCGCGATCGGCGCCGTGGCCGGCGCCGGTGTCGGGGCCGCGACCGGCGGCCTGTCGATCCTCGCCGGCGCCCTGATCGGCGGCGGCGCCGGTGCGGTGATTGGCGCGGCGACGACTCCCAGCAAATCCGCCAAAGCGGACAAGGCGGAGGCGCCGGCGACCCAGTGATGGCTTAGAGTGGCGTAGAGTAAGTGCATACGCGGCCGCGCCTTTCGGGGCGCGGCCGCTGGTTTTCCAGCGGCCGCCGGCGATTTTCCACAGCGCGCGCCCAACCCGTTGACAGGCAAGGCGGATCGGCCGCCACATTGCTGCCATGCTGGTCGGCAACCCTGCCGGTCGAATTTCGTTGTCGATTGTACCGCGTACCATTCTCGGAGGCGCCTCGTGTCCATCATCATGTCCCTCGCCAAGGTCGGCGCCGTCCTGACCCCGATCGCCCTGATGGCCTCGGCCTGCGGTGACACCTGGGGCCAGCGCGCCGTGACCGGTGGCGCCATCGGTGCCGGCACCGGCGCCGTTGTCGGCGCGGCCACCGGCGGCCTGTCGGTGCTGGGTGGCGCCCTGATCGGCGGCGCGGTTGGCGCCGGCATCGGCGCCGCGACCACGCCGGGCACCATCCGCTAGCACCTGCCGCCGGGCCACCGCCGCCCGGTGCCCAACGACGATCCTCACGACGCGCCCGCCCGGCTCGCCCGGGCGGGCGCTGCCGTTTGCGCCCGCCGCCCGCGTTGACAGCACCTCGCCGTCGGCTATTGCTGCGCGCATGGAGCAGGCGTTCGCGGAGATCTGGCGGCCGGGGCTGGCCATCGTCGCCGTCGCCGCCCTGGTCGCCGGCTTCGTGCGCGGCATGGCCGGCTTTGGCGGCGCGCTGATCCTCACACCGGTCTTCTCGGCCGTCTTCTCGCCGGCCCTGGCGGTGCCCACCCTGGGCATCGCCGACTTCCTGATCAGCTCGCCGCTCACCTTGCAGGCCGTGCGGCGCTGCCGCTGGCGCGAGGTGCTGCCGCTGGCCGGCGCCGCCATGGCCACCCTGCCACTGGGCGCCTGGCTGCTGCTGACCACCGAGCCGACGGCGCTGCGCATCGCGCTGTCGCTGGCCGTGCTACTGGCCGTCGCCTTGCTCGCCGCCGGCTGGCGCTACCAGCGCACCCCCAGCCTGCCCACCACCCTGGCGGTCGGCGGCGTCGCCGGCGTGATGGGCGGCGCCATCGGCATCAGCGGCCCGCCGGTGGTGATGTTCTGGCTGGCCGGCCAGGCCGACGCCGCCCAGGCGCGCGCCAACACCTTTGCCTTCTTCGGCGTCACCGCCATCGGCACGCAGCTGATGTATGCGCTCAGCGGCCTGCTGACGCCGACGGTGCTGACCGCCGCGGCGCTGCTGATCCCGGTCTATGGCGCCGGCCTCTACGCCGGTGCGCACGCCTTCACCCTGGTGTCGGAACGGACCTTCCGCCGCGTCGCCTTCAGCCTGATCGCCGCCGTGGCGCTGGCGACCCTGATCGCGGCGCTGTGGCCGACCATGCTGGCCGCGCCGGCCCGTTGACAGCCGCCCGGCCGGGCGGCGAGCGTGACACCATGACCGTGCGGCGCCTGTTCCCGACCCTGATCTACGGCGCCGCGCTGGGCGGCCGCGACGTCGGCCGCTTCAACCAGCGCCTGCACGACGAGGCCCAGGCGCTGCGCCTGCACGATGCCGCCGGACGGCGCTGGTGCGCCACGAACTACGTCGGCGGCTACACCTCCTACGCCACCCACGACCAGCTGCACCAGACGTCGGCCGCCTTCGCCGAGCTGGCACGGCGTCTGGCGCCGCATGTCCGCGCCTACGCCGCGGCGCTGCGCTACGACCTGCGCCGGCGCCGGCTGGCGATGACCGATTGCTGGGTCAACCTCATGCCGGCGCGCACCAGCCACGGCCTGCACCTGCACCCGCTGTCGTTCATCAGCGGCACCTACTATGTGCGCACACCGCGCCGCGCCGCCGGGCTGAAGCTCGAGGACCCGCGGCTGGCGGCGCTGATGGCCGCCCCGCCGCGCCGGCAAGACGCGCCCGAGGCGCTGCTTCCGTTCGTCACCGTGCCGGCCCGCGCCGGCCGGCTGGTGCTGTTCGAGAGCTGGCTGCGGCACGAGGTGCCAGCCAGCGCCGCCGCCGGCGAGCGGGTGTCGGTGAGCTTCAACTACGCCTGGCGGGAGCGGGGGTAGGGGCGGCGGTGCGGCCCACGCTTTGCGGTTTGACCCAGCATGGATCGTGGCCCGACGGCCGAAGCGACGCTTCCGGGTCATTTACCGCCCGTGCGCGGAACGGTAATCTCAAGCCATTGGAATACATCGCTTTTCAGGGGTCATTTACCGCCCGTAAGTGGTAAGTTCCGATAATGAAATTTGCATATATATTTTATCTTTCCTCATGCAGCCGTCCGATTGCCGGCGGACCGCCTCAACGACCGCTGCGGCGAACGAC
>DATFGV010000259.1:0-2335 GCA_035249115.1 Vineibacter sp.
CGACGTTCCAGGGTATCGTGCGCGACGACGGCCGCGTCGCCACCCGCAACTACATCGGCATCGTGACCACGGTGAACTGCTCGGCCGCCACCAGCCGGATGATCGCCAACAAGATGGCGCCGCTGCTCGACGCCTTTCCCAACATCGACGGCGTCGTGCCGCTGACGCACGGCACCGGCTGCGGCATGGCCTCGGCCGGGCTGGAGATGGACGTGCTGCGCCGTACGCTCGCAGGCTACGCCCGCCATCCCAACATGGCGGCCGTGGTGGTGCTCGGCCTGGGTTGCGAGGCCAACCAGGTCGCGGGCCTGATGAACGCCGAGAAGCTGAACAGCGGACCCAAGATGATCCCGATGACCATCCAGGATGAAGGTGGCGTGTCAAAGACGGTGTCGCGGGCCGCCGACTTCATTCGCGAGCTGTTGCCGGAAGCCAACGCCGTCAGGCGCGAAGCCGTGCCCGCGAGCCATTTGATCCTCGCCCTGCAGTGCGGCGGTTCGGACGGCTACTCCGGCATCTCGGCCAACCCGGCGCTGGGCGCCGCCGTCGACCTGCTGGTGCGCCACGGCGGCTCGGCGGTGCTGAGCGAGACGCCGGAAATCTACGGCGCCGAACATTTGCTGACCCGTCGCGCGGTCTCGCGCGACGTCGGCGAGAAGATCGTCGAGCGCATCCGCTGGTGGGAGGACCATTGCGCCAAGACCGGCGGAGAGATGAACAACAATCCCTCACCGGGTAACAAGGCCGGCGGCTTGACCACGATCCTGGAGAAGTCGCTGGGCGCCGTCGCCAAGGGCGGCACCACCAACCTTGTGGAGGTCTACAAGTACGCCGAGCCGATCACCGCCAAGGGATTCGTCTACATGGACACGCCCGGCTACGACCCGGTGGCGGCCACCGGCCAGGTGGCGGGCGGCGCCAACGTGCTCTGCTTCACGACCGGTCGCGGCAGCGTCTTCGGCTGCAAGCCGACACCGTCGATCAAGCTCGCCACCAACAGCGCGCTGTGGCGGCGCATGACCGACGACATGGACATCAACTGCGGCAGTGTCGTCGACGGCGAGGAGAGCATCCAGCAGGCCGGCCAGCGCATCTTCGACCTGATCCTGAGCGTGGCCTCGGGCGAGAAGACCAAGAGCGAGGCGCTGGGTATCGGCGACGACGAGTTCGAGCCATGGAAGATCGGCGCGACGATGTAGTCTCGATCGCGGTGCCAGCACGTTTCGCGGATTAGCGAAGGCGCCCGCCGGAGATGATGGTCGTCCAGAACTTGTGGCGGGATTGAAGGCGCGACCCGACGGTGCCGCAGGCGCCGATCACACGGCCGGCAGCAGGTTGTTGCGCGGGCTGGCGGTGAGTTCCTTCATCACCGTCTCGCCGGAGTCGAACTCGCGCAACTGGACGTCGTAGCCCCACAGATCGGCCAGGTGCTGCAAGACGCGCTGCGTGTCGGTCTCGGCCAACAGGCGGCCGTTGACGACGTTGTGGTGCACGATCAGCCGCCGGTCGCCCATCAGGTTGACGTCCGCGACCTCGATATTCGGGTCGGTCCAGCCGACGTCATAGGTCTTCGCCAGCTGCCGCCGGATGCGCTGGAAGCCGCGTTCGTTCTGGATCGCGTCGACCCGGATGCCCTGTGACTCGACCGGATCGTCATGCAGCTGGAACAGCCGCATCTCGCGCATCAGGCGTGGGCTGAGGAACTGGCCGATGAAGCTTTCGTCGCGATAGTTGGCCCAAACGTCGCGCAGCACCGCCATCGCGTCGCCGGTGCCGGCGATGTCGGGGAACCACTCGCGGTCCTCGTCCTGCGGATCGGTGACGATGCGCTCGATGTCGCGCATCATGGCGAAACCCAGCGCGTAGGGATTGAAGCCCGAGAAGCGCGGATCGTTCCACATCGGCTGGAAGATCACGTTGGTGTGCGACTGCAGGAACTCCAGATAGTCGCCGTCGCCGATCGCGCCGCGCTCGTGCAGACGGTTCATGATGCGGTAGTGCACGTAGGTCGCCGTGCCCTCATTCATCACCTTGGTCTGGCCCTGCGGATAGAAATACTGGCCGATGTGCCGCACGATGCGCAGCAGCTCGCGCTGCCAGGGCTGCAAGCGTGGCGCCGTCTTCTCGAGGAAGTACAGGATGTTCTCCTGCGGCAGGCCGAGCAGCTCACGCCGCTTGTCAACGCTCAGCTCGGCGGCGCTCTTGCCGGCGCCGGTCGGCACGGTGCGCCACAGGTCGTTGAACAGCGCCTCGCCGTGAGCCCGGCGCTCCTGCTCGCGCAGCTCCTCGGTGCGCAGGTCCATCGAACGCTTGCCCGGATAGCGGTGGATGCCAT
>DATFGV010000260.1:0-7230 GCA_035249115.1 Vineibacter sp.
GCCAGCAGATTGTGGCACCCTATCTTGGCACCGCCCCCTACAATCGGGCGCAGATTGAGGTGCGCACGTTCGAGTTCTGCCTCGCCGGTGATCGCGTGCGGCGTCTGGTGTCGCACAGCTGGCCGCCAATGAAAGGCGGAAAACATGATCCCGAATTCTGGGGGTCGCCGGACAATGATGGCCAGTTCGAGCTCTACCGGCGTTTCCAGTACCCGCCGCGCATGATGGCGACCGCGGACGGACACCCTACCGCCTTGCACTTCTTCTTCCGCAGCAAGTGCGACGGGCCAGCTGGTTACTGCCCCGGCCGGCAGAAGAAGGACCTTTTCGATCTCGACGACATGCTCGTGCAGCGCCTGATACCGGTGCCGGGACCGCCGGATTCGAGCGCGTCCCGCAATCGACCAGCGCCGTTGCGGTCCTTGACGTGGCGGCTGCACGATTGGGGCACCGAGGGCGCGGAGCCCTGCTTCACCAAATCGGGCAAGAGCGTCGCGGCCAAGGCCACGGCGCATCTCTTCGGCTGCTTCGAGAAGTGGGATCGTCTTGGCCATCCCATGGCGCCGATCGCCGACGTCCATCGCGGGCCGGCGCCGCTACTGGGCGCGTTCCTAACCAACTGCGCGCTGGCCGCGACCGACGCGCTGGGCACATGCGATCCGAAAGTGGCGCCGCTCGGCCATGAGCGCCTGCGTCTCGTGCTTACCCAACCAGCCGGCAGGACGCCCGCGAGGCCTGTGTTCGCCGATCTCGACTCGCCAACGCTGCGGGCGAACGAAGAGCGACGAGATCCACGTCTGGCCGGGTCGTATCATGCGTATCCGACCTTGGCGGTGTCGTTTGGCGCGGGCCGCAATGGTCTGGTTTTTCTGCGCGCGGGCAACGAAGCCGATCGTCGCGACCACGAAGCGTGGACGGTCACCGGCTCCTCGCAGTTCCAGGCCGATACCGGCGTGCCGCGGCCGCGCAATCTGCGTCTGCTCGTCGCGGCCTTGAACGGCCCTCGTCCAAGCGCTTGGACGGCTGGCGAGTACAAGTGCGACCTGCCGCCCGCTCTGGCGCAGCGGCGCTGGCCGCTGCGCGCGGTCCCAGCGCTCGTCCTCGATGGCGGCACTGGCCCGTCGATGATCGTGCTGGCGGTCCGTTCCGCCAGCCGCGATCCCAACAGACAAGATCTCGAGCTGATTGCAATTCCGTTCGACGGTCCGACGCCGAGGAGCGTCGGTGGCGGTGCGTGCGCTCGCGACGACGCAGCGGGCTGGACCATCACGGAGGTGACATACCCCAATGCGACCGTGATGCGATAGCGGCGATGATGCCGTGCCGGTTCGTCGCACCGCGGCGTTACGTGACTCAGTAGGGTGCGCGCGCTACCGTTGACGCCTTGACCGTAACCGGAGCCGCACCATGCCCAACCCGCACCTCAACGCCTCGATTCGCCTGCGTGACGGCAAGATGGGCGGCTATCTCGCCAAGCCGAAGAGCGGCAGCGGCCCGGGCGTGCTGGTGATCCAGGAGATCTTCGGCGTCAACCAGGTGATGCGCGAGATCTGCGACTACTGGGCAGCGCAAGGGTATGTCGCGCTATCGCCCGACGTCTTCTGGCGGCAGGAGGAGGGCGTCGACATTACCGACCAGAGCCAGGACGAGTGGAACAAGGCGTTCGCGCTGTACAAGGGCTTCGACCAGGAAAACGGCATGGACGACCTGAAGGTGGCGCTCGCCTTCCTGCGCGCCACGCAGGGCTGCACTGGCAAGGTCGGCGTCACCGGCTACTGCCTGGGCGGCTTCCTGACCTACATGATGATGTGCCACTCCGACGCCGAGGCCGGCGCCGCCTACTATGGCGTCGGCATCGACAACAAGCTGGCCGACGCCAAGGGCATCGCGGCGCCGACGCTGTTGCACATCGCCGAGAAGGATGGTTTCGTGCCGCCCGAGGCGCAGAAGAAGATTCGTGACGGCCTGAAGGATAATGCGCGCGTCACCATCCACGGCTACCCCGACGATGACCACGCCTTCTGCCGGGTCGGCGGCAAGCACTACAACGCCGCCAGCTGCAAGCTCGCCAACGGCCGTACCCTGGAGCTGTTCGGCAAGGCGCTGGCCTGATCCCGGCTTCAGGGAGCGCCGCTGCCGCCTATGCAGCGGCGCCGAACCAAGTCATACTGTGCCGTCATCCGCATTGGAGACCGCCATGTCCCGTTCGGTTCGTCTCGCCGCTCGTTTGTCGCCGTTGGTGCTGGTTGCGGCCATGCTCGTCGCCCTGCCGGCCGGAGCGCAGCGGTGCGACACGCCGGCGCCGCCACCGCCGCCGACCGAGTCGTCGACGCCCTCGTCCTGACGCCTACGGCTCCTTGACGAACTTCATCGCCACGCCGTTCATGCAATAGCGTTGGCCGGTGGGCTGCGGGCCGTCGTCAAAGACGTGACCGAGGTGGCCGCCGCAATTGGCGCAATGCACCTCGGTGCGGCGCATGAAGAAGCTGCGGTCCTCGGTGGTACCGACGCCGCCCGGCTTGGGATCCCAGAAACTCGGCCAGCCGGTGCCGCTGTCGAACTTGGTGGCGCTGTCGAACAGCCGATGGCCGCAGCCGGCGCAAACGTAGCTGCCCTTGTCGTAGATCTTGTCCAGCGGGCTGGTGCCGGCGCGCTCGGTGGCGTGCTTGCGCAGCACCTGGTACTGTTCGCGCGTCAACTCCTTCTGCCAGTCGGCGTCGGATTTCTCAACCGGGTACGCGGTCTTGCTGGTCACGGCCATGGACGAACCTCGTGCAGTTGCCATGCCAAGATGGCCTCGCCGGCCGTTAATGAAAAGCCCCCTCGCCGGCTCGTGACCATAGGCGCAGGCTATATCGTCGGCGCCAGCGGAACCCATCAAATCGCTTCCCAATGGACATCGGACTTGGGGTTTCCCGTATCCACAAACACCACCGCGATGTCCGCGACAACGTCATACGGCAAACAGTAGCGCCGGGAGACCGGCGTGACGGTATCCCCCATCAGGAACTCCACGTCTCCTATTGCGGCTTCGGCGTTGTCAGCGACAGCCATGAGGTAGGGCGGATCGCCTTCAGTGGAACTGAATTGAACGCACCCTTCACTGGCCCCGAGGCCCAACAGGAGCTTGTAGCCGTTATCGCAGATTAGTTCCGCGAAGAAAGGGGGCCGAGCACGCATGCTGGCCAGCATGCTCCTGAGCTCCACCGAGTTCTCGATGCTGGTTCCATTCAAGGGATTGCCCGCATCCTGCCGATCAAGGAACCGTGCCCTCACAAAATGATCTCCCGAAATGGCGTCGAACGAGATGGCGAGGGATTTTGAGCAGTCCAAACCGAACACACGAGTCGGAGGTAGCATTAGCCATGCACAACCGCCTACCCGCCAGCGTCCGACAGAAGCACGACCAGACCCGGTCAGTCACTTCCATGTTGGCCCATTCCGGAATGACTAGAAAGGCTGCTAAGATCGTCACTAAGCTAGGAGCACTTGTTTCATGGCGGCGGTGCGAAAACTGAGCGTCACCCTTCCGGCGGAGTTGGCGCGCTTGGTCGAGGGCAAGGTCCGGTCCGGAGACTATGCATCCGCCAGCGACGTCGTTCGCGAAGCGCTGCGGCATTGGCAGTGGCAAACGGACGAGCGCGAGCGGCGACTGGCGGCGCTCGACACAGCGATCGCCCGTGGCATCGGCGATGCGGCAAACGGGCGCGTCCGCTCCATCGATGCGGTGCGAAAGACACTGCGTGCGAAATTCGCGGTGGGGGCGACCCGTCCGGCCCGATGAAAGTCGTCATCACGGCGTCGGCCGAGGCCGATCTCAATGAGATTGGTGACTTCATCCGTAAGGACAATCCGTTGCGTGCCGTAAGCTTTGTCGACGAGCTGCTGAACCGTTGCGAGGAACTGGGTTCGATGGCTGCCGCGTTTCCGCTCGTGCCGCGATACGAGCATGTCGGCATCCGTCGACGACCGTATCGAGGCTATCTCATCTTCTATCGAATCAGCGGCGAATTGGTCGAGATCATCCACGTCCTCAACGGCGTGCGTGACTACGAACGACTGCTGTTTCCCGGTGAATGATCGACGTGCGGACGGTGAGCCTGCGCGCCCGAATGGCGCTTCACGGCCACGGGTTGGCCCGCACGCCCGTCATAACGCCCTGTCTTGTACGGCTTGCAGTTTCGCAGGCCTGACCCCGAGGGGTGCCCGCGCCATCGTCGGGCCAGTCCGCGCCTGCCCTTGACCCGGGGCATGATTCGGCGTTGAAGGCCGGGCCGATGACGCAATCCCAGACCACAGCCCGCAGCCTCGCCGACCTGGTCGCGGCCGGTGCCTTGCCGCCGCGGGCGCTGGAAGATCCAACGCTGCAACGCGTTGCCAACGCTTACGCTATCGCCTTGACACCCGAGGTGCTGGGGCTAATGCGGGGAATGCCCGACGACGATCCCGTCGCGCGGCAGTACCTGCCGACGGCAGCCGAAGCCGCCATCACGCCCGACGAGCTCGCTGACCCGATCGGCGACGAGGCGCATGCGCCGGTCAAGGGCATCGTGCACCGCTATCCCGACCGCGTGCTGCTGAAACCGCTGCACGCCTGTCCGGTCTACTGCCGCTTCTGCTTCCGGCGCGAGCAGGTCGGTCCCGGCGGCGCGGCGCTGGACGATGATGAGCTGGAGGCAGCCCTGGCATACGTCGCGGCCCGGCCGGCGATCTGGGAGGTGATCGTGACGGGTGGCGATCCCTTCATGCTGGCGCCGCGGCGGCTGGCACGAATCGTTGCCGCGCTCGACGCGATGGCGCATGTCGCGGTGATCCGCTTCCACACCCGCGTGCCGGTGGCCGATTCGGCACGGGTCAACGCTGCGCTGGTCGGCGCGCTGAAGGCGACGCGTGCGACCGTCTACGTCGGCGTGCACTGCAACCATGCGCGTGAGCTGACTCCGGCGGCGTGTGCCGCGTTGGCGCGGCTAGCCGACGCCGGATTCCCGTTGCTGTCGCAAAGCGTGCTGTTGCGCGGCGTCAACGACTCGGTCGAGGCGCTGGAAGCGCTGTTCCGTGCGCTGGTGGCGGCGCGGGTGCGGCCCTATTACCTGCACCATCCCGATCTGGCGCGTGGCACGGCCCACTTCCGGCTGCCGATCGAGGAGGGGCAGGCGCTGATGCGCGGACTGCGCGGACGACTGTCGGGCTTGTGCCTGCCGACCTACGTGCTCGACATCCCCGGCGGCCATGGCAAGAGCCCGGTCGGGCCGAGCTACCTCGGCGCGGCGGATGCGAGCGGCCGACGCAAGGTCACGGATTTCCGCGGCGGATTACACGACTATCGCGAGTCGTAAGGCCAGACGCGTCCGACCATCAGATCGCCGCCGGTCCCAGGCCCACGCTGCGACGGGCCGCCTGCAGCGTGTTGTGCAGCAGGCAGGCGACGGTCATCGGGCCGACGCCACCGGGCACCGGCGTGATGGCCCGCGCCACGGCGCTGGCGCCCGCGAACTCGACGTCGCCCACCAGGCGCTGCTTGCCGCCCGGCAAATCGACGCGGGTGATGCCGACATCGATGACGGTGGCGCCGGGCTTGATCCAGTCGCCCTTCACCATGCCGGCCTTGCCGGTCGCCGCCACCAGGATGTCAGCCCGCCGGCAGAGCGCCGGCAGGTCGCGGGTGCGCGAATGCGCCACGGTCACGGTGCAGTCCTCGCGCACCAGCAGCTGCGCCATCGGCTTGCCGACCAACACCGAGCGGCCGACGACAACGGCGTCGGCGCCCGACAGTGCGCCCAGCGAGTCCTTCAGCAACATCAGGCAGCCCAGCGGCGTGCAGGCCACCGGGAAATCGAGCGGCCCGGCGACGGCCTGCACAAGCCGGCCGGCGTTGGTGGCACTCAGGCCATCGACATCCTTGGCGGGGTCGATCGCGGCGATGACGCGGCTCGTACCGATGTGCGCCGGCAGCGGCAGCTGCACCAAAATGCCGTGCACCGCCGGATCAGTGTTGAGTCGCGCGATCAGCGCCAGCAGGTCAATTTCCGCGGTGCTGGCCGGCAGGCGGTGGTCGAAGCCGGCCATACCGACGTCGTTGGTCTGGCGGGTCTTGCTGCGGACGTAAACCTGGCTGGCGGGATCATCGCCGACCAGCACCACCGCGAGGCCAGGCGTTACGCCCTTGGCTTCTTTCAGCGCCGCAACCTCGCGCGCCACACGGGCGCGCAAACCCTCGGCGTAGGTTTTGCCGTCAATGATGGTCGCCGTCATGCAGCTCGGCTCCGGTTATCTTGCTTTCGCCCGGGAGGGAGAAGGTTTATGCGCCACGCCTCGATCGTTGCGGCCAGCGCCACCGGATCGCCGGACAGTGACAGCAGCTTTCGGCGCGTGGTAGCGCCGCTGATGATCGCAAACGATGCGGCAGGCAGATGCCATGTGCGGGCCAGCAAAGCGATCACCGCGGCGTTGGCCTTGCCGCCATCGGGCGCGGCGCGCACCGACACCGCCAACGCCTCGCCCTCGACATCGGGTACGACGCCGTCGATCGCATCGCGCCGCGCGTTCGGCCGCGCCTTCAAGCGCAGGCGCAGGCCGTCACTGACGGCGCGGTAGAAGCTCACCACAATGAAATCGGCCGCCCGCTCATCATGGGATAGAGGAAGGCGCGTTGCACGAAGATGATCACCAGGATCAGCACCAGCGGCGACAGGTCGATGCCGCCGAAGCTCGGCAGGAAGCGGCGGATCGGCCGCAGCAACGGCTCGGTGATGCGCGACAGGAACTCCCAGATCGTGCGCACTATCTGGTTGCGGTAGTTCATGACGTTGAAGGCCAGCAGCCAGCTCATGATCGCCTGCGCGATCAGCAGCCAGACGAACACTTCCAGCAGGATGCTGACCACGTAGGCAAGTGACGAGATCACCAGGGCCCTCCGAGGGGGAAGGAAAGACGGCGCGGCAGGGATAGCCGAGCCTTGCCTAGGCGGCAAGGCGATCGCGCGCCGCACCCGCCGGCGTCATCGACGCCGCCGGTCGTATGTCAAGTGGGGTGGCTTCAGGACCGCGCCAGCGCGAACTCCAGGGCGCCGAAGCGGATCCTCTTGGACTGGGTAACCTCGCGGATGCCGTGGCTCGGCAGCAGCTGCGCGCCGTCGATCGCGGTGCCGCCTTGCGAGCCGAGATCCTCGAGGCCCAGCCGGCCTTGCGCCAGATGCAGGCGGGCGTGCGGGTTGCCGATCGAGGCTTCCGG
>DATFGV010000261.1:0-3708 GCA_035249115.1 Vineibacter sp.
CGGAACGTGGCGCGCATGTCGACGCGCGGGCCGTGCGGCGCCGGCGCCGTGCGCCGCGTGCGCGCCTCGCGGATCGGCAGGGTCAGGCGCCGGATCGCCTTCATCGCCTGCGCGATCTCGGCCGCCGACATCTGCTCGAAATCCTTCTTCTGCAGCAGCTCGCGGTCGGAGAAGGTCAGCGTCGCCTCGAGCTCGACTTTGGGCGGCTCCTCGGCGTCGTCCGGTGACTCGCCGCTTCCGGGCTGCAGCGCCTCCTGCAGGCGGCGGCTCAGCTGCTTCTGGCTTTCGGGCGGCTCGCCGGTGTCGACCTGCGGCAGCATCAGACCCATCATCTTTTCCAGCAGCCGCGGGTTGCGCCAGAAGATGTGGAAGGCCTGGTCGAAGATCTCACGCTGGTCGCGGCGGTTCACGAGCACGCTGAACAGGGTCCAGTACAGGTCCTCGCGACGCTGCAAGCCCGAGGCCTCGACGGCGCGCACCGCCTCGATGACGCGACCCGGCCCGATCGGCAGCCCGGCGGCGCGCAGCGCGCGGCCGAAATTCATGATGTTGGCCACCAGCTTGCCTTCGGGCTTCAGGGGCGCGGTGGCGATGGTGACAGGCTCGGACATGGCGTCAGTTCGATCGACGGCCGGTCACTGACGCATAACGAGAAAGGTTCACCACAGAGACACAGAGACACAGAGGCATAACGAGTGCGCGCCTGCGGCGCGCGAAAGACTCTTGTGGCCTTATCTCTGTGCCTCTGTGTCTCTGTGGTGAGTCTTTCATGTGCGGCTACCCCGCCGCGTGGCCGACCAGCATCTCGTTCTTGACCCGCTCCAGGATCTGCGCCGCCTCGCTGCCCTGCAGGCGCTGGATGTCGTCCTGGTACTTCAGCAGCACGCCGAGCGTGTCGTTGATGGTGCGCGGATCGAGGTCGAGCACGTTGAGCTCGCTGAGCGCCGTGGCCCAGTCGATCGACTCGGCGACACCGGGCGCCTTGAAAAGGTCCATGCGGCGCAACTCCTGCACGACGCCCACCACCTGGCGAGTCAGCCGTTCCGGCGCGCCGGGCGCCTTGACCTTCAGGATCTGCTGCTCGCGCGCCGCGTCGGGGTAGTCGACCCAGTGATAGAAGCAGCGGCGTTTCAGCGCGTCGTGAATCTCGCGGGTGCGGTTCGAGGTGATGACCACGATCGGCGGCGCCGGCGCCTTGACCGTGCCCAGCTCGGGGATCGTCACCTGGAAATCCGACAGCACCTCCAGCAGGTACGCCTCGAATGGCTCGTCGGTGCGGTCGAGCTCGTCGATCAGCAGCACCGGCGGCCCCTCCGGCTGTGGCTCCAGCGCCTCCAGCAGCGGCCGGCGGATCAGGAAGCGTTCGGCGAAGACATCGCTGCCCAGCAGGTCGCGATCGACATGGCCCTGCGCCTCGGCCAGCCGAATCTCGATCATCTGGCGGGCGTAATTCCACTCGTACACCGCCGAGGCGGCGTCGAGGCCTTCGTAGCACTGCAGCCGGATCAGGCGACGGCCCAGGGTCTGGGCCAGCACCTTGGCGATCTCGGTCTTGCCGGTGCCGGCCTCGCCCTCGGTGAACAGCGGCCGACCGAGCTTCAGCGCCAGGTAGAGCACGGTCGCCAGGCTGCGGTCGGCGATGTAGTCGCCGCCGCGCAGCAACTCGAGGGTGGCGTCAATGGAAGCGGGAATGGCTGCCTTCATCGGATTCCTTTGTGACCGGCCCCGGAACGATTTCTATGTGATTGCAATGCGCGGCACCAGCGCGGCGTGTCGGCCCCGCCCCTGCTTCTCTCTGCCACTGCGGTGAAGTAGAGATGAATACAGTCCATGGACGAGGCAAGCGAATATGCAGTGCCAAGACGCCACAAGCGTTTTCTTCAATCTGGTTTGCCTGGCACCGCCGGCTCAAGCGGCCTTGATCACCGCCCTGGCGCTGCTGATCGGCTACTTCCTGAAGCACTGGCTCGACTACCGGGAGCGTGAAGCGCTTCGCAAGGAAAAGGCTTTCGACATCTGCTGCGCGTTGTTCGCTGAGATCTGGAACGGCGCGGACCTTCAGCAAGACCTCTCGAAAGAGAACCGAAAGCGGTCATTCGCACTTAACAGCAGCGATCCGGCGTACCGCCCCTTGGTTCCCGACATTATCGATGCGTTTCCCGTGTTCCGTGAAGCGGTGAAGGACATCAGCGTGCTTCCAGCCAAGGTCATCGACGACGTGACAATCTGGCACGATGCCTGCGCCAACTGGCTCGCCGCCCAGAGGAAACTGGATTCCGTGGAGTTCCAGGCGATCGGAGTCGAGCGGAAAGAACACTATCTGATAGCCGTGCACACCCTCGAAGATTACGTTACCGAGATGCGTCTCAAGGCCGTCGTCGCAATGTATGAATGGTTGCTGGACTCCGGGCGCGAGGCTGAGCTTCCGCGTGAGTGGTCCGAGGCCTACGGGCGCGCAAAGGAGCGGCTGGCTGCCGCGGTGGACAGCCGTGGAACCTAACCGATAGGGATAATTGGCCCGATCGACATGGCGTACCTTCGGAATTCAGGAGCTATATATAGGTTCCCGAGGTCACTTCGACAATAAGCGCGACAAGGCGGTCAACGGAAGATGTACGGCGAGGGGTTCAACGGCAAGGTGGCGGTCGTGACCGGCGGGGCGCGCGGTATCGGCCTGGCGTGCGCGCAGAGCCTCGCGTCGCTCGGGGCGGCGGTGGCGCTGTGGGATCGCGACGCCTCGGAAGCGGGTCGCGCCGCCGCGACCCTGCCCCGCGGCGCGGGCATCGCCATGGACGTGACGTCGGAAGCCGACGTGGCGCGGTCCCTGGCCGAAACCGAGACGACGCTGGGCCCGGTCGACATCCTGGTCGCCAGCGCCGGCATCACCGGCCCGAACCAGACGGTGGCCGACTACGGCGTCGCCGACTGGACGCAGGTGATCGACATCAACCTGGTTGGCGTTTTCCTGTGCAACCGCGCCGTCGTGCCCGGCATGGCGAAGCGGCGGTGGGGCCGTATCGTCAACATCGCCTCGATCGCCGGCAAGGAAGGCAACCCGAATGCGTCGGCCTACTCGGCGTCGAAGGCCGGCGTGATCGGCCTGACCAAGTCGCTCGGCAAGGAGCTGGCGGGCAGCGGCGTGCTGGTCAACTGCGTCTGCCCGGCGGCGATCAAGACCGACATCTTCAAGCAGATGACCGAGCAGCACATCGCCTTCATGCTGTCGAAGATCCCGATGGGCCGCTTCGCCACCGTCGAGGAGGCGGCCGCCATGGTCACCTGGCTGGCCTCGCCGCTGTGCAGCTTCAACACCGGCGCCGTATTTGACCTGTCGGGCGGCCGCGCGACCTATTGATCGACCCTGGCCGGAACGCGGATTGGGTCAGCGCTCGGGCAAAATCCCCCGCACGCTGGCCTCGACCATGCCGGCGATCAGTTGCTCGCGGTCGGACCAGGGAAAATCCGGTTCGTTGATGAACGCCGCCACCAGACCGTGGCAGGCCATCCAGCTCAGCTCGGCACATGTCACCGCCGGATAAGGCAGCGCCGTGCCTTCTCGCGCCAGCGCCTCGTAGACCTCGACGGTCTTGCTAAAGGCCATCGCGCCTTTGGCGCCGGGCTGCTCCAGGTCGCTGGTATCGGTGCGGTGGCCTGTGTAGCGGATCGGCTCCGGCGCCGAGGCCTCCAAAAAGATGATCCGGTATTCAT
>DATFGV010000262.1:0-3135 GCA_035249115.1 Vineibacter sp.
AGACGGCGCGATGGTCGAAGTTCATTCAAAACACGGGCATCAAGCCCGAGTGAGTGAAGTGTTTCTGTTCAGAAAGGATTTACCGAGATGTCCAAACTGCGCGCGACCGAGTGCCGCGAGTTCATTGCTGCCGTGACCGAGAAGGCTGCCGGGATGGGGGTGCCGATCTCCGTGGCCATCGTCGGGCCCGAAGGCCACCTGATCGCGCTCGAGCGCATGGATGACGCGGGCTTCATCACCCCGGACACGGCCCGCGCAAAGGCATTCACCGTCGCCGCCTTCCGTTCGATGAGCCCGCGTTTCAGCGACGGGCTGGTCATTCAGCAATGGTTCAAGGAGCGCAATCCGCAGATGCTGGCGAACGCGTCGGTCTTCACCAATGGCCAGGTGGTGGCCTCCGGTGGCTGCGCGCCGGTGTTCAAGGGCAACGACATGGTCGGCGCCTACGGCATCAGCGGAGCGACGGGCGACCAGGACGAGGAGATCGGCCAGTACGCGCGCGCAAAGGTCGGTTGGGCGCACATACCGGTCGACGACACGACGCCCGAGAGCGTGAAGAAGCACGTGAACGAGATCTACGGCAAGGTCGGCCTGAAGAACCGCGCGCTCTGAGCACCGTGCCTGGCGGCCGCGTCTGCCCGGCATCCCCATCCCTCGAACTTTCAATCTGCCCGCCGCGCGCGGGCAAGGAGAACCCATGCCTTCCCAACCAGCCGTCCTGGCTGAAGCCGCCGCAGCCCTGTGGGACGCGGCCAGGACCGGCCACTACACCCAGCCCTTGCGAGTGAGCTATCCCGGCCTGGATGCCGCCGATGCCTACGCCATCCAGCGGATTAACACCGAGCGCAGGCTTGCCCGGGGCCGTCGCGTGGTGGGATGCAAGATCGGCCTGACGGCACGCGCCGTGCAGGCGCAGCTCGGCGTCGATCGGCCCGATTTCGGCGTGCTCTTCGACGACATGAGCTTCGGCGACGCAGAGCCGATTCCCATGCAGCAGCTCCATCAGCCGAAGGTCGAGGCGGAGATTGCCTTCGTTCTCGGCCGCGACCTCGACATGGGCAACCCCGCACACGCGGACGTGATCAAGGCCGTGGACCACGTCCTTCCCGCGATCGAGATCGTGGGCAGCCGCATCGCGGGCTGGGACATCCGCTTCGTCGACACGGTGGCGGACAACGCATCGTCCGGTGCCTTCGTCCTGGGTGGAAGCCCCCGGCTTCTCAAGGAGGTGGAACTCCGGCTGTGCGGCATGGTCATGAGTCGCCGCGGCGAGCCGGTGTCGGTCGGCGCGGGTGCGGCATGCCTAGGCAATCCGATCAATGCGGTGGTCTGGCTGGCCCGCACCATGGTCGCGCTCGGCCAGCCATTGCGCGCCGGCGACCTGGTGTTGTCGGGCGCCCTCGGCCCGATGGTGCCGGTCGCGGCCGGCGACGTGTTCGAAACCCGCATCAACGGCCTCGGAGGCGTCAAGGCCGTGTTCGAAGCTGCTCCCGCCGCAAGGGGATCGCAATGAGCCAGGCCCTCGAATTCGCACACCTGCTGGACGACGCGGCCCGCCATGCCAAGGCAGTCCCGCAGATCGACCCCCATGGCGAGCTCTCCCTGGCAGATGCCTATGCGATCCAGTCTGCCTCCATCCAGCGACGCCTTGCGCGCGGCGAGCGCCGCATCGGCGTGAAGATGGGCTTCACCAGCCGCGCCAAGATGGTCCAGATGGGCATCGACGACGTCATCTGGGGACGCCTGTCGAGCGGCATGCAGGTGGAGGAGGGCGCGCCGTTGAAGTTCGCGCGCTTCGTGCATCCGCGCGTCGAGCCGGAACTGGCCTTCGTGCTGAAGAAGCCGCTGGCCGGCGACGTCACCCTGGTCGAGGCGCTCGCCGCGGTCGAGGCCGTGGCGCCGGCGCTGGAGATCATTGACTCACGCTATCAGGACTTCAAGTTCAGCCTGCCGGACGTGATCGCCGACAACGCCTCTTCGAGCGGCTTCGTGATCGGCGCGTGGAGCGACCCGCAGCAGGACTTCGGCAACCTGGGTCTGACGATGAGCATCGACGGCCGCGTGGTGCAGGTCGGTTCCACCGCCGCCATCCTCGGCCATCCGCTGCGCTCGCTGGTGGCCGCCGCGCGCCTGTCGGCGGCGGCCGGCGAGCCGCTGCAGGCCGGCTGGGTGGTGATGGCGGGCGGTGCCACGCCGGCCGAATGGATCAAGCCGGGCCAGTACGTCTCGATCGAGATGGAGCGCCTCGGAACCGCAGGCTTCCACGTCGAGGAGTGAACCATGCCCATTGCCCTGATCAAGATCATCGAGGGGCGCAGCCCCGACAAGAAGCGCCGGCTGATAGAGAGTGTTTCGCAGGCCATGTCGGACAGTCTCGACTTGCCGGTCGACGCAGTGCGGGTCCTGCTTCACGAATACCCGGCTGGCCATTGGGGACGCGGGGGGCGCCTCGTGTCCGACATCCGGGAGAACGCTCCCTCCGAACCACCCGGCGACCCAACCTGAAAGTAGCTACGTGACGAACAAACTGAAGGTCGCGATCATCGGCCCGGGCAATATCGGCACCGACCTGATGATCAAGGTCATGCGCAACGGAAAGCACCTCGAGATGGGTGCAATGGTGGGCGTCGACCCGGAGTCCGATGGCCTGGCCCGCGCCGAGCGCCTCGGCATTGCCACCACGGCGGAAGGCATCGACGGGCTGGTGAAGCTCAGCGTGTTCCGCGACATCGACATCGTGTTCGATGCCACCTCGGCTGGTGCCCACAAGCACCACGACGCGGTGCTGCAGGCCCATGGCGTTCAGGTCATCGACCTGACGCCCGCTGCGATCGGCCCCTATGTGATCCCGGCGATCAACCTCGATGCGGAGAACGCCGGCAACATGAACATGGTGACCTGCGGCGGGCAGGCGACCATCCCGATGGTGGCTGCCGTGTCGCGCGTCGCCAAGGTGCACTACGCCGAGATCGTGGCATCGATCTCGAGCAAGAGCGCGGGCCCCGGCACGCGCGCCAACATCGACGAGTTCACCGAAACCACCCGGGCCGCGATCGAGAGGCTCGGCGGCGCAGAGCGCGGCAAGGCGGTCATCGTGCTGAATCCGGCGGAGCCGCCGTTGATCATGCGCGACAC
>DATFGV010000263.1:0-3220 GCA_035249115.1 Vineibacter sp.
GAGGCGCAGGCAGCCAACTCGCGGGCAGCGTACCAGCGCGTCGTCGGCCAGCTGCCCGGACCGCGGCTGGCGGAAGCGCCGCTGATGGGCTCGGTGCCAGCGACCGAAGAGCAGTCGGTCGCACTGGCGATCGAGCAGGCGCCGCGGGTGGTGGCGGCCAAGCACCGCGTCAGCAGCGCCAACTACGCGATCGACAATGCGATTGGCGATCTGCTGCCGACGGTGCAGGTGGTGGGCACCGTGTCGCGGTCCTTCGAGTCGCAGCTCAAGGGCGACCACCTCTACAGCTATTCGATCCGCGGCCAGCTCAGCGTGCCGATCTACCAGACCGGCGCCGAATACAGCCGTGTGCGCGCCGCCAAGCAAACCTTTGGTCAGCGCCAGAACGAACTGGACAGCGCCCGGCGCCAGTCGGCCGAGGCGGCCATCCGGGCCTTCCGCCTGCTTGAGGCCGCCCGGGCCCGGGTGGCTTCGTTGGGCGCCCAGGTGCGAGCCTCGCAGGTGGCGCTGGACGGCGTCCGCCAGGAGGCGCAGGTCGGCTCGCGCACGACGCTCGATGTGCTCAACGCCGAGCAGGAGCTGCTCGACGCCCAGGTGCAGCTGGTGTCGGCGCGCCGTGACGCTGTGGTCGGCCACTACACGCTGTTGGCCGAGACCGGCCAGTTGACGGCCCGACAGCTGCGCCTGCCCGTCGAGTACTACGACGAGGAGAAATACTACAAGAACGTGCGCGACGCCTGGATCGGGCTCGGCCGGTAGGCGATCGACGCCGGCCCGCGCACGGTGCGGTTCCACCATGGGCCGCGCGCCTAGTCGGCCGCGGAACGGGCAACAAGTTGGTTGCGCTCAATTCGGACGGTGACTTCCGGCGGCGCCGGTCCGGTGGCCCGGACGCCGCCGGGTAGAACCCGACGCGTGAGGATTTCGCGCGCCGCGGGTTGTGATCGATCTCGCGATGTGGGCGGGACAGTCGACGCCGAGCGGCACGGCGTCGCGCGAGGCGCTACCCGGCGGGCCGGCGCATCGGTTTGGTCTCGTGGCGCAGTTTGCTCGGCGGTGGCCGCAACGGCGCTGACGCATGGTCAGGGTTTGGGCGCCCCGAGCGCGGCAAGCGCGGCGGCACCAAGGTGCGCAGGACACGTCTGACTTGGGCCAGCGCCTCCTTACCGCCGACGCCGTTCATTCGCGCCCGAAAGCGGGCGATTTGCGCCCGGTCGATCGCAGGCTCCTGCGCTTCCGACGGTGGTTTGGAGAGTCTGGGCATCTGGGCGCGCTCGGTGGCTGGCACGATAGGCCTATTGCGCCGTCAGCCTTGACCGGATGACGTTCGCGCAATGGACCTTTTCGGCTGGTTTGGGGTGTTGCTGCTGGCCGCGACGACGTGTGTCAGATGCCGCTGCAACCGGGCTGAGGCCTGGCGATGGACCCGGCGCAGCACGAATAGGGCGGTCCGTGGCGTCACGTCCAGCGTGCGATGCAGTTCGCCGGCGCTGGCCGGCGGCCCGTCACGGCTCGCCAGAAAGATCGCCTGCAGCCATTTGTGCATCGGCAAGTTGCTGGCTTCGAACATGGTGCCGACCTTGACGGTAAAAGGCTTGCGGCATGCATAACATTTGTAGGCGCCCATCCGGGTGCTGCTGCCATGCAGCGGCCGGATGCGGCCGGAGCTGCCGCAATGGGGACACACCGGACCCGCCGGCCACACGCAGCGTTCGACAAACCGGTAGGCCGCTACTTCGTTGCAGAATGGCGCCAGACTGTCCTCGACCGTAGACTCCACGCCCGCACCAGACATCGCGGCCCCCAACTGGTCACAAGAGCGCCACTACATGGCCCGCCAACGCAGCTGCGGGTGGCACCGGTCGGTTCAATCTACCGGAGTTAGTGTGCACTCACTGCGAATGCTGTTCAATATCAATTTGCGTACAACCCACATCATTCGGCCCGCATGCATCAGAAAGTTGTTGGACCGATGGTCAGTAAAACCGTTTTATGATGCCTTAAACAAATTGCGCTTCAGTGAGATTAAACTAGCACAAAGCGGACCTAGAGAATAGTGCATTGAACTGTAAATTATATGGTTCCTTGGCCAATTCCTAATCATCGGGCGCAGTGGGTTGATTCGGTTTGGTTTTTCTGTCCGTTAAAACGAGTCGATGAGAGCCGGGAGGGTGGGCGAGGGTGTCAGGCGATCCGTTGGCATGCCTCGCCGCGACCGGCAAATATATGATTTTTCACAACAATTTTTTGCCCTTGCTTTTGAGATGACCGGCTTGCGCTCCCCGTAACGCTTGGGAGTTGGTCCTCTCTTGGAGCCCTTGACCTTAACTGGCTGATCATAACCAAAGCTCCGCCGTCAGGTTTGGACGATGATCGGTCATCCACCGCCAGAGACACTGCGGCCAACGAACCAGACTTATGCAAAAAAAGACCATGGCCGCGCGGTTTGATAACGACCAACGCTAGAGCACGTTCAGTGCAGTCGGACCCGAGATGTCGGACCTACTCGCCGCCTGTTCGGCAGGGGATTTGATATGGCGATTCTCCCGTCGTCCCGAGCGGAGCCGCGCGCCGCGCGGCCCCTCGACTTCGCTCGGGGCAGGCTTCGTTGAGGGACCTTGTCTCGACAACGGCGATCGACGTTGTTGAAAGAAGGTCCCTCGACGAAGCCCTTCGGGCCTTGGTCGGGACGACGGGAGAAGGCGCATATGCGAATGCACTGCCGTACACGGAGAGAAGGCGTTGTGGTCCCGATTCCGTTCGACGGAAAAGTGCTCTAGCTCTCAGCGTGACATTTAGCCGGCAGCCTGCCGAACGGTCTCGCCGCTGCGGGCGGTACTGTCCGGGCTCAGTCAACGACCGCCGCTGTCGCGTGTGATCAGCTCGACGACGGCGTCGACGGCCGCCAGCGCCACCAACGGCGCCAGCTTGTCCCAGTTGCCGTCCAGGCTGCCGGCCGGCACCGTGTTGGCCTGCTCGAGGTCGCCGATCTGCTGGCCGTCGGCGCGCTTGACGAACCAGCGCACGACCACGCGCTGGCGACCATCGACCGCCGGACCAAGGTCGACGCTGCCCTGCACCTCGAACACACCCGTATCCTTGCTGTTGACCAGGACCATCTGGCTTTCGCCCAGTGCCCGGCGCATCGCCGAGGTCAGCGCCCGGCTGCCGGCAGCCGACGGTCCGCTCACCGTCGCCACCAGCACGCGCGGCGCCTTGC
>DATFGV010000264.1:0-3127 GCA_035249115.1 Vineibacter sp.
CGCCGAGATGAACGTGCTCGGCTGGAATGCCATGCTGCGGATGATGGACGCCAAGGACCCGAGCTATCGGAACTAGCCGAAGCGTAAACCTTTCCCCTCCGGAGGAAGGAACCTCACTCCTCGACGTGCTCCAGCCCGAGATACTCCGGGCTTTGCATTTCCATCAGGCGCGAGACGACGCGCTGGAATTCGAAGGCGCCGTCGCCTTCGACGTAGAGCTGCTCGGGCGGCGCCTCGGCCGAGCAGATCAGCTTTACCTTCCTTTCGTAAAGCGCGTCGATCAGGGTGGTGAATCGCCAGGCGCGATCGCGGTTCTTCGGCGTCAGCCTGGGCACGTTGCGCAGGATGACGGTGTGGAAGTGGTCGGCGATGCACAGGAAGTCGGCGGCGCCGAGCGGCCGGCCGCACCACTCCTCGAACTCCGACCAGGCGACGCCCGGCGCGGCGCGTGGCACGACAACGTCGCGGCCCTGGGTGCGCAGCACGCGCCGGCTGCCACGCGCGCCGTCGGTCAGACTGGCGAAGGCATCCTCCAGCTTGCGGTCGGCCCAGGCGCCGGACGGCGTCAGGTACATGTCTAGCTGCCGCAATCGGCGCAGGCGGTAGTCGAGCCCGCCGTCGAGCGCCAGCACCTCGAGTTTTTCCTTCACCAGGTCGATGAACGGCTGAAAGCGGTCGCGCTGCAGGCCGCCCCGGTAGAGATCGTCGGGCACCCGGTTCGACGTCGCGACCACGGTGACGCCCTCGGCGAACAGCGTGTCGAACAACCGCCACAGGATCATCGCGTCGGCGATATTGGTGACCTGGATCTCGTCGAAGCACAGCAGCCTGGCCTCGGCCGCGATGGCGCGGGCGATCGGCGGAATGACATCCGCTTCGCCGCCGTCGGCCGCCGTCTGCTGGCGGCGCTCGAACAGCCGCTCGTGGACCTCCAGCATGAACTCGTGGAAATGGACGCGCCGCTTTTTGAGAACCGGCGCGTCGGCGAAGAACAGGTCCATCAGCATCGACTTGCCGGTGCCGACGGGCCCCCAAACGTAGATGCCTGCCGGGGCCGCTACGGCCGCCTTCCGGCCCAAACCGAGCAATCCCAACAACCCGGCGGATCGCTTCGGCCGGCTGGCACGCAACGCCTCATGCAACGCCTGCAACCGCTCGGCGATGCGACGCTGTTCGGCATCGGCACGTACCACTCCAAGCGCCAACCGCAGCTCGAGGTTGGCGAGCGGTCCCTTGCCGGTCGGCGGTGGCATCACCGTTGCGGACGTCCCGGTGGACGACGCATTTGTGGCGCGGGCGGCGGCCGGATCGTCGGGCGGAATGGCGACGGTCATGTTCGACCGGCATTCCTAGCGATTCGCCGTGGCGGTGCAACCACTATGCCTCACCTCTCGCCAGCGGAGAGAGGTGAATCGCTATTGCGCGGCGATACGAGTCGCCGGCGCGAACATCGCCTCCAGCTCGCGGCGGATCCTCACGGCGGTCAGCGTCTCGTCGAGCGCCACATCGGCGTAGGTCAGCGACTGGCCGGCCTTGATCGGCCGCAGCAGCTTGACGTTGTGGGCGAGCCCAAGCGGCAGGCCGCCGACGCGCAGCGATTTTTCCGCCGGGAACAGGTGGCCGTAGACGGTGTAGCCGCCCTCGCCGTCGAGCATCTCGCCGGCCGCGAGATCGCGCTTGGCGGTGGCGATGACATCGGCGTTGAACCCGATCGCTGTGCCAGTCGGCTCGCGGCGCAGTGCCACCGCCGCCACCGACACGCCGACCTCCAGCCCGATCAGGTGCCAGCGCTTGTAGAGGCAGGCGTAGCGGCCCGACGGATCGGTCTGCACCATGTATTCTTCGAGACAGTTGCGGATGTAGTCGGTTTCGGCCTCGAAGCAGACCCAGACGCCCTTGCGGATTTCGTAGGGAATGGCGCGGCCATCGGCTTCCAGGGCGTTGATCACCTCGACCATGCCCTTGGCCTCGAGCTGGCCGCCCTCGCTCTTGGGCCGCATCACATAGGGGATGTCATCGACGCTGGCCGAGGGATAGGACAGGCCGGCCGACGGCACTGCAAGCCCGGTGGCGTTGGCCACGGCGGCGCTTTCGATGGCGGGCTTGGTGCCGTCGAGAAACGAATTGAACATCTTGGGATTGAGGCCGCCGCGCTTCGCCTGCTCTTCGCTGAGACCCCAGTGCTTCCACACCGTGTCCGGCGTCGACTGGGCGAAGAACGGCCGCCACTTGTGGCCACGGCCGGCGGCGACGACCGGGAAGCCGCAAGTGCGGGCCCAGTCGACCAGATCGCAGATCAACGCCGGCTGGTCGCCGAACGCGAGGCTGTAGACCACGCCCGCCTCCTCGGCGCGACGTGCGAGCAGCGGGCCACAGAACGCGTCAGCCTCGACGGTCACCATCACCACGTGCTTGCCGTGGCGGAACGCCTCCAGCGCATGGTCGACGGCGGCGACGGGATTGCCGGTCGCCTCGACGACGAGGTCGATCGCCGGGTGCGAAACCAGCGCGCGCCAATCGTCGGACAGGTGCGTGTTGCCGGCCTTCAGCGCGGCGTCGAGCGTCGCCGCGGCCGTGCTCTGCGCCGGCCAGCCGACGCGGTCGAGATTGGCGCGCGCGCCCGCCGGCGACAAATCGGCGATGGCGGCCAGATGCACGCCGGGCGTGTTGGGAATCTGCGCCAGGTACATGGCGCCGAACTTGCCGGCGCCGATCAGGCCGACGCGGACCGGCTTACCCTCGGCCTGTCGCTTCTGGAGCATGCGGTGGAGGTTCATCGTGTCGCCTTTCGCCTGGTTGCTGGTCGCGTCTCGCGAGATGTTGCGTCCGCATTCATATCCGACGATTGGACCGGCTCCTCGCCGAATCCCGGGCGTCGCCCATGAGCATACATGAGCCGCGGATCTACGCCCGGGCCGGCTCTATTCCGCAGCCTGGCGCGGCGCCGCAGCGGCCTTCAGCACGCAATCGTCGGTCCAGGTGTCGATCGGCGTGAAGTCGCGGTGCGCGATGTACGCGGGGCGCTTGAAGCGGCGGATCGCGTTGCTGACGGCGTTGAAGGTGACGTAGATGATCTGGCGGTCCCATGGCGACATGTTGGGGGGGCTGCCGTGCACCAGGGTGCCGT
>DATFGV010000265.1:0-8915 GCA_035249115.1 Vineibacter sp.
GCCGAACAACGGCCCGTCGGTCATGCCCTTCCAGCCGTATTCTGGCGTCGTGGTCTTGCCGAGGATGACGCAGCCGGCGTCGCGCAGCCGCGCCGCCGCCGGGCAATCCTCCGCCGCCGGCGCCTCGGGCGTCGTGCGCGAGCCGGCGCGGGTCGGGAAGCCCTTGAGGTCGACCGTGTCCTTGATCGTCACCGGAACGCCGTCGAGCGGCGACAGCGGTGCGCCGCTGCGCCAGCGCGCCTCGGCAGCGCGCGCCTGCGCCAGGGCGCCGTCGCGGTCGATGATCATGAAGGCGTTGAGCGCGCGGTTGTAGCGGTCGACGCGCGCCAACGCCGTCTCGGTCGCGTCCACCGGCGACAGCGCGCCGCGGCGGTAGAGGTTGCGCAGCTCGGTGGCGGTCAGCCATTCGATCGGGGAGGTCATGACGGGCCTACTCACGGGAGGATTTTGAACCTGGTTTCGAAAGCGCAATTCACTTTCACATTGCAGGTCGGAAAGTTCTTTGCGAGGAAACAGACGGATGCAGGCACATGCACATGCCAACGCCGACATCTTGACTGACATCGCGTCAGTGTCAGTCCGGAATCTCACAAGGAATGGCCTGTCGCGAGTTACGCCTGTAGACTCGAAAGTCGCTGTCAGTTGTTAGCAGGACCGGATCGGGCAACTTTTCGGTCATTCGCACGAGGCAGCCGTCGGCGAAGCTCATCGGAACGTCGGCATACTTCTCCATTAGCCGGAGAACCTGCTCGGTGTCCTCGTCCAGACGGAACACGGAGATCACAGCACGGCGTCGCAGCACACCGACAAGCGCAGCCCTGCCGCGGATGTCGAGCAGGTGAAAGGCCTCCGACACGACGGCCTCACAGGTTACCCACGGCGGGGGGAAGCGCTCAGCCTTGGCGGCTGCCCACCGGTGATGCCGGTCCGGACGGTAGATAAGCGCGACCAAGAAACCAGCATCAACGAGGACGCTTGCGGCCATAACCTGTAGCTTTCAGATAATGCTTCCTGCGTGCGCTGAGATCTCGCGGCAACCCGTCCTTGACCGAGCCGACAAGGTCGCTAATGGCCGCTAGGGAAGCAGGCAGCTTGCGTGGTTTCGAAGGCCGATCCAGCCGCTCCCGGACAACATCGGACTTGGAAATCTTGCGCTCGTGCGCTTCCGCCTCGATCTGAGCGATAAGCGGTTCGGGTAGCCGGACAACCAATGTCTTCATTTTCGATTTTGTAATACAGAAGTGGCGTGGGCACAATACGCAGCCGACGTCACGGTCCGCCGCCCGGCGCCGGTTGGGCAGCGGGCGGTTCGGGTACGACATCATCCGGCGGCGCGGTGGGCGCGGCCGGCCGGCGCGGTCGCCGCGGGAACAGGCCGCGCACCACGACGTAGAACACCGGCGTGAACACCAGGCCGAAGAGGGTGACGCCGAGCATGCCGAAGAACACTGCCGTGCCCAGCGACTGGCGCATCTCGGCGCCGGCGCCGGTGGCGATGGCCAGCGGCACGACGCCGAGGATGAAGGCGAAAGACGTCATCAGGATCGGCCGCAGGCGGGTGCGAGCCGCCTCGACCGCGGCGGTGAAGCGGTCCTGGCCCTCGGCTTCGGCCTGGCGCGCGAACTCGACGATCAGGATGGCGTTCTTCGCCGCCAGGCCCACCAGAACGACGAAGCCGACCTGGGCCAGGATGTTGACGTCCATGCCGCGCAACAGGATGCCGCTGACCGCCGCCAGCAGGCACATCGGCACGATCAGCACCACCGCCAAGGGCAGCGACCAGCTTTCGTACTGCGCCGCCAGCAGCAGGAAGACGAAGATCGCGGCGGCGACGAACACCAGCAACCCGGAGTCGCCGGCCAGCTTCTCCTGCAGCGCCAGCTCGGTCCACTCGTAGGCGAATCCGTCGGGCAGCTCGCGCGCCGCAAGCTTCTCCATCGCCGCCAGCGACTGGCCGGTCGAGCGGCCTGGTGCGGCGGTGCCCTGCAGCTCGGCGGACGGGTAGAGGTTGTAGCGCGGCACGCGATAGGCGCCGGTGCGGTCCTGGAACGTGGCGACAGCGCCGATCGGCACCATCTGGCCGGCATCGTTGCGGGTCTTGAGGTTGGCGATGGCGTGTAGGTCCTGGCGGAACTGGCCGTCGGCCTGCGCCGTCACGCGGTAGGTGCGGCCCAGCAGGTTGAACTCGTTGACGAAGGAGGAGCCGAGATAGATCTCCAGCGTCTCGAACACGCGGCTCGCCGGCACGCCCAGGATCTCGGACTGGACGCGGTCGATATCGGCGTAGATCTTGGGCGTGCGCGTGTTGAACAGCGAGAACACGCCGGCGACGTCGGGCGACTGCGCCGACGCCAGCGACATGCCCTGGATCGCTTGCGCCAGCGCGTCGGAGCCGCGACCGCGCTGGTCCTGGACCATCATCTTGAAGCCGCCGGCCGTGCCGATGCCGCGCACCGGCGGCGGCCGGATGGTGATGATGAAAGCCTCCTGGATGGCGCCCATCCGTCGCGCAATGTCGGCCTGGATCTGCTCGCGCGTGATGCCGGCCTTGGCTCGCTCGTCGAAGTTCTTCTGCACCACGAATATGGCGCCGGCGTTGGACGCGTTGGTGAACGTGGCGCCGTCGAAGCCGGCGAAGGCGGCAAGCGATTCGACACCGGGCACCTGCATGATCTCCTTGGCGGCGTGCCGCACCACCTCGTCGGTGCGGGCCAGCGACGCGCCGGGCGGCAGCTGGATCACGGTGATCAGGTAGCCCTGATCCTGTTGCGGGATGAAGCCGGTGGGCGCCCGCCCGAACTGCCAGGCGGTCAGCGCCAGCAGGCCGACATAGGCCGCGAGCACGATGGCCGCGAGCCGCACCAGCCGCGCCGTGGTGCGGCCGTAGAACGACGCCAGCTTGTCGAAGCCGCGGTTGAACCCGTCGAAGAAGGCGACGAACGGCCGGGCCAGCGGCGACGGCGTCGTATGTGCCTGGTGTGGCTTGAACAGGATGGCGCACAGCGCCGGGCTCAGGGTTAGCGAAACGAAACAGGAGATCAGCGTCGCCGCCGCGATGGTGACGGCGAACTGGCGGAAGAACTGGCCGGAGATGCCGGGGATGAAGGCGGCCGGGATGAAGACCGCCGACAGCACGACGGCGATGGCGATCAGCGCCCCGCCAACCTCGTCCATCGTCTCGTGCGCGGCATCGCGCGGGCTCAGGCCGTTGCGCAGGCCGCGTTCGACGTTCTCGACCACGACGATGGCGTCGTCGACCACGATACCGATCGCCAGCACCAGGCCGAACAGCGACAGGTTGTTGAGCGAGAACCCCATGGCCGCCATCACGGCGAAGGTGCCGACCAGCGAGATCGGGATGGCGATGATCGGGATCAGCGAGGCGCGCCAGGTCTGCAGGAACAGGATCACGACCAGCACGACCAGCGCCACCGCCTCGAAGATGGTGTGCACGACCGCGTCGACCGACTGCTGGATGAACTCGGTCGGGTTGTACTTGATGTCGTAGCGCAGCCCGGGCGGGAACGACTTCGCCAGGTGCTCCATCGTCGTCTTCAGGCGAGCGGCGGTCGCCAGCGCGTTGGAGCCGGGCCGCTGGAAGACCAGCAGCGGCAGGGCCTCGCGCTGCTCCAGGTAGCCGTTGGTGGTGTAGTCCTGGGCGCCGAGCTCGACCCGGCCGATGTCGCGCACGCGCGTCACGCGGCCGGCCGGGTCGTTGCGCACGATGATGTTCTCGAACTGGCGCCGGTCCTGCAGCCGGCCCAGCGCCTCGATGTTGAGCTGGAAGGCGGACGGCCGCGGTATCGGCGGCTGGTTCAGCACGCCGGCCGAGACCTGCACGTTCTGGGCCCGCAGCGCCGCGATGACCTCGCCGGCGGTCAGCCCGCGCGCGGCGATGCGGTCGGGATCGAGCCAGATGCGCATCGCGTAGTCGCGGGCGCTGAACACGCGCACGTCGCCGACGCCGTCGAGCCGCGCCAGCACATCCTTGATCTGCAGGGTGGCGTAGTTCGAGATGTAGAGCAGGTCGCGGCTGGCGTCGGGCGAACTGAGATGGATCACCATCATCAGGTCGGGCGAGCTCTTGCGCACCGTCACGCCGATGCGGCGCACCTCTTCCGGCAGGCGCGGCTCGGCGATGGCGACGCGGTTCTGCACCAGCACCTGCGCCGTATCGAGATTGGTGCCCAGCGTGAAGGTGATCTGGATCACCAGCTGGCCGTCGCCGGTGGCCTGGCTCGAGACATAGAGCATGTTCTCGACGCCGTTGATCTCCTGCTCCAGCGGCGTCGCCACCGTGTCGCTGATCACCTGGGCCGAGGCGCCGGGATAGGTGGCGCGCACCTCGATGGTGGGCGGCGCGATGTCCGGGAACTGCGCCACCGGCAGGGCGAAGTAGGCGACGCCGCCGATGATGGTGATGAGGACGGAAAGGACGGTGGCGAAGATCGGATGATCAATGAAGAAGTGCGTGAAGCGCATGTCATTGTCCCCGGGCTGCTGCTGGCCTGCCGGCTGGGTCGGGCCGCGCGCCTACCGGCGCGCTCATGATCCGCCGGGCGACGCCGCGCGGTCCGGCAGAACCAGCGCGCGTTATCCCGGGCGCCGTTCGCCGGCGCCCTTGATCTCGCCGGGTTGCGGCGTGACCTTGGCGCCGGGCCGCGCCCGCACCAGGCCATTGATGATGACCTTGTCGTCCGGCGTGAGGCCGGAGCGGATGATGCGCAGGCCGTCATAGATCGGGCCCGGCCGCACGACTTTGGGCATCACGGTGCCGTCGGCGCCGACCACCATCACGATGCGCTGCGACTGGTCGGTCAGGATGGCGCTGTCGGGAACCAGCAGCGCCTTGTAGGGCTCCGAGCCGGGCAGGCGGATACGGCCGAACTGGCCCGGGGTCAGGAGTCCGTCGGCATTGGGAAAGACGGCGCGCACGCGGATGGTGCCGGCGCTGCGGTTGACCTGGTTGTCGACGAAGTCGAGCTTGCCCTCGCGCGGCCAGTCGGGCTCGTCGCGCAGACGGGCGAAGACCGGCACGGAATCGCGCGCCGACTGCAGCTTGCCGGCCTGCACGGCGCGTTGATAGGCGGTGAAGTCGGCCTCGCTCATGTCGAAGATGAAATAGATCGGATCGATCGACACGATGGTGGTCAGCAGCGTGTTGCCGCTGCCGGGGCCACCGCTGATCAAATTGCCGTCGCTGACCTCGCGGCGGCCGATGCGCCCGGCGACCGGCGCCAGGATGCTGGAGAATTCAACGTCCAGCTCCGCCGTGCGCACCGCCGCCTTGGCGATCTCGATCGCCGCCATCGCCACGCGCTGCTCCTGCAGGCGCTCGTCATAGGCGCTGGCCGCGACGAAATCCCGCTCGCGCAGCTGCGCGGCGCGCGCCAGCTGGCGGTTGGCGAGCTCGACGCGGGCTTCCGCCTGGCCGAGCTGGGCGCGGGCCGATGCCAGCACCGCTTCGAAAGGCCGCGGGTCGATGACGAAGAGCAGGTCGCCCTTCTTGACGATCTGGCCTTCCTCGAAGTGATGCGATTGCAGGTAGCCGCTGACGCGCGCCCGCAGCTCGACGCTTTCGACCGCCGCGAACTGGCCGGTGTACTCGTCGTATTCCACCACCTCGCGCTGCAACGGTACCGACACGGTCACCGCCGGTGGCGGCGGCGCCTGCGCCACGGCAGCGCCGGCGACCAATACGGCACACGAAACCATCAACGCCCGGAGCGCCGCCTGGTGTGTGACCGTTGCTGATGACCGCGAAGCCCGCTGCTTGCCGCGTGCGACCGAGTTCCATGCTGACGTCATGGTCGGGCCCCCATCAAATCGCATCGCACTATAGAGCGCGCCTGCGGCAGAGGTCATCCGAGCAATTTTCCGCGGCGCGCTAGCTTTTGTAACGTGTCGGCCAAACCGAGTGTCGGGCTGCAAGACCGAACGTTCGGTGACGGTTGTCACACTTGTGAATCTAGTCGGCCGGCCGGACACGACGTTGCCGTGCCAAGGCGGAAGCCAGCAACGGCAATGCCCGCACGGTCACTTTTGCGCGGAATCGAACGCCGCGACGCGGGCGCGGGCTTCGGCGGCGGCTTCGTCGCGCACAGCCTCCCCATCGGGGCCGGTGTAGAACAGCGGCGACCAGCGGCGCACCGCCTCGCCGTCGGACGCCCAGGCGTGGCAGGTGTCCATCACCGACGACGGCCGCTGCTCTTCCGGCGGCAGCGGGCGTTGCGGCGGTGCCGGCTGCTCGCCGCGTGCCGCGCGTTGGCGCGCCTGGTGCTCGCGCATCAGCGCCTCGGCCTTGTCGGACTGGATGGTCTGGTATGCGGTGGTGCCGACCGGGCCCAGCAGCTCGACGATGTGGGTGCAGCCTTGCGTGCCGCCAACCCGCACCCGCGCCCGCTTGCGGAAGCCGGCGCCGATCGTCAACCCGACCAGGCGCTTGAAGTTGGGAGTGATCGCCGGGCAGATGCGGTAGGGGGAATTGTCGATCACCGCCTCGACGTCGTGGATCATCATGTCGCCGTCGACCGTCAGGCGGATCCACATGTTGTGGACGTACTCGCCGGGCTTGAGCTCGCCGCGCCAGTCGCCGTCGTCGGGGTAGTGCTTGGCGTCGGTGATGTGGCCCTCGATGTCCCACAGCCCATCGTCGCGGAAAAAGCCCTGGCAGGTCACCTTGCGCGTGTGCAGGGGCTGGCGCGCGGCCGGCGCGGAAAGCGGCATGTCGGTCCTCGGACTGAATGGTCGTTTATACGGCGCGGAATATAGCGGCGACCGGTTGCGGCGCAACCGGCTCAGGCGGCGCCGGCGGTCGGCGTTGGCGGCACCAGGCGCAACTGCGTGATGCGGTTGCCCTCGCGGCGCAGCACCTCGAAGCGGAAGCCGTGGAAGGCGAAGGTCTGGCCGGCGGCGGGGATGCGCCGCGCCTCGTGCAGCACCAGGCCGGCGATGGTGGTGGCGACGTCTTCCGGCAGCCGCCAGCCGAACTCGCGGTTGAGGTCGCGCACCGGCACGCTACCGGCGCAGACATAGCTGCCATCGATGGCGGCCTGCACGCCGACCATCCTGATGTCGTGCTCGTCGTCGATCTCGCCGACGATCTCCTCGATGATGTCCTCGAGCGTGACCACGCCCTTGAGCGCGCCGTACTCGTCGACCACCAGCGCGAAATGCTCACGGCGTTTCTTGAAGGCCTGCAGCTGGTCGAGCAGGGAGGTGGTTTCGGGAATGAACCAGGGCGGGCTGACGAAGGTGTCGAGGCTCAGATCGGCCAGCGCTCCCTCGTGGCGGTGCACGGCGCGAAACAGCGCCTTGGCGTGGATCACGCCGACGATGTTCTCCGGTTGACTGCGATAGAGCGGCAGGCGCGTGTGCGGACTCTTGAGCGCCAGTTCGACCAGCTGGTCCGACGGCAGGTCGATGTCGATCGCCTCGACGTTGGCGCGGTGCGTCATGACCGACGCGACGTTGAGGTCGGCGAGGTCGAGCACCGAGCGCAGCATCTTCTTCTCGGTCGGCGCTTCGGGTTCGCGTCCGCTTTCGCCGTGCAGCTCGATGGCGCCCCGCAGCAGGTCGTCGGCCCGTGCGTCGTGCGCCGCCGCCTTGACCCGCAGCAGCCGCATCAGGGCCCGGGCGATGGCGGCGAAGCCCGCCGCCGGCGGCCCCAGAACCGCGACCGACAGGCGCAATGGCGCCACCAATGCCAGCGCCACCCGGTCGGCGTGCAACAGCGCCCAGGTCTTGGGCAGCACTTCGGAGAACACCACGACCAACACCGTCACCACGACGGTGGCGTACAACACACCGGCGGCGCCGAACGCCTCGGTCAGCATCGCCGTCGTCAGGGCGGCGGCCAGGATGTTGACCACGTTGTTGCCCAGCAGCATGGCGCTCAGCGCCCGGTCCTTGCGGTCGAGCAGGGTGTTGACCTGGGCGGCCCGGCGGTTGCCGGTCTGCGCCAGCCGATGCAGCCGCGGGCGCGAGGCACCGGTGATCGCCGTCTCGCCGGCCGAAAAGAAGGCCGACACCGCCAGGCACAGCAGCACCAGCGGCAGCGCGATGTGCGGCCCGATGCCGAAGTCGAAATCGGGGTCCACGGCCCGCTCAGGCGGCGAGCGCGCGGCGCACGACGTCCAGGGCGGGAGCCTCGTCGACGCCGCGCGCCACGAAGGCCTGGCCGATGCCGCGCGCCAGCACGAAGGTGATGCGCCCGTCACGGCTCTTCTTGTCCGAGCGCATATGTTCGATCAGGCGGGCGGCGTCCCAGGCACGGGCGTTGTCGCCGGGTATGGCGCGCGGCGACGTGGCCATGCCGGCCGCCGCCAGATGGCGGCGCAGGCGGGCGGCGTCGGCCGCCGGGCAAAGTCCCAGCGCCGCCGACAGGTCGAAGGCCATGACCATGCCGATACCGACCGCTTCACCGTGCAACAGGTCGGTGCCGAAGCCGGTCTCTTTCTCCAGCGCGTGCCCGAACGTGTGGCCGAGGTTGAGCAGGGCGCGCAGATCGCCGGTCTCGCGCTCGTCGCCGGCGACGATGCGCGCCTTGGCGGCGCAGCTGCGCGCCACCGCCTCGATGCGCGCCGCCCGGTCGCCGTCGAGCAGCGCCCGGCCGTTGGCTTCCAGCCAGGCGAAGAACGGCGCGTCGTCGATCAGCCCGTACTTCACCACCTCGGCGTAGCCCGCCTGCAGCTCGCGCCGCGGCAGGGTATCGAGCGCCGCGATGTCGGCGATCACCAGGCGCGGCTGGTGGAAGCTGCCGACCAGGTTTTTGCCATGGCGCGTGTTGATGCCGGTCTTGCCGCCGACCGAACTGTCGACCTGCGCCAGCAAGGTGGTCGGGATCTGGATGAAGTCGACGCCGCGCAGCAGCACGGCGGCGGCGTAGCCCGTCAGGTCGCCGACCACGCCGCCGC
>DATFGV010000266.1:0-3729 GCA_035249115.1 Vineibacter sp.
GGACGCCTAGCCTGTACGCCATAGAGCTTCAGGCGGCGGCGCGATTGATTGGTGGCGTCGGCCGACATCTTGTGTTGAGACTATTCTGAACGGCTGCGCGCCCGAGCTAGCGATCGCCGGGCGCTCGGTGGAGGCGGCCATGTTTGAGCAATTGATGACACTTATGTTCCTTGCGCCGGCAGCGCCATCGGGAACCTGGGCGGCGGCAGACGCGGCGAATGTTCAGGGGCGGGGCTCGACAATCCGCCTGGAGGTCAGCGGGCCAGCACGCGCGGGCTGCGCACCGCAGACGTTGGCGCTGCCACCGGTCGAGCGCGGTGCGCTGCGATTCGAGGATCGCGGACTGCGCTACACCGGGACGGAAACCGTGAGCGGCAATCTCTTGGTGCGCAGCGACGGCGCGCGGCCGCTGACGTTGAGCGGCAGCCGGGTCAATGGCGGCCTCTGGAGTCTTGGCAACGACGGCCGCTGCGTCGGCCGCTGGAAGCTGGAAGACTCCCGCAACGCCGCGCGCCGATAGAGGGCGATGCCGCGGCGTTCGACCCGCGCCCCGTAAGGTAACAGGCGATCGCCGCCTGGGGCGATCAGCGCGCGGTCGCCGGCGACACCTTGTCCTTCTGGAAATCGAGCTTGCGGACCACGACGTCGACGCGCGGCGCCTTGAACTGCAGCTTCACCGCCCATTCTCCCAGCATTTCCAGCTCGATCCGGCTCTGATAGGTGCCGGGCTTGCCGGCGACGGGTTGCGCCTTCACCGGCTTGACGTTATGCGCCATGGGCATTGACGGCATATCGGCCGACAATGTCACGTCAGCGCCGTCGACCGGTTTGCCGGCGGCGTCGGCGACCGCCAGCGTGCACAGGTATACGAGTGACGCCTCGGTCGGTTGGCAGGCCAGGTCAACGCGTTGGCGCGGCGCTTGTGCAGCCGCTGATGTCGCCACTAGGTACAGGCACGCGGCCAGGATCAGGTGTTTCATCGTCGCTCCTCGCGGGCGGGAACTAGTGGTGGTGGCGCGCGCCCCAGATAGGTGGACGCCAGGCCGGGATCGTCAAGCAGCGCCGCAGGCGGCCCCTCGGCAACGATTCGGCCGTTGCCCATCGCCAGCGCGCGGTCGGCGACGCCTAGGGCCAGTGCCGCGTTCTGCTCAATCAGCAGGATCGCCGTGCCCTGGGCGCGCAGGCTGGCGATGGTGTCGAGCGTTTCGCGCGCCGCGCGCGGGCCCAGGCCCAGGGTCGGCTCGTCGATCAGCAGCAGCTTCGGCCGCGCCATCAGCGCGCGGGCCACCACCAGCCACTGGCGTTCGCCGCCGCTCAGCGCCGCCGCCGGCAGGTCGAGCCGAGGCGCCAGCGCCGGGAAGGCCGGCAGGACCTCGTCCAGGCGCTGCCGGGCGCGACCGATCGCGCCAAGGACATGACCGCCCGACAGCAGGTTGTCGCGCACGCTCAGGGTCAGCGCCAACGGCCGGCCCTCGGGCAGGTGCGTCAGGCCGAGGGCGCTGATGGCGGGTGCGTCCAGCCGCGCGATGTCGACGCCGGCGAGGCGGATGCCGCCCTCGACCGGCCGATGCGTGCCGGCGATGGCGCGGGCGAGCGAGCTCTTGCCGGCGCCGTTCGGCCCGACCAACGCCACCAGTTCGCCTGCGGCAACGTCGAACGACACATCGCGTGCCGCGACGGTCGCGCCATGCCGGATCGTGACGTCGCGTACCTCAAGCATGGCGGGATCCCAGCGCCAACCAGCCGCGCAGGCGGCGCACGGTCGGTTCGTCGAGCAGGCCACGCGGCCGCCAGATCAGCAGCAGCGCCACCAGGCCGCCGAACACGATCATGCGCCAGCCCTGGAACAGCCGACTCGACTCGAGGATGCCGATGTCGATCAGCACGCCGATCAACGGCCCGAGCGCGGTGCCCAACCCGCCGATCAGGCCGTAAGCGAGCGCGTGTACACCCAGCATGACGTCGAACAGGCGCGGCTCGATGTAGGTATTGAGATGGGCGTAGAGCCCGCCGCCCAGCCCGGCGATGGCGCCGGCCGCGGCAGCCGTCACCACCCGCAGGCGAGCAATGTCGGTGCCCAGCAGGCGCGCCAGCAGGGGATCTTCGCCGGCGGCGCGCAGCGCCACGCCAGCCCGGCTGCGCTCGAACAGGACCAGCGCCATCAGGGTGGCGATCAGCAGCGCCCAGATCAGGATCATGAAGGCCAGCGGATCCCAGCCGTCCTCGAAGGCGCGGCGGATGCCGTTGAAGCCGTTCGGCCCGTCCGGTCCGACAAGCTCTCCGTCGAGCGGGCGCTGGTAACGCCATAGATCAAGCGCCAGTCGGGCGCACTCGGCGAAGGCCAGAGTGGCGATCGCAAAGTACAGGCCATGCAGCTTGCGGGTCAGCAACCCGACCACGCTGCCGCCGAGGCCACCAACCAGAGCGCCAAACGCCAGGGCCACGGCCAGCGGCCAGCTCCAAAGGGTCGAGGCGATGCCGGCGGCGTAGGCGCCAAGGCCGAAGTACGCCTGCTGGCCGAATGAGATCGAGCCGGAGATCAACAGCAAGTAGGCCGACAGCGCCACGAAGGCGATCATGCCGACATTGCTGACGAGCCCGATGACGAAGTCGCTCATCGGGCCACCGCCTCTGTACCTCTCCCCGTTGGGGAGAGGTCGCGGGCATCCGTCATCGCGCGCATGTCACAGCCGCTCGCGAGCGGCGGCGTCGAGGTCGACGGCGGTGCGGCCGAACAGGCCGCCCGGCCGCACCACCAGGACCAGGAACAGCAGGGCGTAGGCCAACAACTCGCGCACCTGCGGGCCGAACAGGGTCTGACCGGTCGCCTCGACCACGCCGAGCAACAGGCCGCCGACGACCGCACCGGGAATCGAACCCAGGCCGCCCAGCATCATGGCGATCAGGCCCTTGGCGGTCGACCACATGCCGAACATCGGCGTCACCTGCTGGTCGGCGACCAGCACCAGCCAGGCGCCGATGCCGCCGAGCGCCGAGGCCAGCAGGAAGGCGAGCAGGGTCGTGCGTCGCGCGTCGATGCCGACAGCCTCGGCCGCCGCTGCGTTGTCGCTCAAGGTGCGCAGTGCCAGGCCGAAGCGCGAGCCGGTCAGCAGGCGATGCAGGCCGACTGCGACCGCGCCGGCGGCGGCCAGGGTCAGCAGATGTTCCGGCCGCATCGAGAGTCCGGCAACGTCGAAAGGCGTCAGGTCGAACGGCACCGGATAGGGATTGGTGTGCTTGGGCAACAGCAGGCTCGCCAGCTCCTCGATCTGCATCCAGACCGCGAAGCTCGACACCATCGCGGCCACGCCGGAGCGGCCGCGCAGTGGCGCGAAGCACAGGCGCTCGACGTAGAGCCCGGCCAGGGTCGCACCAGTTACGGTCACGATGGCGCCGAGGATGGCGACGGCGCCGCCGGGCAGGGTGTCGCCGGCCTTGGCGGCCAGCAGGGCGCCGAGATAGCCGCCGAACATCAAGCTGGCGCCATAGCTGAGGTTGAGCCGGCGCATGACACCGAACATCAGGGTGAAGCCGACCCCCAACAAAGCATAAGCGGCGCCGGTGGCCAGCCCGTCGAGCAGGGTCTGCAAGATGGAGGGGATCATCACCCGAGCGCCCCCTCCCTGGGGGAGGGTTGGGAACGTCGCGGCATTCCTTGCCGTCGGCACCGCCGCGCTCCCTCCCCCCTTGTGGGGGAGGGCTGGGGAGGGGGGTGCCCCACACGAGGCG
>DATFGV010000267.1:0-4986 GCA_035249115.1 Vineibacter sp.
GGCGCTGCAATCGGCCAATGCCGGGCCGTTCGTGCCCAACGATTGCGACCTGTCACCGAACGCAAGGGGACGGCTGTGGCTGGTCACCGGTCCCAACATGGCGGGCAAGTCCACCTTCCTGCGCCAGAACGCGCTGATCGCGATCCTCGCACAGATGGGCAGCTTTGTGCCGGCGCGCAACGCCAGGATCGGCGCGGTCGACCGGCTGTTCTCGCGCGTCGGCGCGGCCGACGATCTGGCGCGCGGCCGCTCGACCTTCATGGTCGAGATGGTCGAGACCGCGGCGATCCTGAACCAGGCCGGCGAGCGCTCGCTGGTGATCCTCGACGAGATCGGCCGCGGCACCGCGACCTTCGACGGCCTGTCGATCGCCTGGGCGACGTTGGAGCACCTGCACGAGGTCAATCGCTGCCGGGCGCTGTTCGCCACCCACTTTCACGAGTTGGGGGCGTTGGCAGCCCGGCTGGCGGCGCTCAAGCCCTACACCATGCGGGTCAAGGAATGGCAGGGCGACGTGGTGTTCCTGCACGAGGTGGCGCCCGGCGCCGCCGACCGCTCCTACGGCATCCACGTCGCCAAGCTGGCCGGGCTGCCGCCGGCGGTTGTCGAGCGCGCCGAGACGGTGCTGGCGACGCTGGAAAAGGGCGAACAATCCGGTGCCGTGACCCGGCTGGCCGACGACCTGCCGTTGTTCGCGGCGGCGCCACAGCGGCCGGCGGCGGGCATCGCGGCAAAGGAGTCCAAAATCGAAAAGGAGCTTGCCGCCGTCAATCCCGACGAACTGACGCCGCGCCAGGCGCTGGAGTTGCTCTATGCGTTGCGGAACCGCCTGCCGCGACGCTCGGGCTGATGGCCATGACCCTGCGCTCGGACTCTCCTGGTGATGGCGGGCGCCGGCGCACGCTCTATGGTCGCCGGCAGGGCAAGAAGCTGCGGCCCGGCCAGCAGGGCCTGCTCGAAACGTTGCTGCCCAAGCTGCTGCTGCCGGTGGCGCATAGCCTCGATCCCAAGGATCACGCCGCGCCGCTCGACCTGCCGGCGCTGTTCGGCCGGCCGATGCCCGGCGGATACTGGCTGGAGGTCGGGTTCGGCTCGGGCGAACACCTGGTCTGGCAGGCCGAGCGCAACCCCGAGGTCGGGCTGATCGGCTGCGAGCCTTACATCAACGGCATCGCCAAGTGCCTGGCCCAGATCGAGCGCACTGGGGTCAGCAACGTTCGCGTGTTCGACAACGATGCGCGATTCGTGATGGCTGCCCTGCCGCCGGCGTCGCTGGGTCGTGCCTTCGTGCTGTTTCCCGATCCATGGCCCAAGGCGCGCCACGAGAAGCGCCGCTTCATTTGCCGCGAGACGCTCGACCGCCTGGCGGTGCTGATGGTTGCTGACGCTGAGCTGCGCCTGGCGACAGACGATCCGGTCCATTTACCGTGGATGGTCGAGCAGACCTGCCTGCATCCCGGCTTTGAGTGGCTGGCCGAGGGACTGGCAGACTGGCGGCAGCGCCCGGCGGATTGGCCGCCGACCCGCTACGAGCAAAAAATGCTCGCAGGCCGCCGCCCGACTTTCCTCAGGTTAAGGCGGCGGTAGGCATGAGTGGCCTTAGTCCACTGGACTAAGGCTAATAGACTAAGGCCACTGGACTTAGTCCACTCGATCGGTTACGTTCTAGGTGTGTTTTGAGGCCCGCCGACATGGTCAAGCCCGTCAAGATCCATGCCGCCAAAACGCGCTTTTCGGAACTCGTGCGGCGCGCTGAGGCAGGCGAGGAAATCATCATCGCCCGGGGCGACAAGCCGGTCGCCAGGCTCGTGCCCGTCCTGCCGCCGAAGGCGCCAAGACGACATTTCGGCAGTCACAAGGGGCTGGTCGCGCTCGACGACGCGTTTTGGGATCCGCTGACAGAGGAAGAACTGGAACTTTGGGGCATGAAATAGGGTGGATGAGGGGCATGGCGTTGCTCCTCGACACCCATGTGCTGATTTGGTGGGCCGCCGGCGACACCAAGCTGCCAGAGACGGCGCGACATGCGATCGACAACGACCCGGACGTGTTTGTCAGTGCGGTTTCAGTGTTCGAGATCACCACCAAATATCGGATCGGCAAACTACCTCAAGCGGCCTTGGTTGCGCGCGACGTGGCCGGTTACGTTGCAGAGCAGAACTTTAGGCCGTTATCAATCTCCGTCGCGCACGCCCAGATTGCCGGCGCTTTGCCCGGTCCGTCGCGCGATCCCTTCGATCGTCTGTTGATCGCTCAGGCGATGGTGGAGGAAGTGGCACTTGTGTCGATCGAACAATCCTTCGACGCCTACCCGATCCGGCGCCTGTGGTAGCCGCCGCGAGGCCGGATTCCGCTGGACTCCCGGCCGTGATTTACCTATATGCCCCCTCACATAGCGGTCCCGTTCGGCGGACCTAACAACAAAGAGCGGGCCAAAAGCCCGCTCTCGTTGTTTCCGCCGCCAATTCCCATGCAGGGCGTTGCACAGGCGCGACCGCGGCTGAACGACGAGGCGGCGTGACGGAGCTGGAACGGCGGATCGAAGGCATCGTGGGCCCGGCGGCGGAAGGTCTGGGCTATGACCTCGTGCGCGTCATGCTGGCGGGCGGCGGGCGCGATGGCCGGTTGCAGATCATGGCCGAGCGTCGCGACGGTCAGGCAATGACGATCGACGACTGCGAACGGCTGAGCCGCAGCGTCTCGGCGATCCTCGATGTCGAGGATCCGATCGCCGGCGCCTACACCCTTGAAGTGAGTTCGCCCGGCATCGATCGACCGCTGGTGCGGCGCAAGGATTGGGAGCGCTGGACCGGCCACGTAGCGCGAGTCGAGCTGGACGAACCGCTGGACGGGCGCAAGCGCTTCAAGGGCGTGCTGCTTGGGCTCGATGGCGAAGAGACGCGGCTGCGCCTGGAAGACGGCACCGAGGTCCGCCTGCCGCTGGCGGGCGTGGCGCGCGCCAAGCTGGTGCTAACCGACGCCTTGATCGCCGAGAGCGGAAAATTGACGGCCGCCAACGACGGCGCGCCGGCGGCGACGCACTGACGGCGCCACACGGAACTGGATACGGGAGCGACGAGCAATGGCCACGACAGCCGACATCCCCCGCCTGGAGATGATCCAGGTCGCCGATACGGTGGCGCGCGAGAAGGGGCTGGACCGCGAGGAAGTGCTGGAGGCGATGGAGCTGGCGATCCAGAAGGCCGGCCGCTCCAAGTACGGGCTCGAGCATGACATCCGCGCCGAGATCGACCGCAAGTCGGGCGACATCAAGCTGCTGCGCTTCATGCAGGTGGTCGACGCGGTCGAGAACGAGAACACCCAGATCGCGCTGCCCGAAGCGCAGCGCCGCAATCCCGACGCGCAGGTCGGCGACTTCCTGACCGACGAGCTGCCACCGATCGATTTCGGCCGCATCGCCGCCCAGACCGCCAAGCAGGTGATCACCCAGCGCATGCGCGAGGCCGAGCGCAAGCGGCAATACGAGGAGTTCAAGGACCGCGTCGGCGAGATCGTGTCGGGCACGGTCAAGCGCGTCGACTTCGGCAACACCATCGTCGATCTCGGCGGCCGGGCCGAGGCCATCATCCGCCGCGACGAATCGATTCCACGCGAAGCGCTGCGGCCGTCGGACCGGGTGCGCGCCTACATCTACGACGTGCGCGAGGAGCAGCGCGGGCCGCAGATCCGGCTGTCGCGCACCCATCCGCAGTTCATGGCCAAGCTGTTCACCCAGGAAGTGCCGGAAATTTACGACGGCATCATCGAGATCAAGGCGGTGGCGCGCGATCCCGGCAGCCGCGCCAAGATCGCCGTCCTGAGCCACGATCCCAGCATCGATCCGATCGGCGCCTGCGTCGGCATGCGCGGCAGCCGCGTGCAAGCCGTGGTGCAGGAGCTGCAGGGCGAGAAGATCGATATCATCCCGTGGTCGCCCGACACCGCCAATTTCGTGGTCAACGCCCTTGCCCCGGCCGAGGTCGCCAAGGTGCTGCTCGACGAGGACAAGGGCACGATCGAGGTCGTGGTGCCCGACGAACAGCTGTCGCTGGCGATCGGCCGGCGCGGCCAGAACGTGCGCCTGGCCGCCATCCTGACCGGCCGCGACATCGACATCGTGCCCGAGAGCGAGGAGTCGGAGCGCCGTCAAAAGGAGACCCGCGAACGGGCCGAGATGTTCCGCACCACGTTGGACGTCGACGAGGTCATCTCGCACCTGTTGGTGGCCGAAGGCTTCACCCGGATCGAGGAGGTCGCCTATGCCGACCTCGGGGACCTGACGTCGATCGAGGGCTTCGACGAGGAGCTGGCCGGTGAACTGCAGCGCCGGGCGCTGGCCTACATCGAGGCGCGCGACGCCGAGTTCGAGAAGCGCCGCGTCGAGCTTGGCGTCACCGACGAGCTCAAGGCGGTCGAGGGCTTGACGCCGGGCATGCTGGTGAAGCTGGGCGAGAAGGACGTGAAGACACTGGACGATCTCGCCGATCTGGCGGGCGACGAGCTGCGCGAGATCGTCGGCGAGGACGAGATGGAGGCTGACACCGCCAACGCCATCATCATGGCGGCGCGGGCGCATTGGTTCGAAGGCGAAACGCCGCCCGCCGAAGCGGCGCAAGCATAGGCGTGTCGGGATCGCGGAGGTCGCGTGCAGGTCGTGGTCGAAGAGACGGCACAAAGCCCGGCGGCGGTCGCGCCCGAGCGTGGCGCGGCGCCGTCGCGCACCTGCCTGGCCACCGGCGAGTCGAAGGCGCCCGAGGCGATGATCCGCTTCGTGGTCGCGCCGGACGGCCGCATCGTGCCCGACCTGGCGCGCAAGCTGCCAGGCCGCGGCCTGTGGGTGACGGCGACGCGCGCCGCGCTTGAACGGGCTATGGCGCGCAAGGCGTTCGGTCGCGCGGCGCGCCACCAGGTGGTGGTCGACGCCGATCTGCCGGATCGCCTGGAGCGCCTGCTGCGCGAGCGGGCCCTGGAAACGCTGGCCCTGGC